>CAYYED010000049.1:0-10916 GCA_964470785.1 uncultured Candidatus Saccharibacteria bacterium | reverse complement strand
TTACTAATTTACAATTTACGAATGAATTTAACAATTTCTCAATTTCCTAATTTTCAATTGAAAATTTAAGAATTGAAAATTGATTGAAAATTGAGAATTAATTAATAATATGTTTGACAAATTAAAGCAAATGAAACAATTAAAAGAAATGCAGGAGAGCATTAAAAACGAGAGAGTGGAAGCAGAAAGACACGGGGTAAAAATTGTTATCAATGGGAGGTTTGAAGTAGAGAGCATTGAATTAAACCCTCAACTGGAAAAAGAACTCCAGGAAAAAGCAGTGAAAGAGTGTTTTAATGAGGCAGTGAGAAAGGCCCAAATGGCGGTAGCGCAAAAATTTTCCGGATTGCTCTAACTCCTGTCTGTTTTGGGAACTTCGGAAGTTCCCAAACCGAATTTTAGGGGACAGAGGTTGCCCTGCATTAAACTCGCAGGATTTTTTCGTTATTAAGTTTTACAAATTTAAAAAATCAGGGTAAGCTGAAAAAGAATGGATAAACAGAAACTCAAAAAAGCAATTGAAAAAGCGGTCAGAGACGCTCAAAAAAAGAAAGAGCTCCCCTTTTTTGATTTGCCTGAAATTATTATTGAATTTTCGGAAAGAGAAGAACACGGTGATTATGCCTCTAATACGGCCCTTTTAATTGCAAATAAAATAGGCAAAAAACCTAAAGAAATAGCAGAAGCTTTAAAAAAGTATCTTAAGGCAGACGAGTTTATAGAAAAAGTGGAAATTGTTGACCCCGGATTTATTAATTTTTGGCTGGCAAAGAAAACGTTGTTAGCCGGTTTAAAAAGGGTCTTGGAGGATAAACAAAATTACGGCTCTGATAATCAAAAAGGAAGAGCAGTGATAGATTATTCCGCCCCCAACATTGCCAAGCCCTTTGGGATTGGCCATTTACGTTCTACCATTATAGGGCAAGCCATATATAATATTTATAAGTTTTTGGGCTGGCAATGTATTGGAAACAATCATTTGGGCGACTGGGGTACGCAATTTGGAAAGCTGATCGTAGCTATTAAAAAATGGAGCAAAGCAGAAGCAAAAGAGCTTTCCGTGCAGGAATTAGAAGGGTTATATGTAAAATTTCATGAAGAAGCGGAAAAAGCTCCTTCTCTTTTACAGGAAGCAAGACGGTGGCATCAAAAATTGGAAAAAGGAGAAAACGAAGCTAAAAACATTTGGAAGTCCTGCGTGGAAAAGAGTATGCAGGAATTTGAAAGAATATACAAAATTTTAGGAATAAAAATTGATTATGTCTTAGGCGAAAGTTTTTATGAGGATAAAATGGAGGCAGTTATTAAAGATGCCCGGGAAAAAGGCATTGCCCGAGAAAGCCGAGGGGCATTGGTCATTTTTGTGCCCGGATTTGAAACGCCTTTAATGCTGTTAAAAAGCGACGGCGCCACTACTTATCAGACAAGAGAATTAGCCACTATAAAATACCGGATGGAAAAATGGAGTCCGGATTTAATCATTTATGAAGTGGGAGCCGACCAAAAAGAACACCTGGCTAAAAGCTTTATCGCAGCAGAAATGCTTGGTTACGCTAAAAAAGAACAACTAATTCATATGGCGCACGGTTTAATAAGATGGCTGCACGGAAAGTTTTCCACCAGAAAAGGAGATACCATTCATTTAGAAGATATTTTGCAAGAAAGCGTTCAAAGAGCGGAAAATCTTATTGAGAAAACTAAAACCGAGAAAGCTCTTTCGAAAGCAGAAAAAAAAGAAATTGCTTCAATAGTGGGCATTGGGGCGATAAAATATAATGACCTTATGCGGCACCACTCTAAAGATATTGTTTTTGACTGGCAGCATATTTTTAATTTACAAGGAAATTCAGGCCCCTATATCCAATATACGGTTATCCGGTGCCAAAGCATTTTAGAGAAAAGTTCTGAAAAAGCGAAGATTTTAGAAACTCTGCGACTTGAGCCGGAAGAAAAAGCATTGCTCCGTCTGATTTGGAGGTTTCCGGAAGTTGTCCGAGAAGCAGGGGAAAAGTTTTCTCCTAATCTAATTTGCGCTTTTGCCTTTGAACTTAGCCAATTATATAATCTGTTTTATGAGAAATACCCCGTGTTAAAAGCGGACACAAAGGAACTGCAACAATTTAGATTGGCCATTACCCAAGCAGTAGCGCAGACCCTAAAAAACAGCTTAAATTTATTAGGTATTTCCGTGCCCCTAAGAATGTAAAAAAGCCCCATTGTTTTTCAGAATGTTAATATATATAATTTAATAATGTTGATTTTTTGGATTTTAGTTTTTATAGCTTCTTTGGCCCTTTTAATAAAAGGAGCTGATTGGTTTGTGGAAAGTTCAGAAAAAATTGGGATAGCCCTAGGTGTGTCGCCCTTTATTATTGGCGTAACCGTTGTGGGACTGGGAACTTCTTTTCCTGAATTAATTTCTGCCTTGGCAGCTGTTTTTAAAGGAGCCACTGAAATCGTCGCAGCCAATGTTGTTGGTTCTAATATTGCCAATATTTTGTTAATAGTTGGGCTTTCTGCTATAGCAACTAAAAAATTTTTAGCAGTTAGAAGAAGCTTAATTGATATTGACTTGCCGTTGCTGGCTTCGGTTACCGTTTTATTCGGGTTTATTCTTTGGGACGGAAATATTATTTGGCAAGAAGGCGCTCTGCTTTTGACTGCCTTTTTGGTTTATCTTTTTTATGTTTTTTCTCAAAGGAGAACAGGCAGTGAGGGGCCTATAGTACTCCCAGAAGCGCTCCCTTCGGAAGAGCCCTTGGTTAAAGACAAAATATTGTCCCAAAAAACTTCAAAAGTCTTGCCATCAAGGGCAGATCGGCGCAAGGTTAAAAAACCGGTTAAAAAGTTAAATTTTCAGGTTTTCTTTTTTTTAATTTTAGGGGTCGTGTTTTTGGTAATTGGAGCTAATTATCTTATAGATTCGGTTATTAAAATATCTGAAATTTTAAAAATTGGCATTTCTGTTATTACTATTTTTGGAGTTTCGGTTGGAACGTCTCTTCCCGAGCTGGTGGTTTCCATTAAAGCCGCTATTGGCAAGAAATATGAAATTGCCCTGGGAAGCATTTTTGGCTCAAATGTTTTTAATGCCTTGCTGGTAGCCGGCTTGCCGGCAATGTTTAAACCCCTTGTTGTTGATGAAGTCACTCTTTTTATTGGCTTTCCTTTTATGGTTATGGCTACGCTTCTTTTGGTTATTTCCGGCATTACCCGGCGCATTAGCGTTTGGGAGGGCGCAATGTTTTTATTAATTTATGTATTGTTTGTGGTTAAGTTGTTTGGGTTGTTTTGAGTCGTGTTGTCTAAAAAAATATTTTCAAGAAACCGGGAGGCCTTGATGTTAGCGCCCCTTTTTTATTGAAAAAAGTAGCTTAAAGTGATATGAAATAAGTATATGGAGCTTAATTTTCCGAACAGAGAAAAGAGAATATTAGAATATTGGAAAGAAAACAAGATTTTTGAGAAATCAACAAAACAGCGCGAAGGCGCGCCGGATTTTGTTTTTTATGAGGGTCCGCCCACTGCTAATGCCAAGCCCGGGGTGCATCATGTTTTAGCAAGGGCATTTAAAGATGTTGTTTGCCGCTATAAAACAATGAAAGGATTCCGGGTAATCAGAAAAGCGGGCTGGGATGTGCATGGACTTCCGGTAGAAATATCAGTAGAAAAAGAACTGGGATTAAAGAACAAAAAAGAGATCGAAGAATATGGAATAGAAAAATTTAATGCCAAATGCCGGGAATCGGTTTGGAGATATACCGAAGATTGGAAAGACCTTACCCAAAGAATCGGATATTGGCTTGATTTAGAAAATCCCTATATCACCGGAGACCCTTTGTATATGGAAAGCGTATTTTATATTTTGAAAACCATTTGGAGCAAAGGATTGCTGGAAAAAGGAAATAAAGTAATTCCTTATTGCCCGAGGTGCGGAACCGGACTTTCTTCCCACGAAGTAGCGCAGGGATATAAAAAAATAACAGAACCGGCTATATATATAAAATTTAAAGTTTTATCCTCCCAAGTCAACAGTAAACAGTCAACAGTCAACAGTCACCTTCTCGTTTGGACTACGACGCCGTGGACTTTGCCGGCTAATGCGGCTATTGCCGTGAATCCAAAAATTGATTATGTTTTAGTGAAAAAAGATGATGAGTATCTAATTCTTGCCAAAGAGCGGTTAAGTGTTTTGGGAGAGAACTATGAAGCGGTTGAAGAGATTAAGGGCAAAGATTTGATTGGTTTACAATATCAGCCATTGTTTGACCAAAAAACATTAGATGCGCCTATGAGCAAGAAAATGTATAAAATTTTAGGCGCGGATTTTGTTAATACTGAAGAAGGAACCGGTCTTGTACATATTGCGCCGGCTTTTGGGCAAGACGATATGGCTCTTTGGCAAGAGCAAGGCATTAAGGATTTTCCGCAACCCGTAGACGAACAAGGAAAGTTTAAGCCGGAAGCAAAAAAATGGGTCGGAATCTTTGTTAAACAGGCCGATCCTCTCATTATCGAAGAACTCAAGGAAAAAGGGCTTTTATTTAAGCAAGAACAATATGAGCATGATTATCCTTTTTGCTGGCGCTGCTCCACCCCTCTTTTATATTATGCCAGAGAGAACTGGTTTATTAGAACTACCAAGAGCAAGAAGGACTTAATTGAAAACAATCAAACCATTAACTGGGTTCCTTCCCATCTCAAAGAAGGCAGATTCGGCGAATGGCTGAATGAACTAAAGGATTGGTCTCTTTCCCGAGAGCGTTATTGGGGAACACCGCTCCCTGTTTGGCAGTGCCAAACAGGGAAATCCCAAATTCCTAAATGGGCGAGCCCATCGGGCTTTAGCCCAAATTCAAAACAGTGCGATAACATTATAGTTATTGGTTCGCGGGAGGATTTGCTTAAGCAAAAATTTACCACTAATAATTATTTTCTTTTAAGGCACGGAGAGGCAGTTTCTAATGTAGAAAATTTTTATTCTTCTTTTCCGGAGAGAAGAGAAGTTCCGCTGACAGAAAAAGGAAGAAAACAAATTAAAAAAGCGATTCAAATGCTTGAAAAAGAAAAAATAGACATTATTTTTTCTTCGGATTTATTGAGAACAAAAGAAACAGCGAAGATTGCAGGAAAAGCATTGGGGATAGAACCGATTTACGAAGCGCGTTTGAGAGAAATAGATACGGGAAAAATGAACGGAAAAAATATTGGTCAAGCAGAAAGGTATTTTAACCCGGACAACAATCTTAATAAAGAAAAAATAACTTTAAAAAAATTTAATGAGGGTTTTCCGGAAGGAGAAAAATATTCTCAAGTAACAATAAGAACGCTTGATTTTATTAAAGAAATTGAGCAAAAATATCAAAATAAAAATATTTTAATTGTTAGCCATGAAATATTGCTTCTATCGCTAATGGCTTCGGCTCGTGGTTATACTATCAAAGAGAGCGCGGGGCACAGGGAAGAGTTGCGGCACAATGTGGGCGAGTTAAAAAAACTTGATTATAAAAGTTTTCCTTATAATAAAGAAGGCGAGCTTGATTTTCACCGCCCGTATATTGATGAAATTGAATTTTTTTGTCCAAAATGTGGCGGAAAGATGAGGCGAGTGACAGAAGTGATTGATTGCTGGTTTGATTCCGGGGCAATGCCATTCGGACAGGCCCACTATCCTTTTGCCTTTGCTCAAGATCAAAAATCAAAAATCCTTAGGCCGGCCGCAGTCAGCGGGCTAGGCAAAAACCAAAAATTTCTTTTTCCCGCCGATTATATTAGCGAGGCCGTGGACCAAACAAGAGGGTGGTTTTATACTTTATTAGCAATTTCTACACTTCTTGGGCTTGAAGCGCCTTATAAAAATGTTATTTCCTTGGGCCATGTTTTAGACAAAAAAGGAGAAAAAATGTCTAAATCCAAGGGCAATGTCATTGATTCGCGGGAAATGATAGAAAAATATGGAGCCGATGCTTTGCGCTGGTATTTTTATACCGTAAATCAGCCCGGAGACCCAAAATTGTTTAAAGAAAAAGACATAGACCAATCCCTTAAGAAGTTTATTATGACCCTCCAAAATTGTTTTGTGTTTTATAATACATACGCGGAAGAGCCTGCCCGTAGTTGCTACACCGTTGCAGGCGGGCCTGGAGTAGAACACGGAATAATAAGGAAGAGTTTCGGCGCGGTTCAGCATAGCCATCAACCCGAACCGATAACTATATTAGATAAGTGGATTGTTTCCCGTCTCCACAGCACCATAGAAGAAGTAACCCGGGCGCTTGATTGTTATGATGTTGTTAGGGCTTCCCGCAACATAGAGCAGTTTGTAATTAATGATCTTTCTTTATGGTATATAAGGAGATCAAGAAATCGGCTCCAGCGGCCCAAAAATGAAAAAGAAAAACAAAAAGCCGCTCTTTTATTTCGCTATATTCTTACCTTGACAGCGAGAGTTTCCGCGCCTTTCATTCCTTTTTTGTCAGAAGAAATTTATCAAGGATTATCAGGCAATGCCGAAAGCGTTCATCTTCAGAAATGGCCGGAAAGCAAGAAAAAGTTTATTTATAGAGGATTAGAAAAAAATATGAAAAATGCACGGGAAATTGTTAAACAAGTTTTGCAAATGCGCAATGAATTAAAAATTAAAGTAAGACAGCCCTTGTCATTATTAGAGATTGAAAAAACTGACAGTTTGTCCGAAGAATTGCTGCTATTGATTAAGGAAGAAACCAATGTTAAAGAGATTAGGATACGGAAAAAGATACAAAAAGATAAAAAGGAGTTTGTTTATGCCGACAGATTGGCGCTTAAGACGGCTATTACTAAAGAATTAAAAGAAGAAGGTTTTTTACGGGAACTTATCCGGCGAGTTCAGCAAATGAGAAAAAAAGGAAACTTGAGGCCGGAAGATAGAATAGAGGTTTATATTTCCGGCGACGAAGAATTGATAAAATTATTAGAAAAAAATAAAACAGAGTTTTTATTACAAACCAAAGCCAAAAACATTTTATTTCGAAAAAAGGAAAAAAACCCGGTTCAAGAAGCAGAAATTAAAATAGAAGATCAAAATCTTTGGTTAGGGCTAAAATTAGTGTTATAATAATAAATTATGGGATTTTTTACTCCTCCAAAAAGAGCGCCCGGGGGCGAAATAACAAAAAGAGACACAAGCAAGGAAGGAATGTTTGGAAAAAAGCCCCATATAACCAGGAGGCGTTTTCGCCAGCTATTAAAAACAGCTCCCCGCCGCATACCCGAGGCGAGCAAGTTTTCTACACAAGAACGTATTGCCATGGAAGAAGGGATGTTTCCCAAGAAAGAATATGGCGCTTATATTTCCCCCTATGAAGTAAATAAAAAGGTAAGGAAGCTAAAAAAAGAATTATATCGCTCTCGGGACGCGGCTAAAAAAATAGAAATTAGAAAACAAATTGATTTTCTTAAAAAATTAAAGGGCTCGGAAAAAACATTATGAGAAATAAAATAATTATAATTTTAATCATATTAATTTTGCTCCTTGCTATTATTGGCTATTGGACATACAGAGACAATACTTATTCCAAAGAGGTATTAAGAGTAGAAATTTTTGGTCCGGAAAAGGCAGTGGTGGGAGAGGAAATAGAATACAGCGTACGTATTAAAAACAATGGCGATATACGCCTGGAAGATCCTCAACTTATTTTTGAGTATCCCGGTTCTGCCGTTCCTTCCCAAGGCAATTTATCAAGGGTTGCCAAGGGGATTGATGACTTTGACGGAGCTATCCAGCCAGGACAAGAAAAAACATTCCAGTTTAAAGGAAAAATGTTTGGGCAAGAAGGAGAAATACAGGAAGCAAAAGCAATTGTATCTTATCGTCCCAAAAACCTTCAAGCAGGATACGTTTCCAAAACAAGCCATATTGTAACCATTGGAGAGGTTCCGCTTACCTTTGAATTTGATTTGCCTTCAGGAGCCGGTTCGGGGCAAGAACTTAATTTTTCTTTAAATTATTTTTCCAGCATCAACCATCCTCTTTCTGATTTAGAAATAAGGATGACTTATCCGGCGACATTTGTTCTTAAAGAAACGGTTCCGCGGGGCGTTTCTGATTCTGAATGGAGAATTCCTCTTTTAAACAAAACAGACGGAGGGAGAATTAATTTTAAAGGAGCATTAACCGGAGAAAAAGGTGAAACAAAAATATTTAGTGCTGAAATAGGAATTTGGAAAGGAGGAGAGTTTATCCCCATTAAAGAAGCCGTAAAACAAGTTAATATTATTGAGCCCTCGCTATATGTTACCCAGAACATAAATAGTTCCAGGGATTATATTGCCAAGCCCGGCGATCTCTTGCGCTATGAGATTATTTTTCGCAATGTAGGAGATAAGTCGTTACAAAAAATGTTTTTAGTAACCAAACTTTACAGCCCATTATTTGACTTTCAAAGTATTCGTGTTCCGGAAGGCAGAACCCAGGAAGGAGATAATTCAATATTATGGGATTGGCAAGATGTTTCTACTCTACAGTTTTTAGAACCGGGAGAAGAGGGCTCGGTAGAGTTTTGGATTCAGCTTAAAGATAAGATGGAAGGCATTAGCAAACCGCGTTTGGAAAACGAAGTTATCTTAGGGCAAGCTAGAATGAGATTTGTGGCAAAAGTTCACGCCCAGACCGAACTTTCACAAATGGCATATATTGACGATGAGGTTTTTGGAAGCCAAGGAAACCTTCCCTTAAAACCGGAAGAAGAGGGTACTTTTACTATTATTTGGAGGGTGAAAAATTATTTTAATTCTCTCCAAGATGTTAAAGTGCGGGGAACGTTGCCCACACAGGTAAATTTAACCGGAGGGGCATTACCTGAAGCACTGTCTTTTGATTCCGGCACCGGAGAAGTTGTTTGGACAATAGGCGAATTACAAGCCAATCAAGGAGTAAAAAAACCGTTTCAAATGGCTTTCCAGGTTAAATTAAGGCCAAGCGCTGATCAAATAGGAGATTTTGCCGAGCTGGTGGGCGCATTGACTTTAGCCGGAAAAGATGAATGGACTACGGAAAACTTAACAGCTACAACTACTCCGATAACAACAGAAATTTTTGGAGAGGAAGGGAGAGTGCGGTAAAATTTTCAATTTACGAATTTTCAATTATTTAACCTCGTTATGTTCAACCGAGATTTGGAAATTGGAAATTGGAATTTGAAAATTGATTGAAAATTGAAAATTTGTAAATTAGTTCAAGATTATGGTTACAATGCAAAAAATTATATCTTTGGCCAGGAGAAGAGGATTTATTTTTCCCTCCTCTGAAATCTATGGAGGATTTGCTTCTTGTTATGATTTTGGGCAGCTGGGAGTAGAATTAAAGAAGAATATCAAGGAAAACTGGTGGAGAGAAATGGTTCAAAAACGCGGAGATATTGTAGGATTAGATGCTGCTGTTTTAATGTCCCCAAAGGTCTGGGAGGCGTCAGGGCATCTTACTGCCGGCTTTGCCGATGAATTGGCAGAATGCCAAAATTGCCATAAGCGGTTTCGCACGGATGAAATTCAGAACGGTTTTTGTCCGGATTGCGGCGGCAAATTAAGCAAGCCGAAAAAGTTTAATCTAATGATGAAAACATTTATTGGTCCGATAGAAGACAAAAGCGCTGTTGCCTACTTACGGGCAGAAACCTGCCAAGGTATTTACGTGAACTTTAAAAATGTTTTAAATACTTCTCGGCAAAAGCTTCCATTTGGCATTGCCCAAATTGGAAAGGCCTTCCGCAACGAAATTACTCTCAAGAATTTTATTTTTCGCATGAGAGAATTTGAGCAGATGGAGATGCAGTGGTTCTGCTCGCCTTTGGCGAGAAGAACTACCGCACAGATGAACACAGATAAGAACACAGATGAACACAGATGGACTCCGGATGAGTGGTTTGAATATTGGAAAGAGGAACGTCTAAAATGGTACCTTAATTTAGGCCTTAAAAAAGAGAATTTGAGAGCGGTTGAGATTCCGGCAGAGGAGAGGGCGCATTATGCCAGAAGGCAAGTTGATTTGGAATACAAGTTTCCTTTTGGCTGGCAGGAAATTGAAGGTATTCACAACAGGGGTGATTGGGATTTATCCGGCCATATTAAGTACAGTAAGGAAAATTTAAAATATCAAGACCCGAAAACCGGCGAAGAATATATTCCGCACATTATCGAAACCTCTGTTGGCGTAGAGAGGAGTTTGCTTGCCTTTTTAGTTGATGCCTATGAAGAAATACAAGGAGGCAGAACAGAGACCACACAATCAACCAAAGAGTCAGAAATGATTTTGCGCTTGCACCGGGATTTAGCCCCGATAAAAGCAGCGGTTTTGCCTTTAGTAAAAAACAAACCCGAATTGGCAAAAAAAGCTAAACAAGTTTATCAGATGCTCAAGCCCTATTTTATGGCACAATATGATGAGCAAGGGTCTATTGGAAGAAGATACCGCCGCCAAGATGAGACCGGAACACCTCTATGTTTAACCATTGATTTTGATTCTTTAAAGCAAGAAGACGTTACCGTGCGCGATCGCGACACAATGAAGCAGGAACGGGTGAGGATTGCTAACCTTCACGAATATATCACCAACTTTCTCAAACAAGAATAGAAAGATATTTGCCTGCGAGCAAGTGAGCGAAGTTTGTGTCGGTGAAGTAGCAATGCCTTGAAGAAATTTGTTTTATTGAAAATCGAGAACAGCAAACAAGCGGAAATCAGAAATTAGTTAAGCGAAATCGGAAATCGGTAGAGAAATCAGAGATCAAAAATCAGTAATTTTTTGTTTTCTAATTTTCAATTTCCAATAAATTTTTAATTTTTTTAGACTGGCTGCGTCAGCGGACTAAGTCAATTTTTAAACTTTTAAATTAAATTATTGAAAATTGAAAATTGAAAATTGAAAATTATCTACTGGT
>CAYYED010000048.1:0-14311 GCA_964470785.1 uncultured Candidatus Saccharibacteria bacterium | reverse complement strand
CAATCGGCAAACCATTTTCATCAAAGCCCACTATCATGCCTAAAGTGCCGTTAACATATCCTTTATCAAAATTATTTTTTACAAACATTACTTTAGCCCTCTTTTTAAGCACTAATTTTTCAGGAGCCAAGCAATTTTTTCGCAAAGAAGAAGCAATATTTTTGCTGCCTCTTGAATGCATATAATAAACAAATTCTTCCTCTTCTATTTTTCGTAACTCGACATCGTTAATAGTATCCACGTCTATATTATGCGTGTATAATCTTGTCGGAGCAATAGAAAAGGTGTTTCTTTTGCTCCCGACATCAAGCAATATTGCTTTCGCCTCTTCGGCCGCATTATTGCGAATATGATTAAGCAAAGAAAGTAAATGTTCTCCTTCTTGTCGATACTGTTTTTCTAAATAGCAAATTTTTATATCCATATTCTTCCATACTTGAGATCTAATAACAAAACTGGCCGCTTCTCCTCTTTTTTGAACCGGAGGAAGCTGAAATAAATCACCCGAGCAAACAACCTGCATTCCGCCAAACGGCTTTGGACTGTTTTTAAAGGCCCTGCAAATCCGGTCAACCAAGTCAAATTGAAAGGCGTGCAGCATTGAAATTTCGTCAATTATAAGAACATTGGTTTTTTGAAATCTTTTTCTAAGATACGACCTTTTTTGTAATTTTTTAATATCCCCATCGCTTAACATCTCTTTAATGCCTATACCCGACCAAGAGTGTATGGTTATTCCTCCCATATGGGTAGCAGCGATCCCCGTAGAAGCGGTAACCGCTACGCTTTTGCCGTTGTTTCTTAAATAATCAATGTATTTATTCAATAAAAAAGTTTTCCCGGTTCCGGGCGCTCCTGTTAAAAATACATTGTATCCAAGCTTTAATATGTCTAATGCTTGTTCTTGAGTCATCTTAGTTTTTTTATCTTTTTGGGCTTTAGTCACAATAACTATTATTGTATCTTATCATAAAATAAAAACCCGAGAAACCGCTCGGATTTTTTTCTTTATATCCACAGAGAAATGTCCGGGAAGGATGGCCTTCCCAAATGCATTCTAATTAATTGAATAAATATGCCAAGTATTTTTGGTTACAAAAACAAAAAACCGCCAATAAGCGGTTGCATAATTTTTTTTAAATTACGAAATACCATATAATCCTTTCCTAATCCCCTCTTTTTCTCCCCCCCTTCCCCTAAAAGGAAGGGGGAGATAGAGGAGAAAAGGGTAATTTCGTAATTCAAAGATTTTTTAAAAAATATTTTACCAATTCAGGCATGTAATCGTTATCTGCAAAACCGTGGCAAAACAAACCCAGAGGAAATAAGGGATATTTACTAAAGCCACCCATTTAATACGGCGATAAATTACGGCCATTGCCCAAATCAGGGTCGCCAAGACAAAAATGATATCAATGGAAGCCAAAAAATTATTTTGCAAGACAAATTGAATAGGGGGGAAAAGAAAATTGAAAATTAAGTTCAGACCAAAAGGCAAGACAGCAAAAAAAGGCAATTCTTTGCGAATAGCCCTGTAAAAAACCGTACCAAAAGAAATGGCAATAATAATGTATAAAACCGTCCAAACCGGGCCAAAAAGAAACGCCGGAGGCGCCCAGTCGGGCCTAATAAGTTCTGCATATTGCTGCGTTTCGCTCATATTTTCATCTACTTAATCTTCTTAATAATTTTATACGCCTCTTCGGCTGAATCAACAACTCGGAAAATTTCCAAGTCCTGTTTTTTTACTGCATTATGCTTTGAATAAACCTCGGATTTCAACCAGCTAAACAACGGGTCCCAGTATTCTTTTCCTATGGCAATAATAGGCACCGGTTCGGCCAGTTTTCCTGTTTGAATAAGGGTAACCATTTCAAAAAATTCATCTAAAGTTCCGAACCCGCCGGGAAAAAAGACATATGCCTTGGAAGAAAAAGAAAGCATTACTTTACGGGTAAAAAAGTAATTAAACCCGATCGGCTTAGTAACATATTCATTCATTCTCTGCCCTTCGGGCAATAGAATATTAATGCCTACCGATTCTCCTCCGGCTTCGGCGGCTCCGCGGTTCCCGGCTTCCATAATACCGGGTCCGCCGCCGGTAATAACCGTATAGCCGCCTTTGGCTAAAAGATTGCCGAGTTTCCTTGCTTCCTTGTAATAAGCATTCTTTTCAGGAGAGCTCGTAGAACCGAATATGGTAATGGTTTTTTTCAGGTCAGCCAAAAAATGAAAACCGTCAATGAATTCTGCCATAATCTTAAAAACTTTCCACTGAAAGGTCTCCCTGAAGTCCTCTTTAACAGGAGGTAATTCGGGGTCTGAATAAAGGTATGGGGATTTTGCTTTTTTAATTTTTTGCTTAGGCATATTGATAGATTAATTGTTAAGAAAACTTTTATCGCGGAATAACGCAAAACTTTAAACAGAATAACGCGGAATTATTGCCTTCTTCGGTTATTTCTTTTTCATAATGGCAACACCGGAGCTGGTGCCGATAATATCTGCCCCGGCTTTAACCATTTTTTCAACATCTTCTATGGTTCTGATTTGGGCAGAGGCCTTAATCAAAAGCCCGGGAGCTGATTTCTTCATAATTTTGAGATGACGGGCTTTTTCTTCTATTTCTCTTCTTTCCAGGGGGTCTTTTTCCGTGGCTGTCTTAACGCAAATAGCTCCGGCTTTTTTTACAATTTGAGAGGCCTTAGCCACTTCTTCGTCAGTTAAATATCCGGAACCAATAATCACTTTAGTTGGTAAAATCTTAGAAATTGCCTTCAAGTCCTTTAAAATTTTATCGTATCTTTCGTGCTTTAAATCCACGATATTCATTACGACATCAAGCTCATCTGCTCCGTCGGCCTTGGCTTTTTTGCACATTTTTATTCTTGCTTGATGAGAACTTAAACCCATAGGCGGGTCAATTAAAACAATTACCTTTATCCTGTTAAATAATTTCGTCTTTGACGAAATTCCCGCTTTGCGGGATTTAACAGGATGAAAAACGGTTCCTTTTAATTCTTTGGCTACCAATTTAACCCATTTGGTCCCGACATCTACTCCGCGAAAATCGTATTTTTTTGCTTCATCACAGGTTTTTTTAATATCCGCGGCCGTGGCTGTAGGGTCTATGTTTGTATGGTCAATAAGTTTTGCAACATTCATAATCTTTTATTATTTATTAAGCTATTTTAGCATAAATATAAAAATTTCCCAAAAAAATCAGTCCCGCTTGCCTATATTATCCCTTCAAAATAGTCAATAAAATAGGCCGAATGGGTATTTTGCTGTTTTCATCCCCTAACAACGCTTTCTGCCTGACCGGTGCTTCCAAGCATCTCGTTTTTGTGCATAATATATTTAGCATATTCTTCTATAAAAACCTTTCCGGGTCTTCTAAGGTCAAAAACTTCGGGAAAATCTCGAAAATATTCGCGGTGCACTCGGCACCATACTAACCGTCCATCGGTGTCAATATTAACTTTGGCAACTCCCATTTGCGCTGCTTTTTTAAAATCATTTTCATCAACCCCTTTGGCTCCTTGAAGCTTTCCTCCGGCATTATTGATTCTCTGAATCTCTTCTGCGGGAACAGAGCTTGAGCCGTGCATAACTAAAGGAAACCCGGGAACAAGCTCCTGAATCTTTTCAATTACCTCAAAATGCAAAGATTGGCTGCCGGTAAACTTATAAGCGCCGTGGCTTGTTCCAATGGCGCAAGCCAAGCTGTCACAGCCCGTTCTCTGGATAAATTCTTGCGCCTGATACGGGTCTGTTAAAAAAACGTTTCCTTGACCAACGGAAACGTCTTCTTCCACTCCTCCCAACCGGCCCAGCTCTGCTTCAACTGCAATGTCTTTTTTGCGAGCCGCTTCCACCACCCTTTTGGTAATAGCAATATTTTCCTCAAAGTCCTTGTCGCTGGCGTCTATCATAATTGAATTATAGAATCCCGACTCAATGCAATCCATACAAGTTTTTTCGTCTCCATGGTCTAAGTGGACGGAAAAAACAGCTTGAGGAAATATTTCTCCGGCCGCTCTAATCATGGATTCTAATAACCTTTTATCAGTGTATTTTCGAGCTCCTTTGGAAATCTGAACAATAAAAGGGGCATTACTTTGAACATTGCCCTGAAACAATCCCATTATCTGCTCGGCATTATTGATATTATAGGCGCCGACAGCATATTTAGAATAAGCGTGTTTAAATAATTTTTTAGTAGATATAATCATGTCGTTATTTTAATTTTTAATTTGAGCCCGTATGATGATAAGTAGTAATATAACGAACTGTGCCCGACTCATTTTCTTGATTAACAATGTCCGTAGCAAAAACATTGTCATTTCCGTATCTTTCCCTTAAAAATGGCATTAATTCCGAACCTATTTGCCCGGCTGCGCCGGTTACCATAATTTTTTTCATTTCTTTAAAAAAACAATATTTAAAAAAACAAATAATAAAAGGCAAGGTAAAACAAGACCAAAGAACCGGCAAAGGTAATCCAAGTAATGACTTTGCTTCCGGCGAACCAGATTTTTTTAGTTAACACTGCTCCGGTAAAAATCACCATTTCAATAAGCATATAAAAGAAAAGGTATGCCAGAATATACAGGGTGTAGAAAAAAAGGGAAAGTCCTTTTTCCACTAAAATGCCGGTAAAAGCAACCGGTACGCCAATAGAGCAGGGAAGCTCTACGATGGTGATGGCAGCGGCAAAAAACATTATGCTTCCGGCTAAAAGCCAAGTTCCCTTGTCCGGTGTTTCAAAGGCCTTTTTCAGTTTATTGGTCGCGTTTTTGGCTAAGACAAAATCCGAGGTATTACAAGTCGGCCCGTATTTGAAAAATCTCCAAAATTCCTTTAAAAAATAAATACCGCCTCCAAGAGAAGCCAGCCCCACAATAACTCTTAATATTTCTAAGTGCCCGATTAAGGTTTCAAAAAGTTTGCCCCAGACAAAAACTAAGGTTCCATAAATTGATACGGCTGTTAAGATAAAGAGTCCGCCAAAAAGAAACATCTTCTTTTTGGAATTAAATATCATAACAATGGAAAGGACTAAAATAAGAGCGCCGATAGAACACACATTAAATCCGTCTAAAGAGCCCAAAATTATGGTAGCAAAAGGCAAAGACCAGTTTCTAATGTCAATTTCTATGTTTAAAAAAGGAATTTTAATAACACAGCAATCGTCTTCAACAAATTTTCCTTCTATGGCTTGAATAATCATTTCTTCGTGCCTGGAGGTAAAGTCCCTGAACTGAAAAAAATTGCTTGTTTCTCCAATAGGCGGGTCGCCAATAAAAATTGTCGGCGCCATTATGTTATAGTCCTTAATTTCATACATTTGGACTATTTCGTTAAGTTTTTGCCTTTCAGTTATTGAATAAATTTTTAAATCTATTTCAGGATAATCGCTTTGTATCTTCTGAATGAAATCTTTTGTTGCCTTGCATACCGGGCACAATCTGTCGTCAAAAAAATAAATAATGACCTTTTCTTCTTCTGAAATGCTCTCTCCTGCTTGCGTAAATGAATCTGCCTGCGCCAAGGGCGCAGATAAAAATAATCCGATGATAAAAAAAGTAATAAAAAAAATGATTCGCTTCATATAATTGCTTGCAGACTTCCGAAGTCCGCAAAATTAAAACTCGCAGCCAACGGCTTGGGTCAGCGCTTCAAAAGTGCGCGGACCGTTATAAAGCTCGCCCTTAATTTGTATCTCGGGAACCCAAGCGTCTAACATCTCTTGTTCGCACCTATCTCTTTCTTCGTTGCATATTACATAAATCGGGCCTATTAACTCATAGCCGCCAAAATCTTCCACTAATTTATTGCAAGCAGGACAAGTGAGAGTGCCGTAAACCAATACGCCAGAATCTGCTAAACATTGAATAATCTCTTCTCTGGATGGCTCCTGACTTTTTACTCTCGTGCCAATAAAATAGACGGCTCCGAGAAACGTAATTAAAATTATGGCAATTATTAATATCTTTTTATCCATATTTTTACCTTAAAATTTTATCAACAATAATCAAATTATAAAAAATTTTTTGGAAAATTTCAATCTGTCACTCACTCTCTTTCCCCTTTCCTAAAATAAAAAATCATCTCTTGTCCGTATCCCGTCAACGGTTATTTTTTTATCCTAGAAAACATCATAATATCCTTTTATTCCATTATTTTAACATCAAAAATCAAAATCTCAAATTGGGCTTTTATGCACAACTGCCGTGCGCCAAGATAATTGATTTACGCTATTGCTTAAATATTATAAACAGTTATAATATCCTTGAATTACGAAATTACCCCTTCCCCCTCTTTTTCTCCCCCTTCCCCTTAGAGGAAGGGGGAGATAGTGGGGGAGGGGAAAGAATTATATAGCATTTCGTAATTCAAAGATAATATAAATGTATGGAAAAAACAGACCGAAAGGAAACAATAAAAGCAATTTATTTTTACTTAGCCTCTTTTGTCGGGCTGGTCTTAATTATCATCGGAAGCATTCAGCTTATTAAATTAGGAATAACAACCTGGGTTTTTCCTCAAGCAGATGAAATAGCCGTATATCCGGCTTACAAATTGGCGCCCGAAGAAGCGCCCGAAGAAACTGAAAAAAATACACCCGCAGAACGAGAAGTCCAAAGACAAGAAATGATTGAATATCAGGAAAAAGAACGTTCTAATAGAAGGCAAAGAACTGCCACTAATGCCATTGCCATGATTATCGTAGGTATTCCCCTTTATTTATACCACTGGAAAACAATTCAAAAAACCAAAAAAGATAAAAAAATTAACTAGTTAATTAAATAAAAAATAAAAAACCATCAATTTCCTTGGTGGTTTTTTGATTTCTCAAAGGTTCTTTGATAAGTAATCCAGTAAACCAATTATTATCTCTAAGGACAGTCCCCCCCTAAACCCTCTTCCGGAACCCGCGCTGGCACTGAACAAAGAAAGGTGGGAAAAAGGGACTGTCCTTTTTTAAAAGTTTCGGGGAAGATTACGGGAAGTTTTACGGGAAGTTAGACTTCCCGCTACGAGCAAGCTCACTTGCAAAACGTTGCGGGCGGGTAGATTTTAATAATCGCTTGTAAGGTTAATTTTAAGCTGGCGTAAAGCAGATTCGTCTCCGGGAGCAGGCATATTGGTTGTATGCGCCTCGCACCCCTTAAGTTCGCTTAATTTCTCTATTGCCAATTGCGCCGTGGGGTTAGTGGCGCTACTAATACTCAAGGCAATCAAGGTTTCTTCTAAATTAATACTCGGCGACTTTGCTCCCATTATATTTTTTTTGAAAACAGTAATTGATTCAATAATTCCGGGTGAAATTAAATGAATATGGTCGGGAACATCGCTTAAAACCTTAACGGCATTGAGAATCATGCTGGAAGCGGCATGCATTAAGGAAGAATTTTTACCGCTAATAATATTACCATTTGGCAGCTGAACTGACGCTCCGCAAAAAATACCTTCATTACCCTTGCCTTGTTCCCGCGCTTGGTCAGCAGCTTCTCTGGCCGCAGCCACAACTTTTCTGTCTTCGGGTTTAATATCTAATTCCTTCATTAAAAGCTCAATTTTTTGAACGGTTTCTTTTTCAACCAATCCCAAACTGTACTCGCAAGCATACCTAAAATACCTCCTAATAATTTCCTGAAAACAGGCCTGTCTAATAATTACATCATCTTTTATTCCGGCACTGCATCTATTAACCCCCATATCCGTGGGTGACCTATATATTGACTCGTTGCCGATAATTTTTTCTAAAATTCTTTTTAAGACCGGAAACACCTCTATGTCGCGATTATAGTTTATGGCAATCTTGTTATATGATTCTAAATGAAAGGGGTCAATGAGATTATAATCTCCCATATCAGCGGTAGCCGCCTCGTAAGTCATATTCAGCGGATGCTTGAGCGCCAAATCCCAAACAGGAAAGGTTTCAAACTTGGCATAACCTGCCACTATTCCTTTCTTGTACTCATGATAAAGCTGGGATAGCGCGGTGCCTAATTTCCCGCTCCCCGGACCGGGCCCTGCAACAACTACCAATGGTTTGCTTGTGGGAATATAATCATTGGCTCCATATCCTTTGTCGCTGACAATTAAATCCACATCCGTAGGATAACCGCGCGTATAGCTGTGGGCATAAACTCGAATACCCATTCTTTCCAATTTTTTCCTGAAAACAATGGCCGCGGGCTGTTCTGCAAAACAAGTCATTACCACTCCTGCAACTTCTATTTGCCAATCCCTTAGTTCGTCTATCATTTTTAAAAGGTCAACATCATAGGTAACTCCAAAATCCGCCCTGATTTTCCTTTTTTCAATCTGGCTTGAGGAAATGCAAAGGATAATTTCTGTTTTTTCTTTTAACGTCTTCAGCAAGCGGACTTTAATGTTGGGGTCATAGCCGGGTAAAACTCGAGCCGCATGATAGTCATAAAGAATTTTTCCTCCGAATTCTAAATAGAGTTTGTTATTAAACAAATTAATTCTTTCCAAAATAGCGCGGCTTTGCTCTTTTAAATACTTATCATTATCAAATCCTATTTTCTTCATATTAATTTTTTTGCTTTTGGTTTTAATAAAATAGAGTTAAGTCCATTTTTTTTATCCTTGCCTTAAATTATTTTACCTTACCCTTTTTTAGAAAAAAACTCAATCAAAAAAAACCGCCCGAAGCGGTTTTGGGTTTGCTCACTGCAATTTTCAATCCATTAGAAATCTGTTCTTATGCAACGGATTGCTATCTTGTTCAGATTTTTGCTCTTTGTTATGTCCCGTTTGCTGCTTAGCATAAAATTTTTCTCTGAAAAATTTTATGTCCAATATTTCTAACGAGTTTTATGCTTTCTTAAAAATTAGAGAGGTTAAAAAGAAAGAAGTTGAGACGAGAATAATTAAAGGACCGGCTGGAAAATCGGTTAATTCAAACAGTAAAATTCCCAAGAAAGCAGATATTGCACCGAAAAACGTCGCCAAAAAGATATATTGAAATAAATTTTTGCTTAAATTTCTGGCAGCGCAAACCGGGATAGCAACTAAGGCGGCCGTTAAAAGCGATCCGACCATTTTTACTCCCAACGCGACGATAATAGCAATTGCTCCAAGGTAGAAAAAATTATATTTTTTGACATTAACTTTTTCTGCTTTAGCCAGATCTTCAGAGATGCTAATCAAAACCATTTGGGAATAGATTTTTTTTACGATAAAGAAAACCAAAGAACATAGAATAACTGTAATTAATGCTTCTATTAGATCAACTTTAGTAATGTCGCCAATTAAAGCGGTTTCCGCCTGCTCAATCGGCAAAAACAAAAAGGCAGCAGCTACCCCTGAGGCGAAAACAACAGCAGTCAGGGCTTCCATCGGCAGTTTTGTTTTTATTTCAAAAAGCCAAATAAGGATAATTCCTAAAACAACAAAAGGAAAGGCGCCCAAAGAAACATCAAAACCACAAAGCAAGGCCAAGGCAATTCCGGGTAAAGTTAAATGGCCCAAGGGACCGGCAACCAAGGCCATTCTTTTTGAAAGCATCAAAGTCCCCAAATATCCAGCTACGCCTCCGATAAAAATTCCTGTTATTAAACTAATAATAAATTGAAGATTCATATTGTCTGAAAATTAAAAATTTAAAATTTTGTTAATGTTTGTGATGTTCATAGAATTTTACTTCTGATCCGTAGAGTTTTTGTAAGGTTTCCGGGTTTAAAACTTCTCTGGGAACACCACGGCAAAGAGGGCATTTGTTTAAACAGATAACATAGTTGGAAAATTTATAAACAATGCTTAAATCATGACTTATCAACAAAATTGTCAGATTTCTATCTCTTCTTAGTTTTGCTAAAAGTTCGTAGATAGTTTCTTCGCCTATAATATCAAGTCCTGCCATTGGTTCGTCAAAAAGCAAAACATTTGGATTTCCAATCAAGGCCCAAGCAACTAATATTCTTTGAAATTGGCCTGAAGACACTTCTCCAATTCCTTTCTCTAAAAAACTCCCATTAAGTCCTACTAAATTCAGAATTTCTTTCGTTTCTTTTCCTGAAACCCCTTTTAAGCTTAAAAACTCTCCAATGCTAATGAGAACATCTTTTATATATGGTAATCTTTCGGGGACATAACCAATTTTGAGATCCTTCCGCCATTTAATTTCTCCTTTGTATGGCAAAATTCCCAAAAGGGCTTTAAAAAGAGTTGTTTTCCCTGCTCCATTTGGTCCCAAGATACTCAAAGCATCGCCTTCTTTTACTTCAAAAGAAAGATCCTTAATGACTTCTTCTCTTTCTAATTTCACATTCAAATTTTTTACTTTTAAGATTAACTCTGCCATAAATTTATTTATTTTAAGCAAAAAAAAATTGAGATTTACCAATAATAAAAACAGAATTAAAATGGATAGAATCCTTTTTTTTTATATTATTTTTACTCAGGCAAAATTGCCAGAGTATTGTTAAATCGATTGATATAATTGAAAAGACCCATTACTGAAATAATTTCTACGATTTGGTCATCGTTAAATTTCTCTTTCATTTTTTCAAACAATTCTGGCTTATCAAGATGGCCGTCTAAGGTTACATCTTCTATTAATTCTAAAATCTCTTTTTCTGCCCCTGATAGATCTTCTATTTCTTTCATTATTTCTTCATTAGCCCCTAATCTTTTCAACATTTTTTCCGTAACATCAACACAAAAAGGACATTTTAAAGTTTTAGAAACTACCAAAGCAATCTTCCATTTTAAAGAAGGATCTATTTTCCCTTGGCTCATTATTGTTTTAAAAAGCTCGGTAAATTCTTTTAAAATTTCGGGCCTATGAGCCATTACCTTAACCCATTCGGGCACTTTTCCGGTTTCTTTTTCAAATTTTTCATAAACCTCTTTGGCAACTTCGCCAATTTGATTTTTTTCTAAAGAAAAAATTAAAGCCATATTTTTATTTAATAGATGGACAAATTCCGGCGGAACAACTTCAAGAATTATTATCTCCTTTCCTTCCTATACTAACAATTGAAGGAAGTAATTTTTCTGTCTTTTTTGAATCACACCTTGAACATTTTAATTTAAGGTTATTATATCTATACCTTAGCGAATCAAGGTTCCCCCGCCTTGGCAGAAGTTCTTAATTCAAGACCGCATATTAATACAATAGCGAATCAAGGTTCTGCCGAGCAGAGCGAGGCAGGTTCTTGTCTCTTTTTCTCCAAAAACTAATTTTTCAAAATTTTAATCGGCTAAGGCTAATTCTAAAATAAATTTTAATTATTAATTTCAATTATTTTATTGCTTTAGCTACTTTATCTATCGCTATAAAATAAGCTGCTTTCCTTAAACTGATTTTTTCTTCTCGAGATAAATCGCGAATTTTATCAAACGCTTCGCCCAGAATAGAGGAAATATCTTTTAAAACTTTTCTTTTTTCCCATTTTTCTTTTTCTTTCGATTGTAACCATTCAAAATAAGATGCTACTACTCCGCCGGAATTAGCTAAAATATCAGGCACAGATAAAACTTTCCTTTTCTCTAAAATATTCAAAGCTTCGGCGGTAACCGGACCATTGGCCATCTCAATTATATACTTGGCTCTAATTTTCGGAGCATTCTCTTTTGTGATCACATTTTCTACGGCCGCCGGCACTAAAACATCCACCGGCATTTGCAAGAGTTCTTTATTTGTAATTTTTTCCCCAAAAGAAGCGTCACAAACAGAACCCGTACAATAACAACCAGCAATCTTACCTTTTGCTTCTTTGCACTTGAGAGTTTCTTCCGGATTTAGGCCCTTTGAGACATAAATTCCTCCCTCTGCTTCAGAAATGGCTATAATTTTAAAACCTTTTTTAAAGCCGAAACGAGCAAAATGGTATCCCACATTCCCAAAACCTTGAATAGCTAAAGTGGTTTTCTCTGGTTTCAAATTAAATGTTTTACTTAGTTTTTCTAAAATCACTGCTCCGCCATAACCGGTAGCCTCCCCTCTGCCTTTTATTCCCCACATTTCTAAGGGTTTTCCCGTAAAGGCAGACGGAGAATCTTTCCCCTTTAACTTTGAGTATTCATCAACCATCCAAGCCATAATTTGAGCATTGGTATTAATATCCGGGGCCGGAATATCAATATCGGGCCCAATCAAAGGAAAAACTTTATTGACATATCCTCGAGAAATCCTCTCTAATTCTCCTTCGCTTAATTCTCGGGGTTCAACAATCACTCCTCCCTTTCCACCACCAAAAGGCAATCCTACTAAAGAACATTTCCAGGTCATCAACATTGATAAGGCCTTCACTTCATCTTCTGAAACATTTGAATGATAACGAATTCCGCCTTTATAAGGCCCTAAAGAGTTATTATGTTGAGAACGAAAACCAGAAAAGACCTTAGTTTTCCCATTGTCCATTCTAACTGGAATTTGGAATTTGAGTATTCGCTGAGGTTCTTTCAGCTGTTGGATAATTTCCTCTTTCAAATTTAAAAATTTGGCTATTTCTTTGAATTGTTTTTGAGTTTGTGAAAAAAATTTTTGATTATTCATAATATTAACGCTTAAAACGAAGAAAACGAGAAATTAATTTTTTGTTTATTTTCTATGTTAATTTTTTCTTAAAGAAGAACCTTTCGTTACTTCGCTCCTCAAAAACCTTGTTTCGCTAGGGTATGGTCATGTATGCTTAAAATAAATTAAGCTTTTTTATTTCTGCCATTAAAATTTCTTTTGAACGCAAACCAATAAATTCTTCAACTATTTTACCATCTTTAAAAAGTTTCATATTGGGAATACTCTGAACCTGGTATTGTGAAGCTAATTCCTGATGTTCCGGAATTTCTATGTCAAACTTGCCTATTTTTAACTTACCTTCCAATTCTTCTGATATCTCATCTAAAATTGGAGCCATCATTAAACAGGGTTGGCACCATGGAGCCCAAAAATCTACTAAAACGGGAATACTTGAATCAAGAACCTCTTCTTTAAAATTTTGACTTGTTATTTTGACTGTTCTTGGCATAGTTTTAATTTTGTTAATTAATTATTTTGAATTGAATTTTATCTTCCCCTGTTACCCCCTCCCCTGCCTCTGCCTCTGCCGTCTTGAGAACCCCGACCAGGACCTCTTCCCATGCCTCTTCCCATGCCTCTTCTTATGCCTAATTTTTGTCTTTGTAAAGTTGAATATTCGTAAGAAATTGGTGTTGGCCTTGGAGGCAACGGATTCTTTAATTGTTTAACATTTTTCTCATCTGCCTCTTCTGAAATTTCTTCTATTGCGCCAAAGGGACAGATTTTTTGACATGTTCCGCACTTTTTGCATTTATTCTGGTCAATAAAAGCTTTCCCGTCTTCTCCTATTTTAATTGCTCCGTAAGGACAGGAGCGAAGGCAAGCTCCGCAACCAGTACATTTTGATTTGTTGACTATATATTTCATATAATTTCTCCTGTTAAATATCCTTGCTGAACGGCCTTTTCGCTAATAACTTCATTCCCGCAACATTGTCCATAAACAGCTGAGGGTATAGAGTGCTTTAAGGTTGATTTTTCTTTTCTAATCTCTGGAGACGATTTAGATGCTTTAATAAGTTTAACGATATCAATTATGCCTTCGCCCGTCAACCTGTTTACTTCCGCTTAATTTAGCTTGAGAGTTAATTTTTAAAACATTGGTTCTAAAAATTTCCTTTTCTGTTTGAGACATTAAATCTCTCTTACCGATGGCCACAATATCCAATTAAATCAGGATAGAACTATGCCAGTGCCCGAATCCAAGCCCTCGGGACCTGTTCCGTCAAATTTTGGCATAGCTTTTTGATAATTAATTTTATTAACAGAGAAAACAACCTTTTATTATTAGCCCTTTGTTATGAATATAGAACCATAACTATGTCTTGTCAACATCCTGTCCGTTTCCAAACAAAAATTCCAAAAATAAAAAACCGTCCCTATTAAAAGGTGGTTTTTGTGTGTAGGTAAAAATAAAAATCGCTCAAAAAGCGATTTTCTAAAATAAATTAAATTATATTTAAAAAAATCCCGGGATTTGTTTAAACCCCGGGACGATTCTCTAATAAATATAACCATAAATAATCAGCCGAATCATCTCTGATTGAGTTACCATTCTCTCTGTGCCATCAGGAAAATGAGCATGCCACAACATTTCTCCTTTGGGTAGATTGCAAAAACTGTCTGCAGGCATTATTGCAAGATAGAATTGCTTACAAGCAATAAAGTTACAGCTTCCCCCTGGCCCGAAATATTCAACTCTATCCGTGCTAAGATATATTTCTCCTAACTTAAAGTGTAAACAGAA
>CAYYED010000047.1:0-9752 GCA_964470785.1 uncultured Candidatus Saccharibacteria bacterium | reverse complement strand
TTTTCAATTAAAAATTTAGAAATTGAAAATTGATTGCCTGCCCGCATTGCTACGCAAAGCGTTGCAGGCGGGAAAATTGGAAATTGTAAATTGAAAATTAAGAAAGTTTGTTATTCTTTACTTTTACTGCCTTCTTTCTTTTTGTTTTCTTTTTGTTTTCTTTATTATTTTGCGTTTGTTTTTTTATTTCCCCTCCCGCTTTCTCTACTTTTTCTTGCGCTGATTTAGAAACCAAACAATTTTCTATTATAACACTCTTCTTAATTTCTCCATTACTCAATATTTTGACCACAGACGTCTTGTCTTTCAATCCGCGCACCAATCCTTTTTCCAGCAATGTTTTGGGACTGACCGTTTCCCCCGTGTTAAACTTTTTCTCAATATCAGAAAGCCCGACAATTTGTTTATCCGGCGACTTCCGATTAAAATTATATCCCCTCAACTTAGGATATCTTTTAATAACTCTTCTGATTAAGGGTTCTGCTTTATGAGTGCCTGCTCTAGACCTTTGCCCTTTAATTCCACGGCCGGAATAAGTGCCGCGCTTACCGCCTCTTCCAATACGTTTACTGGTTTCTTTTTTAGTTTTTGGTTTAATTTCGTGTATTTGCATTTAGTTTTGACAGCGCCGACATTGTCGCTCTGGCATTGTTAAGTTTATTTCTTGTGCCTCCTAAAATTTTAGAAGAAATGTTTTCAATCCCTGCTAAAGTGCAAATAGTTCTTACCGTGCCGCCGGCAACTAAACCCCTTCCCTGTCTTTGGGGCCTTAAAAGCACTCTTGCCGCCCCATATTTTGCCTCCATTTGGCAGGGAATAGTGCCGTTCATAATAGGAACTTTGATTAAATTTTTTTTGGCGAGGCGGGTGGCTTTTTCTACGCCCTGAGCCACATCCATTCCTTTGGCTACGCCCACGCCTACCCGACCCTTCTTGTCTCCCACAACCATAACCGCCCTAAAACGCATCTGTTTTCCGCCGGCCGTAACCCTAACTACTCTATTTAGGCACAGCAATTTTGAATCAAATTCGTCTTTTTCTTTTTCTCTGGATCCTTTAAACATATCTTTTTTATTATAATTAAAATATTTCTACATACAAACTCGTACCAATAATACCATTTTGGTTACAAAATACGAATTCGTACGAATATACGAAAGGTAAACAACACAAATTCGTAATTTCGTATGAATTCGTATTTCGCAGCCCTATTTGGTAATTTCGTACGAATTCGTATTTCGCAGCGTATTTTAAAATTCTAACCCCTTTTCTCTGGCTCCCTCTGCTAAGGCCTTTACTCTGCCATGATATTTATAGCCGCCCCTGTCAAATACGGTCTTCTTAATTTTTTTCTCATAAGCTTTTTGAGCGACTAATTTTCCGACCTCAAAAGATTTTAATGATTTATTTCCCGAAACTTTTATATTCTTAGAGCCACTAAGAGCATTAACTTCCTTGTCGCTTGCTTGAGTAATCACTTTGTTTTCCTCATCGTCAATCAATTGAGCATAAATGTGTTGATTTGAACGAAATACACAAAGACGGGGTATTTTGGCAGTACCGAATATCTTAGCCCTAACCCGTTTATGCCGTCTTTCTCTTTTTTCTTTTTTTGATAGCATATATTATTAAAATCTTACCCCGTTGTTGTTGCTGTTTTCTTCCCGGCCTTTCTTCTAACCTGCTCTCCTGAATACCTGATTCCTTTTCCTTTATAAGGTTCCGGGGGTTTTACTTTTCTTATTTCTGCCGCGGTTTGCCCAACCAGCTGTTTGTCAATTCCGGAAACAGTAATAATATTTTTTTCTACTAAAAGTTCAATCCCTTGCGGCTTTTTAATTTTCACAGAATGAGAAAATCCTACCTCTAACACCAGTTCTTCCTCCTCTATCCTTGCCCGATAACCAACCCCTTGAATTTCTAATTGTTTTTGAAAACCATTGATTACCCCTTCTACGGCATTGTTAGCTAAACTTCTAACAAGCCCCCATAGCGCATTGCTTTGTTTGCTATTTTCTTTGACCTTTGCCACGGCTTGCTTTTCTTCAACAATTAGCTCTATCTCTGAAGGAATACTAAACTTCAGTTCCCCCTTGGGACCCTTTACCTGAACTTCATTCTCTTGTACTCTTACTGATACTCCTTCCGGTAATTGAATTGGTTTTTTGCCTATACGGGACATAATTAAAATAATTTACGAATTTTCAATTTTCCCTAGGCCGACTGCTGTCAGCGGGCTAGGTAATTTTCAATAAATTTCTAATTTTCAATTTTTAGCATTAAAGCGTAAAGCGTCCTTGGCCGACCGCTGTCAGCGGACTATGCAAAACTACAGCGCAAAGCTCAATCTGTCATTCCCGCTCTCTTCTGTCATTCCCAATCTCTTCTGTCATTCCCGCGGAAACGGGAATCCATTGTTTGGATCCCCGCCTGCGCGGGGATGACACTGTTGTGTCACTTTTCGCTTTTAGTTTTACGCTTAATTAATTTGTCAATAGTCAACAGTCAATAGTCACCCTTACCATATCTCTGCTATCAACTCTCCTCCTAAATTATTCTTTTTTGCCTCTTTGCCGGTCATTATTCCTTTGGGTGTGCTAATAATTTTAACACTATGACCTCGGCCGAAAGACATTATATTTTCTGCCCGAGAATATATTCTTTTTCCCGGTTTAGAAATTCTTTTAAATTCGGTAACAAAAGGATTGTTTTGCTTGTATTTCAAATTAATCTTAATAGCCCTTTTGTTTTTGGCAAGCTTTCTTTGCATTTTTCCCACAAAGCCCTCTTCGCTTAAAAGCTGGGCGATTTGATATTTCAGCTTAGAATAGGGAACGTCCACAGTTTTATGTCCAACTGCTTGCGCATTTTTAATTCTTATTATCATATCTGCAATAGGATCTGTCATACTATTTATAAAGTGTTAAATACTAAAATATATCTATTATAGGACTAACGAAATACGAATGCATACGAAATTACGAATTTGTGTTGTTTACCTTTCATATATTCGTACGAATTCGTATTTCACAGCACCCTAATAATGTTTACCACGATGACTTCTTTACTCCCGGTATCAGTCCCTTACTCGCCATTTCTCTAAAACATATTCTGCACAAGCCAAATCTTTTTAAAAACCCTCTTCTACGGCCGCAACGAAAACACCTATTTACTTTTCGCGTAGTAAACTTCGGCTTTCTTTGTGATTTTATAATTTGTGATTTTTTTGGCATATTAGAAGCTGTTAATGAGCCCGCTTTGCGGGCGAATGTTACAGATTCTTACCCCGTACAAACTTTACCTTGTTTTACTAAACATATTTTCCAGTTTAAGAAAGTCCGTCTCCTTTTCTCGCCGCGCCCGGGGCCGAATAGGCCTTTCCTGTTGAGAGGGCGCGGCTCAAGAACAACTCGTAAAGTTTGTATGGGGTGAGGCCCTCTCTAAGCTCAAGCTTCGCCTTTCGGCTCGCTTTCGCTAAGAGATTGCTTTAATGGAAACCCCAGTAAACTAAACAATTCTAATCCTTCTTCTTTTGATTTTGCGCTGGTGGAAATAACAATCTCTAATCCGAAAATCTTGCTAGCTTTTTCCGCGCTTACTTCTGGAAAAGAAATATGTTCTCTTATTCCTATCGTTAAATTGCCTACTTTGTCAATAGAATCGGTGCTTATTCCGCTAAAATCTCTTGTTCTGGGCAGAACAATATAAATTAACCTTTCTAAAAGAGCATACATCTTTTCTCCTCTTAATGTTACTTTTGCTCCAACGGGCATTCCTTTTCTAAGCTTAAAATTGGCAATAGAATTCTTGGCATTGGTTAAAACAGGTTTTTGCCCTGTAATCATAGCCAAATCATTTATGATCTCTGCACATGCTTTTTCTATTTCCTGCTTTGTTTTACCTGCCACTAACCGCCCAAAACCTGTATTTGCTGTTACTTTTTGTATAACAGGAACAGCTAAATTACTTTTATAACCAAACCTTTCTTTCATCTTTGGAATGGCTTCTGTATAATATTTTTCTTTCAATTTTAACATATCAATAAATTATGTTTCTTGCCCGCATTTTTTGCAAATTCTTATTTTTTTCTTGCCCTCTTTTTTATAATTCACGCGAACCGGCTTTTGGCATTTGGAACAGATAAGTTGTGTATTAGATGCGAAAATAAAACCGGGTTTTTCAACTATCTGTCCCTTTTCTCCTTCTTTGGCGGATCTCTTGTGTTTTTTCTGAATATTGACTCCTTCAACTAAAATCTTTTCCTCTGCAGGAAAAACCTTGATAATCTTTCCCGTCCTGCCTTTATCATCTCCGGCCGTTACCAATATCTTGTCTCCTGTTTTGAGTTTCATGTCTTTAAATTACGAAATTACTTTTTCCCTCTGTCTCCCTTTTTCCATAGGATAAAGGAAAAGAGAGAATTAGTAAAGATTTATGTATTTAAATAATCTCTTTTGCCAAACCGGCTATTTTCTCAAACCCCTTTTCTTTAATTTCTTTAGGAATAGGCCCAAAAATCCTTCCGCCTTTTGGTTCTTTGGTTTTGCCATCCAATACTACTGCCGCATTATCGTCAAAAGCAACATATGATCCATCTTCTCTTCGAAAAGGTCTTTTTTGTCTTACTATTACCACCCTTACTTTATCGTGCTTTTTTACCAATTTTCTCGGTTCCGCTTTCTTTACCGCTCCCACAACGATATCCCCTATTTGAGCATATCTTCTTCTCGTTCCTCCTAAAACCCTAAAACACTGAACCACTTTAGCCCCTGAATTGTCTGCAATATTTAATATTGTTTGTGGTTGAATCATTCCAATTTTCTCAGCGAAGCTAGCGTTAGCGACGCTGAGCTGTTAGAAAATTGTGCACCCCGCACCATTTTTGCTCTTGAATTACCTTGCGCAGTGCGTACACCGAACCCCATACCATCCGCCTTCGGCGGAGCTACGGGACAAGTAGGTGCATCCCTCATTGGGCGAAGCGCTACGCCCATATAAGGGGTATTGCTATTCGCAACTCGCACTTCGCTTGTTATTCACCGGCAAAAATGGTGCGGGGTAAAGCACTCTCTAAGCTCAAACTTCGCCTTTTGGCTCGTTTTTGCTAAGAGATTGCTTTACTCTCCAATTTTTATCCTTGCTTATTGGCCTGCACTCTTCAATAATCACCTCATCTCCGATTTTACATTCCTCCTTCTCATCATGCGCTTTATATTTTTTGTGCGCCAAAAATCTCCTTTTGTATTTAGGATGCAGTTTTTTTGCCTCTACTTTTACCACCACTGTCTTGGCCATTTTATCAGAAATAACTTTTCCTTTTAATTTTTTTTTGGGCATAATAATATAATATGATGCGAATTTGCGAATGATATGCTAATTATGCGAATTACGAATATTTTTATCAGTAATTAGTAGATTGGCATAAAATTAGCATATTAGCATCATTTTTGCTTCAATAAGGTTAATATTCTGGCAATGGTCTTTTTTGCGCTTCTTATTTCACGGACATTTTTCGCTTTTCCGGCAGACAAGTTAAACCTTAGGACCCTTAACTTTTCCCTTAAATGCTTCAAGGTTTTTTTCAGCTCTTTGTCGCTTTTGTTTTTAAACTCACCTGCTTTCATCTTTGGTTTTTATTATTACTTTTTAATGAATTTTGTTTTAATAGGAAGCTTGTCCCCTGCTTTCTTAAACGCTTCTTTGGCTTTTGCTTCGTCAATTCCCGCCAGCTCAAAAATTATTCTACCCGGTTTTGCCGGAAAAACGTACTGGTCTACACTTCCCTTGCCTCCGCCCATAGGAACCTCCACCCCCTTGCTGGTAATTGGCTTATCCGGGAAAATTCTTATCCAAAGCTTGCCTCCTTTTTTAAGGTATCTGATTATAGCGCGCCGAGCCGCCTCAATTTGCCTTGAAGTAATCCACTTAGTTTCTGTTACTTTCAATCCAAATTCGCCAAAAGCGATTTCTACGCCCCTACTCTCTCGGCCCTTTGATACTCCCTTATGCCATTTTCTGTGTTTTACTTTTTTTGGATGTAACATATTGATGAACGCACGATTAAAGCACGATGAGCACGAGATAATCTTGCGTTAATCGTGCTCTTAATCTTGTGTTAATCATGAACTAAAGTGTTCGCCTTTATAAATCCAGACCTTTACCCCGATTGTTCCGTATGTGCAAAACGCTTCTTTAAATCCATAATCAATATCTGCTCGCAAGGTTTGACGTGGCATTTGACCTTTTTGAAGCCATTCTGTTCGGGAAATGGTCGCTCCGTTCAAACGACCGGCTACCTGCACTCTTACTCCCTGAATTTCCTTCTGGCTCATTGACATAGAAACGGCTTGCTTAATCACTCTTCTGAAAGGAACTCTTTTTTCAATTCTCTGGGCAACCCACTGAGCAGTGAGAGAAGCGCTTAACCAAGGATTTTTAATGGACTGAATTTCTAACTTAAGCCCCTGTTCTTGCTGTACTTGCCCTTTAAAAACCTTTTTTTTCAATTCTTCTTTTGCCTTCTCTATTTCTTGCCCCCCTCTTCCGATAATTAATCCCGGCCGGGAAGAACTTATGGTAATTTGCACTTGATTAGGAGATCTTTCAATCTCGATAGCCTCAATTCCTGCGTCTTTAAATTTGTCATCTAAAAATTTTCTAATCTGAAAGTCCTCTTTCAAATATATAAAAGGTTTTTTATCTGAAAACCAGCGTGAACACCAATCTTCTGTCTTTCTGATGCGAAAACTTTTTGGATGGACTTTGTGAGACATGTCTCTTAGTTTACTAATTTACGAATTTTTCCTTGCTTAATTAAAAGTTTGAAAATTAGGTCATTGAAAATTGATTGAAAATTGAAAATTGAAAATTGAAAATTACTTTATATCCTTTTTCTTTTTAACGCTTTTGGTTTTGGCAGCTTGTTGCTTTTCTTGTTTTTCTTCTGTTAATACCAATGTCACGTGGCTTGTCCGCTTCTTAATCTCATACGCCCGCCCCATTGATCTTGGCCTCCATCTTTTTAACGTCGGTCCTTCGTCTACAAAGATCTTAGAAATACATAAATTCTTTTCATCAAGCTGATAATTGTGTTTAGCATTAGCAACGGCGGATTGCAAGAGCTTTGCCACGGGCTCTGATGCTTTTTTAGGAACAAACTTTAAAATAGCTAACGCTTGTGTTGCTTTTTTCCCCCGAATTAAATCAGCAAGCAATCTTGTTTTTCTTGGGGCGATTCTTAAATGTTTTAGTTGAGCTGTAACCTCTGTCATAAATTTTTAATTTCTAATTTTTAATTTCTAATTTTCAGCTTACAACCAGTCATTCTGAGGCAGCAGCCGAAGAATCTCGCGGATAATTGCAATGACAACGGGATCCTTCGCTTCGCTCAGGATGACACTGCTGTATCAATTTTTAATTTTTAAACCTTCTTTTAATTGATTGTTTGAAAATTTTTTCATTGAAAATTGATTGAAAATTGAAAATTGAAAATTGTCTATTGGTTTTGTGCTTTTAGCTTTTAGCTTTATCTGCTTTTTCCCCTTTCTTCCCCTCAATCTCTCTCTGCATTTTACCTCCATGCCTGACAAACTTGGTAGTGGGAGAAAATTCTCCTAACTTATGGCCAACCATATCTTCCCGCACCTGAACTAAAATAAATTCTTTTCCGTTATGCACCTCAAAAGAGTGCCCGACCATTTCCGGCGTAATAGTAGCATTCCTGGACCAAGTTCTAATAAGCCTTCTTGTTCCGGGCTTAATGTCTTTTACTTTTTTCAATAATTTTTCATCTATATACGGACCCTTTTTAAGCGATCTTGACATATTATATATTTGATGAATACAAGTTTATCCGGTGTTCATCGTGCGCAAAATCTTGCGTTCATCATATTACTTCTTTTTGCTTCTTCTCTGAATGATAAATTTATTCGTATTTTTTCTTTTTCTAGTTTTAACGCCTCTGGCAATTTTACCCCAAGGGGTTTTGGGATGTTTCAATCCAATGCCTGTTCTTCCCTCGCCTCCGCCATGAGGATGGTCAACCGGAGACATTGCCGAACCTCTAACCGTTGGCCTTATCCCTTTATGCCTGTTTATACCTGCCTTACCCAGTTTAACATATCTGTGGTCAGGACGGGAGAGAGCGCCTACGGAAGCAAAACATTCTTTGTGCACTTTTCTTAATTCTCCGGAAGGCATTTTGAGGTGAATGTAATTACCCTCTTCCCCTAGCACCTTTGCCGAAGAACCGGCTGCTTTTATCATTTTTCCTTTGCCTCCGGGAACAATCTCTATATTATAAACCTCGGTGCCAATGGAAATATTTTTGAGCTTCATTCTATTCCCCGGCTTTAATGGCGCCTTCTCTGCAATAAGCAGCTCGTCTCCTGCCTTGATGCCTTGGGGAGCTAAACGATAGGCCTTTTTATTGTCAGGATATTCTAAAAGCATAATAAAACTCGTGCGGTTAGGGTCATATTCCAAAGCAACTACCTTGCCCGGTTGATTAATATTCTCTTGGCCAAAGCTGATTATACGATAAAACTTTTTAGCGCCTCTGCTTTTATGACGCACCGTAATTCTGCCTTGATTATTTCTTCCCGGGCTTTTCTTTAACATTCGAATCAGGCCTTTCTCCGGCTTTTTTTTCGTCAATGCTGAAAAATCCTCTCTTGTCGCGTGCCTTCTTCCCGGTGTTGTGGGTTTATATTTCTTCATGACAGTTCTTTATTAACAACTAAGTTAGATGAATCATCTCGTCTTAAATGCTTATCGCAGTGGTTCAATTTACAATTTACTAATTTTCAATTTACGAATGAATTTAACAATTTCTCAATTTTCAATGATTTAATTAAATTTAATTGGAAATTTGTAAATTAGAAAATTGAAAATTGATTGAAAATTGAAAATTGAAAATTGAAAATTTATAACTGCCCTTATAATTCCCCTCTTAAGCTAAATACATTATTTTTCTATAGAATTCTCCTACCTGGGTAATACTTCTATCTCCTGCCCTTTTTTAATTTTCACAATTGCTTTTTTATATCCTTTTCTTTGTCCCTCAATTTTACCTAACCGTCTCTTTTTCGGCCGAACATTAATAATTCTTACCCCTTCTACTTCTACGCCATAAATATCTTCAATCGCTTTCTTTATCTCTGCTTTATTAGCGCTCTTAAAAACACGAAAAATATACTGGTTATTTGCAGTCAGGTCAGTGGCTTTTTCCGTAATATGGGGTACAGAAATAACTTTCCAAGCGGTTTCTATATTTAAAGGTTTCTTCGCCGTTGCAGCCGGTTTTTTGGGAAGTTCCGCTTCTTTTTCTTTTTGTTTTGGCTTAACAGCGGCTTTTCTTTTTTTTGGCTTCCATTCCGGCTCTTGCCTTCTTTTTTTTGTAAACTTATCAAAAATTGCCATTATTTTTCTCCCCCACTCTTCCCTCCCTCCTCCAAAGGAGGGGGAGAGATTAAGGGAGGGGGTGAATTGATTGTCATACATGTGTACTGGATGGATACATTGGTAGCACTTCACTCCCCGCAGATTTACCCGCCCGCCATCGCAAGCTCAGGCGTTGCGGGCGGGTGCTGATCTGCTCACTTCGTTCGCAGGGCGGCTGGAAGGTTGGTGGAAATACTTTGGCTTGAGGAAGTCGCCTGACGCTGATTTACGCAGATATTTTATCAGCGTTCATCTGCGCGGGCTCGCAACATTGTTAGCCCTTGTTTAAGCAGTTTACTTGGGGCGAGCCC
>CAYYED010000046.1:0-11481 GCA_964470785.1 uncultured Candidatus Saccharibacteria bacterium | reverse complement strand
AATAAGAGATTCTGTTTTAAGATATTTAGTTCTGAAATAAATACTGCCGATAATAATAACCAATCCGCATATCATAAGTCTAATGATCATTACTGGTGCCGAATAACATCCTTCGCAATCCTCAAAACTAATAACAAGAACAAAAAAACAAATAAGAGCTATAGTTATAATTGTTGAGACAAGTGTTATTCGTTTCATCATATTTATTAATATTATCAGAAAAACATTATTTAATAAAACAAAAACCCCTCAAAAAGCGATTTTTGACCCCTCTCGGTCGCTTGAACCGAGTACATACTTGCTCCACGGATATGACCCCCTTCGGCTCTTTAGCGGACCAAGTGTAGACTTCTCATCCTGTCATAAATCCAAAAACAAAACTGCCCCAAAGCAGGCAGTTTTGTTTTTGGAGCTCCGCATCATAGACGACATCGGAACCTAAAGCGGCGGGAAGTTAGACTCCCCGCCACCTATGTTCCCCATGAGTTCAAGATATAAAGCACTTGTTAATCCTGGACAACAAGTTTCACAACCCATAGAATCGTATCGGGGCACACCAGTCCTGACACACTAATCTATAATACTGAAATAGCCATCGCTTGCATCGTGTAGAATTGACGAACCAGCCACCGCTCTAAATTCAATTTTATATTTCCCTCCAAAAACTTTTTCTTTATTATCCCAATCATCTCCTACTTTCCATGTGTATCTTTCTAATGGGCATGAAACCATTGAGCCAATTAACGTGCGGTTTTCAGATTCATTAACTACATAAATATCGAAATTACTTCCCTCTCCAAATCCACAATGCCATCTTATATCATGTGTCTCCCCAATTATCCACTGTTCTCCCCCGTTAGGAGAAACTATCTCTATATATAATTCTTGGAGAGTGGGAGTGGAAGTTGGTGTTAAGGTTGGGGTTGGGCTAGATGTAGGCGTAGGCGTGGGCATTGGTTCTGCGATGGGAACCCGTATTTGGGCGACGTACCAAACGATTACCCCGACTACAACAGCAACAGCCACGACAATGCCGAGACCTAAGGGAGTGGAGATCCCTTTATCGAGGTTTTCTTTTATGTTTTTGTTCATAGTTTTATTGTTAATTATCTTACCCTATCTTACCAAAAACCCCCTCAAAAAGCAATTTTTTTACTCATTTGAGCTTGTGCTTACCCAGGGTAAGCACAAGGGGCTTGTTTTCCGGGAGTTTTCCGGGAGTTAAACTTCCGGAAAACGGAAAAAACTTCCGGAAAAATAATTCAATCATGCTTCGTTCCAAAATAAATTGCTCCTGACCCCATTTCTACCCCATTTCTACCAAGATATCTTTTTCAGTTTTGAATTGCTAAAAGTTTTTGTTTACTTGGTCGGCCTACGCTATCAATACAGCAACGTGTTTACAGGTTACAGCGTGGCCAAGTTCATTGACAAAAAATAATGTTGCTGCACTATGCACGACAATATTATTATCGTATTCTCTTGTTATTGTATGTGGGCCACGTGTATAATCGGCCACTTTTTCGATTGCATTTACAAACATAATAGTTGGGGATAATTTCCTGTTTGACCTTTCTAAAAAGTTTCTATATACTTAAAGTATAATCGAAACTAAATAGAAAGTCAAACCTATGATTACTAAACGCCAAAAACAAGTCCTTGATTTTATTAAATCCTACAAGAAAAAAAATAAATACTCCCCTTCTTTGAAAGAAATAAGGGATAATTTAGGGATTTCTTCAATCTCAACGGCTCATTATCATGTAAGAAAATTACAAGAAGCCGGGTATTTGCAAAAAGAATACAATCAACCGCGCTCGGTCTCGCCAATAAAAGAAAAAGAAACAATAGAGGTTCCTATTGTTGGTACTATTGCTGCTGGGCAACCCATTGAGGCAATAGAAGTGCCCGATGATACAATTACAGTGACTAAAAATGAAATCGGAAAATTTGGCAACCATTACGCGTTGCGCGTCCAGGGAAATAGTATGATTGATGAAGGAATTTTTGACGGCGATATTGTTGTAATAAGACAGCAGCCCACTGCGGACAATGGACAAACGATTGTGGCGATTGTTAATGATAATGAAGCTACCTTGAAAAAAATCTATCGCGAAAAAGATAGATTTAGATTGCAACCCGCCAATCCTTCACTTTTTCCAATTTACACAAAAGAATTAGAAATAAGAGGACTTGTAGTAAAAATAATCAGAAATTTTGAGAGACAAACTGAAAGAGAAAAAGCCTCAGACCATAAACTACAAAGAAGGATTGATTATTCTTGGGACTTCAATGGAGCTAAAACAAAACCATATACTCACGGGCTCCATACTTATCCGGCAATGTTTATTCCTCAAGTTGCACGACGACTACTCCTTACTTACAGCAAACAGGGCGATACTATCTGCGATATTTTTTGTGGCTCCGGCACTGCCTTAGTTGAAAGTAAAGTATTACATCGTAACTCCTACGGTATTGATCTCAATCCTTTAGCCATATTTTTAGCTAAAGTAAAAACTACTCCTATAAATCCTCAACTACTTTTGAGAGAATATATTAAACTTTTAACAAGGGTTAATAAAATTAAAAATAACGAGATAGAAAAACCAAAATTTAAAAATCTGGATTTTTGGTTTAAAGACAAAGTAATTACTGAATTAGCCAAAATTAAAAAAGCGATCAAGGAAATAAAAGACAAAAAAATCCAAGATTTTTTCTTGATTGCTTTCAGCGAAACCGTCAGAAAAGCGTCAAATACAAAGAATGGTGAATTTAAACTTGTGAGAATTAAAAAAGAAGAATTAGAAAAATATAATCCCAATGTTTTAGAAATTTTTAAGCAGAAAACGGGAACTAATATAAAAGGTATGGAAGAATTTTATCGAGATGTTGATAAAAATACATGGGCCAAAATTATACTGGGAGATTCCTCAAAAGATAACGGGATTAAAGCAAAATCTATTGATTGCATTATTACTTCTCCGCCTTATGGTGATAGCAGAACAACGGTTGCCTACGGGCAATTTTCTCGGCTTTCAGCGCAATGGATAGATATTTTTGAAGATCCAGACAATGCATCAGGCGTGGATAACGAATTATTAGGCGGAAGGGCTGTAAAAGAATTAGTTTATTCTCTTACTTCAAATTATCTTTCAGAATCTATAAAGAAAATTGCAAACAAAGATGAAAAAAGAGCAAAAGATGTTTTAAGTTTTTATATCGGCCTAAATGATTGCTTAGCAAGGGCATACAAAATACTTAAACCTAAGAAGTATTTTTGTATTGTAATAGGCAACCGACTCGTCAAACAAGTTAGAATACCGACTGATTTTATTATCGCTGAACTAGCTCAAAAAATTGGATTTACTTGTGAAGACATTTTTGTCAGAAACATTCCGGGAAAAAGAATGCCTATCAAAACATCGCCTACAAACATTGTGGGTGAGCTCGAGGAAACAATGACAAAAGAAAGCATTGTAATACTTCGAAAAGATTAAATTAACTTTGTCCTTTTAGAGAAACAGTCGTCAATTTTCTTAATTTTCACCCTAAAGCCAGTGCCGTGATTTCTAACAGAACCATTTGGGCGATAATACATTCTGAAATCAACAACTATATCATCGGCTTTGACTCTTTTTTTAAATAATTCAAAATCAAAATCTTCTAAGAGATAAGCTTCATTAAAATAAAAATGTTCAACGCCTTTAATAATTTTGGTATCCGCTAAGACATAAACAAGAGCCGGTAATTTTTCTTCAAATTTGTTTTGAAGAGACTCTATATCCCAAAATATATTCAACCTTCTACCCTTTCCATTAACTCTAATTTTATCTTTTTCAACCGATAGTTTTAGGTTTTGATTGTTGTATCTTTTACATGAAAGAGTGCTGTGCAATTCTTTAGATCTCTGATTATCTCTTTTTGAATATCCAAAATTATCAAGTAATAAGCGGTCCCGGTCGCCGCCTTTCGGGAGGGGCTCAAGCGTAAATAAAGTCATCATCGATTTTGCGTTTTTGCGATACGATTTTAACTCCGCGATTTCTCCTACATCCGGTAGCGGTATATTATTTTCCTTAATTCCCAATAAATCTTCTAATGTTTTGCCAATTCCAGTATCGCCACGGCGATGAGTCCTTACAAAACCTGCTTTTTTTATTTGCTGGAGTTTTGTTTTGAGTATCTTTAAATTCATAATTATCTAATAAAAAAACTTATATCCTTTTTATAAATTTTGGCGAATTCTTTAAGCGTAACAACATCAATACGCCTTTGCCCGGATTCAACTTTTGAAACATAAGATTGCGTCCGCCCGAGCGCCTTGGCAACTTCGGACTGCTCAAGTCCGGCTTCTTTGCGAGCTCTTTTTAATTGCTCAACAACATATTTATGATCCTTTGAGTAAATTGCTTTGGACATATCTTTACTTATATTGTATATTCCATTGTGTTATATTCCAAATTGTCATATACTATATTAAGGGAGTCCCTTGTCGTTGCCCGCGCATGGGAGAGCTGGAGCAAGCACAAATAAAAATATGACAGCCCCGCAAAAAAATTTTGAAAACCAAAAATCACCTTTTTAATAAAGGTGATTTTTGACGCCCCTCGTCTTTTGAATTAGCACATGGGTGCTCCCCAAGTCGGCCTTGAACCTGCCAGTTAAGAGGAGATTTGGGTCGTTTGGGAAGTGGTACAACCACGCGTCTCGGTCGGCTAAAATGAAACAAATGAGACACTACTTAAGGGTATGTCGAAGTGTCTTATTTTGAAAAAGCATTACAAATAGAAAGGTCTCTTACCTGGCTGGTAAGAGACCTCTGCCCCCAAATTTGGACTGATGCGTCTATCATCAATTAGAATAGAATGTCCAGTGGTTACCGCCGGGGAAAGTAGCGGAGACGATGACATTACCGCCATTACTGTATAATGATATGTAGCCCAAGACGATTGACGGTGTAAACTCGTTTCCATCATCCCACTTGGCTTCAAGATACAGCATCCCATCGACTATGGTCAGCTTCTTAACGGTTCCCTTGACCTGGTAGGACGGCATATTCTCCTCGTGGAAAACTCTCTTCCCTTTCAGATCGCCTATCAATTTCCCCTCACATAGGAGGCCGATGGCGCCGGGGCAATTGTCTCCTTGGGCGTTCATGGTGTTTGCTTCCACCCTTTCGTCAAGTTGCCGGCCTAGAGAAGTGCCTTTCTCGCAGTCCCAACCGTCAGGACTCATCGTCAGATAGCGGCATGTTTCCTTTCCTTTCCCGGGTTTACAGAATTCATTAACGTACTCCTCGGTTAGAAACGACCATTTGGTTTTCATTATCCCTCCTTTCTTTTTCCAATTTGGGTTATACACTATTATACATTATATTATGAAAAAGTCAACTGTTTTAAACGGCTGACCATTTTTGTTTTTATAGATAGAAAATGGTAGAAAATGGGGTCAGGGATAGAGAAAATGGAGTCAGGAGCGATTAATTGGCCTCCCCGCTCCTCTTAATGTAGAGCCCAGATTAAATCTATTTATCGGAAAAATGGAGTCAGGAGCACTTTCTATGTCTTCCCAATCCTCTTAGATACAAAAAGGTACCTGACCCCTTTTATTCCGGCAAATACGTTCTTAAACCTTGCTCAAAAAGCTTGTAAAATCTTTAAAAGTTCTGAAGTTAGTGAAAAAGGCAACTTCTCAATTTTCTACTTCAGAACCTTCAATTAAAAGGTAGAAAGCTTGAATTTACACTAAAACCACCGTTTGTATTGACGGGAAGTATTGACGGGAAGTGACGGGAAGTTAGACTCCCCGCTAGCTCCCTGCCCCTATGAAGGTGATTATTAAAATTGATAGAGGTCGGGTCTCTATCTAGCTGCCCCGCCCTGCTACTCATTGTGCCTGGCATTAAACACTTGACATCCTGCTTAAATTTGATAACATATAATCAGAATACACAGGAAAGAGCACCCCTTAAGGTTTCGTCCTTTGGTGGTGCTTTTTCATTTTCTATACTCGAGTTTTTTTCTTAAGTTATCCATAAAAATAATCTTTTCTTTGGCTGATTTCTTTAACAAGGCGGAACAGGTTTGTTTATAGGGGCTAATCACAAGTTTAAGTTTTTGGTTTTCGTATAAGTATTTAACTAAAGAATAAAAATCACCGTCGCTAGTAACAATTATTGCCTTATCGTAATTGCTATAATCAATCATTGCCTGTAAAACCAAATCAGCATCTATATTGCCCTTAATGTTGCCGTCTTTATCGGGCAAGGTAGGTTTAAAAATTAAAACATATCCGGCTTTTTGTAGAAAAGAATATAAGTCCTGGTTTCCCGGCATATAGCCAAGAAACAAATAAGCGACAGATACATTATATTTCTCTTCCAAATAAACTCTGAATCTCCTAAAATCTAAATTCCAGCCCATGCTTTTAACCCCTAAATTAAGGTTGTTGCTATCTATAAAGGCATAAACTTTTTCCTCTTGGTTTTTCATAGCTTCATTAAATAATTTCCTTTCTTTATAATATCACAAAACAAAACCCCGAAAAACATTCGGGGCTTTGTTGTCCTATCCTGCTCCGAACTCTGAACGAAATCCGAACTTTTTTCAAGGAAAATCCGCAAGCGGATTTGGACTGAATCCCGCTCAGCGTTTCCGCACGCCTCCGCTTCGCTACGGCGAGCAAAACAGAAACATTTTCTCTACATTTTTTTATTCGCGCGCCCCCAAAATTTTTTTCAACTAAGGAAAAGAAAATGTTTCTGTTTTGGCCTTCCGCCAAAGCGGAGAGGCGGAAACGCTCCCACCCCAGCCGCGCCTTCGGCGCGGTGAGCAGGCGGGCAAAAATTCCTTCCCCCAGACCCCCTTCCTTTTTGCCCTTTTGCTTTTCGGGCTTCGTCCGATTTTTTGCACGACTTTTATATTTATTGGCGTGTCGCCTTGTGGGATTATACAATCTTTAAAATTTTTTACACTCCAAATATTATTTTCATTTATAATAGCAAGCAATTGTCCATTATTCCAAGGGGTAAAACATGCGAATATTTTACTATTAAAACTACTATTTTTATCTGCGACCATTTTTATCGCCTCAACAAAATCTTCAGAATCAAACATATTATGAAAAGAATAGAAACAAACAATGTTTGCTTTTTTGATTTGTTTGGGTTTGTTTTTCAATTTTTTATCTATAACTTTTGCGAGACCTTCTTGGTTCACCCAAAATGTAACCGCGGGAGAGATAAAGGCGGTTTTATTTTTGTCTGATATGTTTTTAACAATTTTTATTTCAAATTCATTATTGGAATAATTATTTTTTAAAGTCCTTAATTTGTTTTTGATCTTCAAAAAAATTTCTTTTCTATCAATTTTATTATTTTTTATTTTAATAGAAACTGCTTTCCCAGTGGGAATTTTTCTTATATCTTTTAAAAAACTATCGTAGTCAGATTGAAAATCGGACGGCATTATTGCTTTTACTTCAACAAAATTTTTTTGGTCATTTTTTAATATCCAGAGATCATTTTCATCTTTTTTTGAAAAAACAACATTGCAACCTAATGGCTTTAAAATTTCTGCAATCATATATCGAGCATGAATTTCAGAAAACAAAGAAGACCAAGTATTATTTCCTTTGTTTATTTTTTTCTTAAAATCATTTAATCTCGAAAAGAAAAAACTATATTCTTCATTTTTGTGACCTTCTTTTGTGTGATAAAAAAGAGATTCAAGTGCTTCTCGGTTATATTTTTCGGGAGCATTTTTTATAAAAATAATTCTTAATTCGTCTTCCACCTTATTGTTCGATTGTTTTGATATTCTTTTTTGTGGATCCATAAAATTTATAAATTTCTTTATTAATTTTCCCAATTTTCCATAGATATTTTAAGAGAGTGTTAAGTATTATTTTTCTACTGTTTTTCCTTGGGAAAATATTCTAATAGATTGTGGAAAATTAGGTTTGCATTTCGGCAAATTTTCGGTTATTATTAATAATAATAATAATAATATATTAAGTCAAAATTATGTACACTCTAACAAAGCGCCAAAAACAGATTTACGACTATATAGAGACCTATATAGAAAACAATGGCTTTTCCCCTACCCTTGAAGAAATAAAGGAAAATTTCAAACTCTCATCTTTTTCCACTGTGCACCAACACATACAAACTCTTATCAAAAAAGGTTTTATAAATAAATTCAGTAATTCTGCCCGAGGTATTGCATTAAGAAAACATTCTGAAAGTTTAATAGAAATTCCATTACTCGGCATAATAACAGCCGGAAAGCCTCTTGAAGCAATAGAAGTCTCCGGAGAAACCATCTCTGTTCCAATTAATGATCTGGGCAAAACCGGTGATTATTACGCATTACGAGTAGAGGGAGATAGTATGATAGATGAGGGAATTTTTGACGGGGACATCGTTGTTATAAAAAAACAGTCTGTTGCCGAAAATGGCCAAACAGTAGTGGCTGTAATAGATGACAACGAAGCTACTCTTAAAAAAATCTACCAGGAAAAAGACTACTTTAGATTGCAACCAGCAAATCAAGCACTTTTGCCTCTTTATAGAAAAGAAGTAGAAATAAGAGGAGTTGTAATAAAAATTATAAGAAACATGGATTCTTCTGTAGCAAATACCCAGGAATGGAAAACCCTGGATTTGTTTGCAGGAATAGGAGGAATCAGGCTTGGCTTCGAGAGAGCTGGATTTGAAACCGTTTTTGCAAATGATTTTGACGCCCAATGCAAAGCAACTTATGACTTAAATTTCAAAAACACAAAACTAGTAGTAGAAGATATTAAAAAAATTGGCATTGACGATCTGCCTGATTTTAATTTTTTACTAGCCGGATTTCCTTGTCAGGCTTTTTCAATAGCTGGATATAGAGAAGGTTTTAATGATAAAAAGGACAGAGGTAATTTATTTTTTGACATAGCAAAAATTCTCAAAAAAAGAAAACCTGAAGGGTTTATGCTTGAAAATGTTAAAAATTTAAGGGGCCACGACAACGGAAAAACTTTCAAAATTATAATGAAAACATTAGAAGACTTAGGATACCACGTAAAATCAAGAATATTGAACAGTATGGAGTATGGAAATGTCCCACAAAATAGAGAAAGAATCTATATTGTCGGATTTAAAAATAAAAAACATTACGAAAAATTCAGTTTTCCAGACCCTGTTCCGTTGATAGTAAAAGTAACTGATCTTCTCGAGGAAAAAGTTGATAAAAAATACTACTACAACGGAAAACCGCTTTTCAAAAGGTTGAAAGAATACCCCTTCTCAAGCAATACAGTGTACCAATGGCGCAGGCAATATATAAGAGAAAACAAAAAAGGCGTATGCCCGACTCTTACAGCAAATATGGGAACCGGAGGACACAATGTTCCCATAATAAAAGATAAAAATGGGATTAGAAAACTCACCCCACTTGAGTGTGCTAGACTACAAGGATTTTCAGAAGACTATAAACTGCCAAAAAAACTCCCCGACTCCGCTTTATACAAGCAAATTGGGAACTCAGTAACAGTAACAGTTGTTGAAGCTGTAGCAAAACAAATAATGAAAGCAATGGAATAATCCTTAGAAGAAATTATTTTATATACCTCTTTATATTGTCAATCATAACATCTTCCTTATTTGGAATTTTATCAATAATAGACTTATGCATAAAATATTCAGCACTCTTTGCACTAGATCTATCCAATAATTGGAATTTTATAATATAAGTTTTGTTTTTCTCTAATTCCATATCATTTATTTTTGCTTTGTCTGTTGTGTAAATGGTGATGGAGCTTTTGCTATTTTTTAGTACTTGAATTTTATTTTTATTTTCAACATATATATCAAGTAGTTTATGTTTTTTGTTATTTGTTAGCCTATTTTCTTTCCAACCGTACAAGCTATCTATTTTTTTATTTATCCAATTTGAAAAAGGTGTTGTTTGAGGGAATGTTTTTGGTGTTAAGGTTTCATTTATTGATTTTATGTAAAATGGGCTTTCTCCATCATTGCATAAGTTTGAATACTTCATAAAATCATTAGCTAAACACACAATAATAAGCTTCAGAGAACCTAAGTCTGTATTGTCCCTTTTAATCTTTGTGATCGATGATAAGTCTTTGTTTAGGTTTTCCTTTATAAAAACACTATCGTCCATTTTTAATTTATTATAGACATTGTCGTCAATAACTTCTTGTTGAAAAAATGGTAACAAGTAGTCACTATCAAGATTCGTTTCTACCATCACAAGGTACTTTTTATCATAACCTTGGTTCCTCAAGTTAACCATATACTGTCCTTTTTTGAATGATTTAACCTCAATTTGTGGTGCGTTATTTAAAGGGCGCCACTTGTTTTGATACTCAACAAAGGGTATTGCCTTTGTTCCAATCTTTATGCCTAAAACATCTGGAGCGATCCCGGATTTTTTAGGATCATATTCATAATAATCAGAAATAACCTCAAGATTATCAGATATTTTTGGTAGAAAATACTTATTAAAAATTACGCTTTCAGGAATGATATTAATCCAACGATCAAATACGCCCCCGATATAGTCACTTTTTCCGCTAAGACCCCCGTACATTCTGCCCCTCTGAGCCATTGAGCATACGAAGTAGATATAAGGGATAACATCTTGTTTATTGATTGTAATTTTTTTAACTTCTGACATTTATAGATATTATTTGATAAAAAAATCTAAAGGTTTCTTATAAATTTTGGAAAATTCTTTCAAAACAACAACATCAATCCGCCTTTGTCCGGACTCAACTTTTGAAACATAAGATTGTGTTCGCCCGAGAGTCTTGGCAACTTCAGATTGCTCAAAGCCAGCCTCTTTGCGAGCCTTTTTTAATTGTTCAACAATATATTTATGATCTTTTGAATAAATTGCTTTAGACATATCTTTACTTGTATTGTATATTCCATTGTGTTATATTCCAAATTGTAATATAATAATATTAGGGAGCTTCTTTCTGTTGCCCGCGCACGGGAGTGGTGGGGCAAGGGCAACTATTAAAATAAAAGCCCCGCAAAAAAATCGGACGAAGCCCGAAAAGCAAAAGGGCAAAAAGGAAGGGGGTCTGGGGGAAGGAATTTTTGCCCTTTTGCGAATTAAAATAGAGCGTTTCCGCAAGCTAGTGGCAAAGGCAAGCGGAAACGCACCTCATTCTTGTTTAGGATTTTCTTTGAAAAAAGTTCGGATTTCGTTCAGAATACGGAGCCAAATTGTATGTTCGGCGTTTGTTGCCTCGGCGCAAAGCGCCTCGGCACGCGCCCTGCGGGCGCTAAGAGCTGATTTTAAAAGGATTTGCCACGCTCCGCGGGGTTCAAAAACCAATTCCCGTTCCCGCAAAATTCGGTTCGCTGTTGCGAAGCAACAGAATTCCGCCAACGGCGGAATAGCCAATCTTTTTTTCTCGCCCCTTCGGGCGAGTTGCAAAGCGATAATTATCCCGACGGATGTCGGG
>CAYYED010000045.1:0-60088 GCA_964470785.1 uncultured Candidatus Saccharibacteria bacterium | reverse complement strand
ACATAATGCAAACATAGAAGGCACTATAGCTATAGGACATAATAGATGGGCTACTCACGGAGAGCCCTCTGATGTGAATGCTCATCCTCATTGGGACTGTAAAAAGGAAATTTTTGTTGTTCATAACGGAATTGTTGAAAATTATTTTTTTTTGAAAGAGAAATTAAAAGAAAAAGGCCATAAGTTTATTTCTGAAACCGATACCGAGGTTTTGGCTCATTTAATTGAAGAATATTACCGAGGAGATTTAAAAGAAGCGGTCCGTCTTGCTTTACAAAAAGTAGTTGGCGCTTATGCTATTGCTGTTATTAGTTTAAGAGAGCCGGATAAAATTGTTTTTGTCCGGTATTCATCTCCTTTATTAATTGGTTTAGGGGAGAGCGAAAATTTTATCTCCTCTGACGCCCCGGCTATTTTGGCCCGCACTAAAAAAGTTATTTATTTAGAAGATGGGGAAATAGGGACGATAACAAAACAGGGAGTAGAAATTTTTAATTTACAAAACGAGAGAATCAAAAAGCCCAGCCATGAAATTGATTGGGATATTTCTCAAGCAGAAAAAAGCGGGCATAAGCATTTTATGCTTAAAGAAATTTTTGAAGTTCCGGAAGCTATCACTAATGCTTTTAGGGGGAGATTGTTGCCAGAAGAGGGCATTTCTAAGCTGGGAGGGGTAGAAATAATCGCTGACAAATTAAAACAAACAGAAAGGATAATTATTGTTGCTATGGGTACGGCTCTTTTAGCCGGAAAAACGGGTGAATATATGCTTGAAGAATATGCCGGCATTCCGGTGGAGGCAGAGAATGCTTCAGAGTTTCGTTACAAAAAACCGATTATCAAAAAAAATGACCTTGTTTTGGCAATTTCGCAATCAGGGGAAACCGCAGACACGTTATTTGCCATTAGGGAAGCCAAAAGAAAGGGCGCTCTTACTTTAGGCATTATAAATGTTGTTGGCTCCAGTATTACCCGGGAGGTTGATGCCGGAATATACAATCATGCCGGACCCGAGATCGGAGTAGCAGCGACCAAGAGCTTTCTTTCTCAATTAACAACTTTAGCTCTTTTGACGGTTTATTTGGGGCGGCAAAGGGAAATGTCTTTAATAATAGGTAAAAGAATTTTAGAACAAATTAAAGAACTTCCTAAATTGGCGGAACAAGTTTTAAATAAAAATGAGGGTATTAAAAAAATGGCAGGAAAGTATTGTTCTTATAAAAACTTTTTGTTTTTAGGGAGAAAATATAATTATCCCATTGCTTTAGAAGGCGCGCTTAAACTGAAAGAGATTTCTTATCTTCATGCCGAGGGCTATCCGGCAGGGGAGATGAAGCACGGGCCGATTGCCTTAATTAATAAAAATTTTCCTACCGTTGCCATTTGCCCTTCAGACAGCGTTTATTCAAAAATGATTTCTAATATTGAGGAAATTAAGACCAGAAAAGGAAAAATCTTAGCCATTGCCACAGAAGGCAACCAAGACATTGAAAAAATTGTTGATGACGTAATTTATATCCCCAAGACATTAGAAATGCTAACTCCATTATTATCAATTATTCCCCTACATCTTTTCGCCTATTACCTCTCAATTTTACTTGGGAAGGATCCGGATTTTCCACGTAACCTCGCGAAGAGCTGCACGGTGGAGTAATAAAAACCAATTTTTAATTTTGATTGTTAAGCTGGTTAGAGGCCGGGCATCTAACCAGCTTTGCTTTTTTTGGCGAGCCATGATAAACTAAAAATAATGAAACAAATATTTTTAGGCAAAGCAGATAAAAAAATGATTTTACTGGGCAACGAAGCGATTGTCAGGGGAGCCATAGAAGCAGGGGTGCAGTTTGTCGCTACTTATCCGGGCACTCCGGCCTCGGAAATTGGAGACACTTTTTCCGCGTTTAAAAAAAGCGATATCAAGGGCGCGGCTGATTTTTATTTTGAATACTCTATCAACGAAAAAGTGGCCATGGAGGCCGGTATTGGCGCAAGCTTTTCCGGATTAAAAACATTAGTTGCCATGAAGAGTTTCGGGTTAAACGTGGCAAGCGATGCTCTTTTACCCTTTGTTTATACAGGCGTAAAAGGGCCCACGGTTATTGTCGCGGCCGATGACCCTTCTTGCCACAGCTCGGGTCAGTCCGAAGAAAACACCCGGGCTTTTGCCTATTTGGCTCATATTCCGATATTAGAGCCGGCCGATTCTCAAGAATGTAAAGATTTTACCAAACTGGGCTTTGAAATTTCAGAAAAGTTCAAAATACCGGTTATAGTGAGAACAACTACGCGAGTAAGCCATCAAAGCGCTATAGTAAAACTCGGAAGCATTAAAAAATCGCAAACTAAGGCAAAATTTATAAAAAATTATCAGCAATTTGTTACTATGCCGCCGCGCTTGCTTGATATGCACGATGAGCTATTGGCTAAGCTCGAAAAAGTTAAGGAGTATGCAGAAAAAAATCAGATTAATAAAATTTATTTTCCTAAATATGGGGCGAAAATAGGAATTATTACTTCAGGAATAAGCTATCTCCACACAATGGAGGCCTTGTATTATTTTGGCACTGAAATTCCTGTTTTAAAACTGGGAATTTTTTATCCTCTATGCGATAAAAAAATAAAGGAATTCATTAAAGGATTTGATAAAATTTTAATAATAGAAGAATTAGAGCCATACTTAGAAGAGAAAATAAAAGAATTTGCCAAAGAGACAAATTATAAATTAAAAATTTTTGGCAAAGACATTTTACCGCAAACCAGAGAATTAAAACCGGAACAAGTTTTCGGAGCAGTGGCCAAGCTTTTGGGAAAGGATTATAAATTACCGAATATCAAAGAGCCGAAATCATTAAAAAGATTTCCCGGGCTTTGCCTCGGTTGCCCTTATTGGGCGGTTTTTAGCGGAGTTAAGCAAGCCATTAAAGAGTCCGGACTTACCCAAGACGATGTTATTTTCGGAGGGGGAATCGGCTGTTACATGCTTGCCTCTTTTGCCCCCCATAAATTACAGGATTATCTTTTTTGCATGGGCTCTTCTATTGGCATTGCGCATGGGATTAAAAAAGCGGTTAATGACAAGAAGTTGGGCAAGGGAGACCAAAAACTTATCTCTTTTGTCGGCGACTCCAGTTTTTTTCATGCCGGAATGCCCGCTTTAGCCAATGTTGTCCACAATGGTTCTAACCCGATTATTATTATTATGGATAATCAGACAACAGCCATGACCGGTCAGCAGCCGTATCCGGGAATTGAAGGAACCGGCAAGAAGGAAAAAGGCAAAAAAATTAAAATAGAAGAAGTTGTTAAGGCCTTAGGAGTGGAAAATTTAGAAATTATAGATACGACTAAGGATTATAAAAATTTTGTTTCTATTTTAAAAAAATATCTTCAAAAAAACGAGTTAGCAGTAATTATTTCACGCCATCCGTGTGTTCGCATCAAAAAATGAAAAAGCAAAAAGAACAATTTAATATTATTATTGCCGGAATAGGAGGCCAGGGCCTGATTAGCCTGGGCAGAATGATTGCTTTAGCCGGTTTTTTAGAGGGCAAAGAAATAAGGATGTCGGAGTTGCACGGCCTTTCCCAAAGAGGCGGCTCCGTAACAGTGCAAATTAGAATAGGAAAAAATATTTATTCCCCCCTTGTTCCCCGGGAGCAGGCAGATTTGGTTTTGGCATTGGAATATAGTGAAGCGCTAAAAGCAGGATATTTTGCTTCAAAACAAAGAACAATTTTTTTAATAAATGATCTTATGATACAAGCGCCTTGTTTTGCCGGACAAAAACTGCCTTCCCTGAAAAAAGTTTTCAAAGAGCTCCAGCCGTTTGCCAAACAAATATATCTTAATGAGAGTTCCAAGGCCGTAAAAGAAAAATTAGGCGTTGAAGTATTAGCAGGAACATATCTTGTTTCCGGAGCGATTTTTTCCGGATTATTGCCCTTAAAGCCGGAGAGTTTTTTAAGGGCCTTAAAAGAGCTTCTCGGAGAGAAGTTTGCAATAAATAAAAAGGCCTATGAGTTGGCAAAGAGAGATTTTTCTTTAAGTTAAACTTTAAGGGTTATATATTAAATGAAACCAGAGCGCTATAGGTGGATATGAGCCCCATCCCCCTCCTTCCTCCCCCTTCCCTTGGGGAAGAGGGAGGACAAAGGTTTTTTATCTCCTCCCCCTTGAAGAAGAGGAGGACAAAGGTTTTTTATCTCCTCCCCCTTGAAGAAGAGGAGGACAAAGGTTTTTTATTTCCTCCCCCTTGAAGAGGAGGAGGACAAAGGTTTTTTATCTCCTCCCCCTTAAAGAGGAGGAGGACAAAGGTTTTTTATCTCCTCCCCCTCCTTTGGAGGGGGAGGATAAAGGTGGGGGAGGGTTGATTAAAAAATTATCGTTTAAAATCAATCAGAGGTTAAAAGAGGGTGCACCGATTTTATTTGGCCAATAACCTTTAATTACTATATGCCTAAAAAAATTGTGGCAATGGGAGGGGGGAATGCCATGCCGAAAGCTGTCTTAGCAGGACTGAAAAATTCTAAAGTTCAGCTTTCTGCAATTTGTGCTATGCTTGATACGGGCGGTTCTACGGGCCGGTTAAGAGAGGATTACAAGATACTGGCGCCCGGTGACATTAGAAGGGCGTTTCTTGCTTTAGCAAACACTTCTCCGGTTATAGAAAATCTTTTTAATTACCGCTTTGAAGTAGGAGAACTTAAGGGGCATAATATGGCTAATCTTTTGATTGCCGCCCTGGAGCTTTCCACAAAAAATTATGAAGAGACAATAGAAGTGCTCAATAGGATTTTAAATATAAAGCACAAGGTCTTGCCCATTACCTTGGAGAAATCAGAAGTTTGCGCGATTTTAGAAAACGGAGAAAAAATCATTGGAGAGGCGAATATTGACAAGCCAAAGCATCAGGAAGGGTTGAAAATAACAGAAGTTTATTTAGAGCCCCCGGTCCGGGCCTATCCCAAGGCGCTGGAAGCGATGAAACAGGCCGATTTAATCGTTGTTGGTCCGGGTGATTTATATTCCACCCTTGCCCAATTATTATTATGCAGCGGGGTCAAAGAGGCAATCAAGGAAAGTCACGCTAAGATCGCTTATATTGTCAATTTAATGGCTAAAAAAGGAGAAACAGACGGATTTTGCGTTTTAGATTTTGTCAGGGAAATAGAAAAATTTTTAGATAGCGGGATAGATTATGTAATTTATAATACAGCAGAGCCGAGTTTAGAAAAATTAGGAGAATTTAAGAAAAACCATCCTGAACTGTTAAAGATGACGCGCATTGACGACAATTTGCCAAAAAATAAATTTATTGGAGCGGACTTGCTTGATAATAATTCGGAAGAAATTGCGCATGACCCTCAAAAGCTTTCTCGCTTATTATTAACCCTTATATCATGAAAAAACCACAAGCGATTATTTTGGCCGCCGGCAAAGGCACAAGAATGGAGCCATTGTCTTGTTCTCAAGACAAGCCGCTTTTGGAAATATTGGGGAAAAGTATATTAGAACACAACTTAAACCAGCTTGACGGTTTAGCGGACAAGGTGATTTTGGTCATAAGGCCGGGAAATCGGGGGAAGGAGATGATTAAAAGATTCGGACAAAAATATAAAAATCTTAAAATTAAGTATATTGTTCAAAAAAATCCTTTAGGAACAGGAGACGCTATTAAAACCGCCCGGCCGCTTATAAAAGAAAAATTTCTCCTATTGAACGGAGATGATTTATATTCAGCCAAAGATATTAAAAAGGTCTTAAATAAATTTCCTTGTATTTTAGCCAAAAATGTTCCCAATCCGGAATTTTTCGGAATTATTTCTTTAAAAGGCGATTGCGTAAAAAATTTTCACGAAAAGCCCAAAAATCCGGAATCAAAATTAGCCAACACGGGGCTTTATTATTTACCTGTTTCTATTTTTAATTTTTCTATTAAAAAATCTTCCCGAGGAGAATATGAATTTACCGATTATATTAAGAATTTTATTAAAAAAGAAAATCTTTTTTGCGCGGAAGCGGACAATTGGCTGCCCGTGTCTTTTCCCTGGAACATATTAGAAGCAAATGAAAACTTTTTACTTGAGGAAAAAAGCAATAATCAAGGAAAGGTAGAAGAATATTGTACTCTTTTGGGAAAAGTAATCATTGGAAAAGGAACTTTGATAAAAAACGGCGTCTATATAGAGGGGCCGGTAAAAATCGGTAAAAACTGCATTATTGGGCCCAATTGTTTTATCAGAAAATTTACTACAATTGGAGATGATTGCCGTATTGGCCAAGGAGCAGAAATAAAAAACTCGGTTCTTGGGAACAATGTTTCTGTGGCTCATTTTTCCTATATCGGCGATTCTGTGATTGCCGATAGATGCAACTTGGGCGCCGGAACAATTACTGCCAATTGGCGGCACGACGGAGCGTCTGTTAAAAGCAAAGTAAATGGAAAACTAATGGATACCGAAAGAATAAAATTTGGGACCGTTTTTGGTGAAGGGGTAAAAACCGGTATTGGCACCTTAGTTTATCCGGGCAGAAAAATTTGGCTCTATAAAACTACATTTCCCGGCGAAGTCGTCAAAAAAGATATTAGATGATTTTTATGGCGGAAAACAGTAAACCGAAATCATTAATTTTGTTTTCTGGAGGACTGGATTCTATTTTAGCGGCAAGGACATTGCAAGAACAGGGCGTTGAAGTACAAGGGCTGACATTTGTAAGCTCTTTTTTTGACTCTGTCCAAGCGAAAGAAGCGGCAAAAAAACTCGGTATTAAGTTAAAAACGGTTGATTTTTCTAAAGAACATTTGAAAATAGTAAAAAGACCTAAATATGGCTATGGAAAGAATATGAATCCTTGTATTGATTGTCATCTCCTGATGCTAAAAACGGCCAAAAAGATTATAGAGAAAGAAAAATTTGATTTTCTGGCTACGGGCGAGGTTCTTGGAGAAAGGCCGATGTCTCAAAACAGAAAGGCCTTAGAACTGATTGAGAAGGAATCAGGCCTATTTGGCTATCTTTTACGGCCCCTTTCAGCAAAATTGTTAAAGCCAACGGAAGTTGAGAAAAATGGCGTGGTTGATAGAGAGAAGTTATTAGATATCAGAGGTCGTTCTCGAAAAAAACAGCTTTCTTTAGCCAAGCAATGGAAAATCAAGGAGTATCCAACTCCAGCCGGTGGGTGTCTTTTAACTGATCCTGAATTTTCAAAGAGATTAAAGGATTTATTAGCCAAAAATCCTAGAGCGAATAAAAACGACATTGAGCTTCTAAAACTCGGCCGCCATTTTTGGCAAGGAAAAGATAAAATTATTATTGGCCGGAACGAGCAAGAAAACGAAAAACTGAAACAACTTAAACAAAGGAACGATATTTTAATAGAAATGGAAAATTATGCCGGACCGACCGCTTTGATAAAAAAATACGGCAGTAAAACTTCTATTCAAACAAAAAAACGGGCTAAAGAATTAGTTCAACTTTATTCTGCCAAAGCCCGCCATAAAAAAGACATTAAATTTCGCTGCTAAGCGGTTTTTAACGGCTTTTCCTGTTAATCTTTTGCAGTTGAAGGGAAATTATCACGAGCATAAGAGTGACTATAATGGCATAAATAAACTTGCTGATGATTGTTCCCCTTGTTTTAAAAACTGTTTCAAATAAGCTTCTAATTGCCTCGTTCCAGGCAAGAGCCGCTACTAAGCCGAATCCTCCTAAAATCAGGGTAATGGTTCTTTCCTGAAAAGCCCTTTTGGTCTCTTCTATCTCTTTGAGTGTTTTTTTGCTTTTGTTTTCTTTGTCCATTGTGTTAAAATAAATTAATGTTAAATAATTAATTTATCATATTATACTATGTTTTCTGAATTTTCTGAAACATTGGATTATCAGTTTTTAGACAATACGCTTTTTCAGTACCTTATTGCCATCGCCATTTTCTTTATTGCCCTAATCGTTTTAAGATTTTTTAAAATGGCGGTTATTCATCGCTTGAAAGCTCTTGCCCAAAAAAGCAGAACCGATATAGACGATTTGGCGATAGGGATAATTGAAAATATTGGTTGGTTTTTTTATGTATACGCCTCTTTTTATTTGGCGCACTTTTTCCTTTCCTTGCCCGATACCGTCGGCAAAATAATCTCTTACCTTTTCTTTGTTTTTGTTGTTTATTATGCAGTAAAGTCAGCCGAAGGAATGATTGACTATATGGGCAAAAAAGTTATTGCCAAAAAGACCGAAGGAGAAAAGGAGACCGATGCCGCGGCCTTGCGCCTTTTAATCAAGGCAGTAAAAGGGGTGTTCTGGGGTTTGGCAATAATAATCATTTTACAGAACCTGGGTTATAATGTCTCTGCCCTGGTTGCCGGCTTGGGCGTCAGCGGCGTGGCTATCGCTTTTGCCCTGCAAAATGTTTTGTCAGACATTTTTGCTTCCTTTTCTATTTATTTAGACAAGCCCTTTCAAATTGGGGATTTTATCATTGTTGGCGAAGATATGGGCATTGTGAAAAGAATTGGCGTTAAGTCAACCAGAATTCAAACGCTTCAAGGAGAAGAATTGGTTGTCTGTAATAAAGAACTGACCGAGTCGCGGGTTCATAATTATAAAAAGATGCAGAGAAGAAGGATTGTTTTTGGTTTTGGAGTGGAATATGAAACCCCGACAGAAAAATTAAAAAGGATTGTGGAAATAGTAAAAGAGATTATAGGAGAGATTGAGATAACCGAATTAGACCGGGTTCATTTTAAGGAATTCGGTGAATTCAGCTTGGTCTTTGAAGTGGTTTATTATCTTAATTCCAGCGATTATACCGTATATATGGACACCCAGCAGGAAATTAATTTACAACTCAAAGAGCAGTTGGAAGAAGAGGGAGTCAAGATGGCCTACCCCACACAAACAATTTTTGTTAAAAAATAATGGCAAAAATTATTACTCTTGCTAATCTTAAGGGAGGGGTTGGAAAAACGAGCATAGCAATAAATCTGGGAATGTTTCTTTCGGCTCTTGGCAAGAGAGTGCTATTAATAGATTTAAGCCCCAGAGGAGATAGTACTTTTTGTCTGGGGATAAAAAGCAGCCCCAATTTTATCGGGGATGTTTTAGAAAAAAAGATTAAGCCCAAGGCAGCCATTAAAAGCACTTCCTATTTTGGATATGATGTTATGCCCTCCTTTCCTCGACTAGAAAGTATTATTCTAAAATTACAAGGAACAAGAAACGCAGAAATACGGCTAAAACAGGCATTGCAGGAAGTAAAAGATGATTATGATTTTATTATCATAGATACAGCGCCTGTGTTTGATATATTAATGCTTAATGCTTTGTTTGCCTCTGAATATTTGATTATCCCCGTGCAATGCGAGTACCTGGCTTTTAGATCGGCCCAAGAGCTTGTTTCGCGCGTCTCCCTTATAAAAGAATTATCATTACAGGAGCCAAAGTTCCTTTTGACAATGTATGTCTGGCGCAGCCGGCTTTCCCGCAGCGTTTCTAAGATTGCCAGAAAAGAGTTTGGAGAACAAGTATTAAGCACAGTTATTCCTAAGGCCTCTATCTTAGCCGAAGAAGAGCAAAGAAAAGATCCGGTCTTAAAGTCATTTCCCAATTCCCGCCCCGCCCGGGTTTTCCGTCAATTGGCTGAAGAGATACTCGGAGAAGCGGAGGAAGTCTAACTTCCCCCAGCTGGGGGAAGTTAGACTTCCCTCTTTCCGTGCAAACCAGCATAAACTGCAAAACAAAACACTCAAAGGGAGTGTTTTGTTTTTATTGGATTTTCTGGCGTTGAGGCAGGGTATATTTTAAGTATTTATACAACTCCCCCAGCCAAAGAACGAACGAAGAAAAGAAAATAATGATTAAAAGAGTGGAAACCCTTAATTCATTAAACCGGAAGATGTTTTGAAACCGAGGAATATAAAGTGCCATCAGGGTAAGAAGAACGGATGCGCAAAAAGCGCCAATCAAAATTTTATTTTTAAAAAATCCGATTTGGAAGACCGACTTGCGCAAAGCGCGCATATTAAGAACATTAAATAATTGAGTAAAAGCCATTACGGCGAAAGCCGCTGTTCTTGCTTTATCTTCTCCGAAAAGAAGATAATTTTTAAAAATAACAATAACAAGAGCTGCCATAACCACAGTCATAATTATCATAAAAGGGAGAATTTCTTTATTAAGCAAGTTTTCTTTTTTGCTTCTTGGAGGATAGGAAAGAATATCTTTTATTGGCGGTTCAAAAGATAGGGCAGTGGCATTAGGAGTGTCAGTGACCATATTAAGCCAAAGGATTTGGGTTGGTAAAAGAGGGAGAGGAAGTCCTAATATTAAAGAAACGATAATAGTAGCATCTTCGGCAAAATTAGTAGTTATTAAAAAGGAGCTTGCTTGGCGGGTATTGGTAAACACGGTTCTTCCTTCTTCTATGGCATTAATAATAGAAGCAAAATTATCATCAGCTAAAACAATTGAGCTCGCCTCTCGGGAGACATCGGTGCCAATAATTCCCATAGCAATGCCTACATCTGCTTTTTTTAGGGCCGGCGCATCATTAACCCCGTCACCGGTCATAGCCACAATATGGCCTTGTTTTTGAAGCGTTTCTACCAATCGTAGCTTCATGTTGGGGGTGAGGCGGGCGAAAACAGAGATTTTTTCTACTGCTTTTTCAAATTCTTGTTCAGAGAGTTTTTTCAAATCGTTTTCTGTCAGGGCAAGGGGCTCTTCCTGTTTTTTTTCAGCATCAACAGGGAGCATGCCAATATCTTTAGCAATTGCCAAAGCAGTTTCTTTGTGGTCCCCGGTTTTTATAATTACCCGAATGCCCGCTCTCTTGGCCTTGGCAATCGCTTCTTTTACTCCCGGCCGGGGAGGGTCTATCATGGCGATGATACCTACCAGGATTAACTCATTGATTAAATCATCGTTTAACGAGCTTATTTCTTCACCGGTCGGCTTATAAGCAATGCCGATAATGCGCATAGATTTTTTAGCCAAGTCCCTGATTTTGTCTAAAAAGTATTTTTTCTCTTCCGGACCTAATGATTTTTCTCCGGATTTATCTAAAACATATTTGCATCTTTCAATTACTGCTTCCGGCGCGCCGGTAACATAGATTTCTTTTTTATGTTTTTCGTCTTCGGTTAATATTGCTAAAGATGCCCGGTACTTCAAGGCAGGGCTAAAAGGAATATCGTCTTTTTTTATTTCTTGCCCTAAAAGCGCGGATTTTTTTAATCCTGCTTTTTGAGCGAGCACCACCATGGCTCCTTCGGTCGGATCTCCAACAATCTTATATTTTTCTCCTTCTTCTTTTACCAAATTGGCGTTATTGCAGATCCCGGCAATATGGAGAAGTTTTGCTAACCGAGGGTTTTCCAAAGGAAAAATCGTTTCGTTGTTTTGAAGGAAAGATCCTTCCGGTTTCCACCCCTCGCCGGTTACCGTTATTTCTTCTTCTAAAAACGCTATTTTTTCCACATTCATTGTGTTCTGGGTGAGCGTGCCGGTCTTATCGGTAGCAATAGCCGTAACCACTCCGATTGTTTCCGTGGCCGGCAAGGTTCTGATGATGGCATTTTTTTTTGCCATTCTTCTGGCGCTTATTGCCAAAACCACTACTAAAACGGCAGGCAGGCCCTCGGGAATACTGGAAACCAAAGAAGCAATAGTAAAAAGAAAAACCTCAAAAAATTCAAATTGCCTTATAAAATAACCCACCAAGAATGTTGTCAAGGCAACGGCGCAGGCAATAATGCCCATTTGCTTGGCTAAAATATCACTTTTTATTTCAAAGTGCCCCTTAACCTTTTTAATCTCTTTAATGCTTTGCGCCACTTGGCCGATAGCGGTCTCTTTGCCAATAGCAGTGACTATTGCTTTTGCCGAACCGCCGGCAGAGAATGTTCCCATCCAAATCATGTTTTTTTTGTCTGCCACAGGAGTTTCTTTGGGAAGCTCTTTTAAGTCCTTGCTCTTTGGCAACGATTCTCCTGTTAAACTTGCCTCAACTGTGCGAAAGTTCTTAATTTCAATTAAACGGGCGTCAGCCGGAATTTTGTCGCCTTCTTCTATTAAAATAATGTCGCCGGGCACCAATTCTTTAGCCGGAATTTCCAAAAGTTCATTTTCCCGCAAAATCTTGGCATAAGGAACAACTATTTTCTGCAACGCGTCAATGGCTTTTTCTGCTTTATGTTCCTGAATAAATCCCATGCCGGCATTAACAAGGACAACTGCCAAAATAACAAAAGTGTCAACCTTATGTCCGGGAACAAAAAAACAAATAATAGCCGCCGCAATAAGGATATATATTAGAGTAGAATGAAATTGTTTTAGAAACAAAAAAACGGGATGAAGCGCTTTTTTTTCCGGCAGTTCGTTAAGTCCGACCTCTTCGCGTTTTTGAGCCGCTTGCTCCCGCGTTAGCCCGTCAGAATCGCTTCCCAGAATTTTAAATACTTTCTCTATAGGAATCGAATGAAAAAATATTTGCTCTTTATTTTTTTGTTCGTTTTCCATATTCAATTATTATAAACCAATTTCCCAATTTTTTCCAAAAATTTTAAAAAAATACAGCTCCGGAAACAACCGAATATGCAAATATGCAAAGACCTGGGCTTGCACACGCTTACCTTAACTTCCTTTAATCTCCTTTAACCTCCTTTAACTTCCTTTAACTTCCTTTAATCTCCTTTAATTCCTTTAATGTTTGGGGACTTCCAAAGTCGCCAAATTGATATGACAAATTTGACGACCGTCAAATTTATAGTCCATATTAAAAAAAAGAAAAACCCCCCCACAGGTGAGATTTTTATGGGGGGGGTGGTTGTCTATTTTGCAACGATTTTGTAGAGCCAGAATGGGATATGTATTAGAATGAACTCCCGCAGCCGCCAATTCTTTCGCGACCGGGTGTATCTCTGTTCCGATTTTGGGCAGAACCAGTCGTGGTCTGCGTAGTCAAGGATTTTTGCGCAAGTGAAGATGTCAATCGGCCAGACGGATTCTTCGGCTGCTTTCCGAAGGTCCCGTTTGCAACGGATTAGATGAGGCTGGGCAGCGGCAATCCACAGCTCGGTGAATTGGTTTTCCTGCGCCCAGCACACTGCTTCTCGGGCGATACGCAACGTTGGTGGCGGATTGTCCGGCTCTTCGCTGGCGTATACCACTTTATTTTCGTTATGAATAGGAACGTCAAGTTGGGTGAATACCGGTGCCTCAAGTGTATGCGCTCGATCAATAGCGATTTCTGCAATAATCTGATTGGACTTTAGGGTTCGCGGTACTCCGAACGCAAATGCCACAATTCCTGCCTTGCCTTCTTTTGGTTTCACATAAACTCACCTCCCTTATTTGGATTGTACTATTTTACAATATAACACACTTTTTCTTTTTTGTAAAGAACGGGAGGGGCGTATCTTGCGGACTTTTGAAGTCCGCAAGTTGTAAATTTCCGAAGTTTGTAAAAAAGTTCACAAAAAGAAAAATTCACAAAAATAATTTTCAAAAAAAATTTATTGCATTGTTCAACCATGGTTTTATAATGCAGTAAATTTTATGAATTTGTGGAAATCAGTTTTTTGTAGAGAGGAGTTTTTGTAGAAAATTTCTATAGGGAGGGTTTTAGGGCGTATGAAAATAAGAATAAAGTTCGTTTTCCGGAACATAGCGCGATACTTGACGGTAAATCGCTTTTAATGTTTCTGCATCTAATTTTTTATGGTCAGGAATAATTAAGGTTTGGCTAATATTATTAGGCAAGATTATGGCTTTCTTTTTGGAACACTGTCGCGAATCCAAAATTACTCAAAATTTTTATTACATCCTGTCCGGATAATTTCTTTAATTTAGGCACAAAGAAGCGGTTCTAATTCAAAATTTACTAAGACAAGAGAATTGCTTTCTATGTCCAGTTTTGACAAATCCTCGCCCTCTAAACACAAAGCCAATGCCTCCCTTATATTTTGCACGGTTTCATCAATGGTTTTTTCCTGATTAACAATAGGAAGATCACTGCTTTCATCAACAAAGTATTTTTCTCCTTTATAAATTTTAAACTGAATAATGCGTTTCATATTTTTATGTATTAATGCTTTTGTCTTAACAAGAATTTATCTGTTGTCAACGATATATTTAAAAAATACCGTGAACCTCTAAAACTCACAGGGATGTTGTGCCGCGGGTGGGGGCCCGGGCCTTTTGTTTCGGAACTTCCGAAGTTCCGAAGCCAGTACTGGCGTGGCTTTGCGGGAGTCTAACTCCCGAAGACGAGAGTCTAACTCCCGCAGAACTCCCGCAGATTCCCGTAAGAGCGTAGAGAAAGAGAGAGTGCGGAGGCCCGACCTCCGCAGGAAAATTCTTTTGAAATTTAAAAAAAGAAGGGGATGATTATTTGAAATAAACAATTGTCCCCTACGGTCCGCTGACGAGTAGCACCACAATGATTGTGGCCATGCCGATATCAAGCAAGGTCTTGGCCGAGTGATGGTTCTTGTTGAGAATTAAACACAACGCCGATATTAGGAGAAATGGTGTTCCCGCTAATGTTTTTATTGAAACCCAAGTCGCCACAAGAGGCAAAACCAGCACGATTAAACCAGCCAAAAACTTGGCAACGCGTTTTCCGAGAGCGATCGGTAGCGTCCACTTGTAGCCAATATCATGCGAACAGTCATCCAAATCCTTGAGAATCTCTCGCCCGAAAACCAACAGGGCCGAGACAAGGAATATTGCCAGCACCTTATCATTTTTTGGATTCGCATAGAGGGCTGGGCTGGCAGAAGTCAGGGCAACAAGCAATACTGGCAAGAGTGGAATTCGTCTTGTTTCCGAGTAAATCAACCCCGATACAATAACCAGTCCCGACAATATTCCGTACCATGGATTAAGAATCCAGAGGCCAATTGCACTAACCAGACTCGCAAACCAGAGAAGCATAACCATTGCTTTAAATGGCTTGCTGTTATTTAGGGCGAAGGTTTTGCCTTTTTTTGCATCATGTTCCTTGTCTCTCCAGTCGTTGTGAGCCATTATCGCCGAAGAAACGATAACAATAAAAAGAGCTATGAGATATGCGTTCGTACTCCACGCGCTTACGCGGAATGCGGTTATAACCAATAAACCAGCCATAACCACAATCGGCAAGCGCAATGCCTTAATATATCCTTTCATTTTACACCTCCTTCACGATTTGGTTTTCGGTAGGTCTACCGACTATATACTATATATAAAATAAACTAATCCGAAAGATTAGTAAAGATCAAAAAAACAATTCAAAAAAGATTGTGAAAAATTCTTACTATTATTTAAGAGGGGGACAGTCCCTCTCTTTTCCCCACCTAAAATCTCCCCCCTCCTTTTGCGCAAGCGCGAAAAGGAGGGGAGGAAGGAGGGGGATGGGCCGAAGGGGCCGGGCCTTTTGTTTCGGAACTTCCGAAGTTCCGAAGCCAGTACTGGTGCGGGTTTTCAGCCCGTTTTTTTGATTTGGCACGATTTTGAATATTTTTTATGTTTTACATCCTTTCCCCGCCTTAATCCTCTCCCTTCTCTGAGGGAAGAGGAAGGAGGGGGAAAGGAGGGGGACGGGTTGAGTTGAGATAACTGTTACCAAAACAAAAACAACAAAACCCCGGTGAAGGGGTTTTGTTGTTTCAATTATATGGAATTAACAATTAAAGAGATCAGGGAATTAAAGGGATCCTGATGGATGCGGGCAATCTCCTCTAAACGGCTTATTAAATCCCCTGTGCGTTTTTATGCCACCAAAGCTCTTGTTCTGCATTACTTCCATTCTCTGGTTTGCCTGTTCTTGGCTAATAATGTCATTTTCCACCAAAACCCTTAGCCGCTCTTGCAAATTGACTCTTCTATCCTCTGCCATTTTTTCCATAATTTCTTCTTTATTCAAGCCGTATTCTTCGGCGATTTGAAACATTCTTTTTCCCTCTGACCAAGCATCTTTCATTTCTTCCGCACTAATGCCGAACAATTCTGCTTTATGTTTAAACATTGCTTGGTGCCGGGCGGTAATATCTTCAGGAGATTCATTGGTCCAGAACCAGCCGCGAGCATAAGCCGTGCCGGTAGTAATAAGCATTATCGCTACAACCGACAAAACAAGATAACCGAATAATTTATTCATAAATACCAATTCAATTAATAATTATTGATGATTAAAATTTTAATCCTTGCCGACCTTTGCCTTCATTTATTACTACATCTAATAATAAACTTTGTTTCATTAAGGATAGGCAAGATTATTCTTCTATAAAATTAGGTTCAAAAAGAATAGGACGCGGGCCGTTTTTGTGGTTTTTGCGGGGAGAAAGGGGCAGTTCTCTGCGAATGGGCCGTATACCTTCGGCAGTGATTTCTCCATTATTGCGTTTGCCCAAAACCAGCACGCTGTCCTCGGGCTCAAGCTGTATTCCCAAAGGAAAGCGGGTTTCTGAGGTGATGTTTATAACAAGCATTTCTTTGTTGCGGTCTTCCATAATAAATCCATTTTTATGTAATTCAATAATAGTTCCGGAATGGATGTCTTGAAATTTTTCCATACCAAATCCTCGATACAAGCGGCCGGCAATAGGCAGATGGTTTTCCCGGGCTTGCATAAAAAGTTTTTGGTGGAAACCGATTTTTGAAATGGCAAAACTAGTAATCAATACTAGAAGAATAAGGACGATTACAGAAAAAAGCAGCGGCCGGCGGTAAGCAAAAGCGTAGCGTCTGGCAGCGGCCTCAAGGAGAAGGATAAACATTAAGCCGGATAAAACAAGGAACCATGGAAGGGATACAAACAAAGAACCTAATCCCTTTAATCCAAATGCCGGCAAAAACCAGATGCCCGTTTGCCGAAGGATGAAAAAAGTAAAGCTTGTTAAATATAATAAAACCAGAACAATAAAAATTATTCCTATTATTAACAAAGCGGCCTTTAACACAAACTGCCATTTAGGCCGCATTTTTACTTGCCCGCTTTGTATCTTTTCCAGTATTTTTTTCTTTATATCCGTGTTTTGTTTGTTGTTGCTCATAATAAATTATTAAAATGGTTGTAGATTTTATATAACAAGGCCCGGCCTCTTTTTAGCCGTATGCCTACTGTAGAAACAGGGATGTGCAAAATTTCCGCGATTTCTTGATAACTCATTTGTTCAAAATAAAACAAAATAAGCGCTTCGCGGTATTTTAGGCCGATTTCTCCCAGACATTTATTAAGCATTTTTTTCAGCTCTTGCCTGTTTATTTCATGTTCTAAATTTTCATTACTGCGCAAATAGGGAAGCACGGTATCAAAGTCAAATAAATTAATTGGCCGGCGAGTTTTCTTTTTAAGCGTATTGATAAAGTGGTTATGGGCAATACGGTAAAGCCAAGGAGAAAATCTTTTTTTAGCATCAAAGCCATGAATGTTTTCAAAAGCCCTTAAAAAGACCTCCTGGGTCAAATCTTTTATGTCTTCTCTCTGAAGTAAAAACTTTTTGCCATAGCGCATAATTTTTGCCTCATATCGTTCAACCAAAATACCGAACGCTTCGGTATCGCCGTTTTGTACTTGTGAGACAATTTCTTCGTCATCTGATTTAGGCATAAAAAACCTTTAGACAGCACAAAATAACCAAGATTATTTATCTTATTATACTTATTACTACACCGCAACCGTATATTTGTTTCAAGATGAAATAAATTTCAAAGTAATTTGTAGTAAATAGAGATTAGTAATAGATTGTTTATGTCGAAAAAATTTTTGAGCGCGATATCAAAGCGCAAGCTTATTATAATTATCGCCATTCTTTTAATATCAGGATGCGTTTATTTTAGATTTTTAAGAACAAACGAAGGCGAAACGCGATATGTTTTGGCAATAGCGGAAAAAGGCACTATTATTGTCTCTGTTTCGGGAAACGGACAGGTTTCTGCCTCTGACCAAGTAGAAATAAAATCAAAAGTAAGGGGCGACGTTGCCGCTGTTTATATCGAAAAAGGAGAAGAGATTAATGCCGGTAAATTGATCGTGAAACTTAGTGACACAGAATATAGGAGAGCGGTAACAGATGCAGAAATAGCCGTGGAAACAGCGGAAAATGATTTAAAAGAACTGTTAAGCCCCGCTGACGAAGCCGCTCTGTTAAAAGCGGAAAATACTGTTTTACAGGCAAAAAATTCTTTGGAAAAGCTAATATTTAATCAGGAAACAGAATATCAAAAGGCGCTGGAAACGATTCAAAAGGCAGAAGAAGATATTGAAAGGGCTTATGAAGACGTTCTCAATACTGTTACTAATGTTTTTTGGGACTTGCCTACAATTATTACCGGAATAAGGAATATTTTATACAGCTCTGAAATAGGGCAAAGCGAAATAACGGTTAATAATTATCAGTCCAACACAGGAGTATATAAAAACCTTGTTTTAGGAGAGCAAAGAGCAGAAGTGGATTTGTTTATTAGAAGTGCGGAAGATAGTTATAAAACAGCCAGAGAAAGTTATGACCAGAATTTTGAGAATTATAAAAAAGCCAGTTATTACTCCGAAAAAGAGATTTTGGAAAATTTGCTTGACGAGACCATAGAGGCGGTAAAATTGACTGCTCAAGCAATTAAAGACGAAGCCAATCTCGTTAGTTTTATTATTGACTATCTTTCCAGCCGTGATCGTTCTATTTATAAAAAAATAACCGATTACCAAGCGGATCTGAAAAATTATACTTCCAAAACAAGCAGCCACTTGTCTTCCCTTCTTTCCATTCAAAGATCGCTTGCAAGCAATAAGGAGGCAAAGGCGAACGCGGAGCAGGCGCTGATAGAAATGGAAAAAGTTTATCCCCTTGATTTAACAGCATCAGAGATAAACTTGGAAGAAAAGGAAAAAAATTTGACAGATCTGAAAGCCGCGCCTGCGGAACTGGAAATCCGCATTAAAGAAAGGGCGGTTCAGCAAAAGCAGGACGCTTTGCTTGTTGCGAAACAAGAACTGGCTGATTGCTATATTTACGCCCCTTTTGACGGTATTGTCACTGATGTCAAAATTAAAAAAGGCGATTCCATTGGAACCGGTGCTGTTTTAGCCAATATTATTACCCAACAAAAAATAGCCGAGCTTTCTCTTAATGAGATTGATGCAGCCAAAGTCAAGGTTGGACAGAAAGCAACTTTAGTTTTTGATGCCGTCCCGGAGGCGAAATTCACCGGACGCGTCGTAGATGTTGATTTGGTAGGCACGGTTACCCAAGGAGTAGTGAGCTATGGCGTAAAAATTGCTTTTGATACCGAAGATGAAAGAATTAAGCCGGGAATGAGCGTTACCGCGGATATTGTCGCCGAGTCCAAACAAAATGTTATTTTAGTGCCCAATAGCGCGGTGAAATTTCAGGAGGGTTCTTATTATATAGAATTAGTAACAGTGCCGGAGGAAACGAGGCAGGAATTATTGGCCAGCGTTTCAGCAGTAATCCAAACGGGCTGGCAAACTAAGCAAGGAGTAAAAACCGGACTGTCAAACGAACTTTTTACTGAAATTACTTCCGGGCTTGAGCAAGGCGACATTGTAATTTCTTCAGTCCTCAGTTCAGGCGCTCAAGTTGTCCAAACCGGAACCATTCAGACCCAAGGGATTCAAGTACCGGGAATGGGCGGTCAAAAAATGCGACTTAGATAACCTTACGAAATTACGAATCTCTACGAATATACGAATACTTTATTCGTAACCGAAAGCGTAGATTCGTAAATTCGTACGTTGCTTTCGGTATGATTGAATGTCAAAACATCACAAAAATATTTAGAACCAATGAAAATATTGAAACCACTGCCCTGAAGGGAGTTTCTTTTTCTATTGAAAAAGGAGAATTCGTGGCAATTATAGGGCCTTCCGGTTCCGGAAAATCAACTCTAATGCATATTTTAGGGTGTTTGGATACGCCGACCTCGGGGCATTATTCTTTTGGAAAAAAAGATGTTTCAGAGCTTTCTGACGACCAATTGGCTGAAATTAGAAAAAGAAAAATTGGTTTTGTTTTTCAAACATTTAACCTTTTGCCAAGAGCAACCGTTTTAAGAAATGTTACTCTGCCTTTGGTTTATAGCGGCGTTCCCGAGAAAGAAAGAGAGGATGTTGCCAGGGCAGTATTAAGGTCATCGGCCTTTCCCGAAGAATTTTGGGAACACTTATCAAACCAATTATCAGGAGGAATGATGCAGAGAGTGGCAATTGCCCGGGCCTTGGTTAATAATCCCTTGTTAATTTTGGCCGACGAGCCGACAGGCAATCTTGACAGCAAAACCGGCGAGATAGTTTTAGAAACCTTTGAAAAATTAAACAGAGAAGGCAGAACAATTATTTTGGTTACTCACGAGAAATATATTGCCGAAAGGGCAAAGAGAATAATTTCATTAAAAGATGGACAAATTATTGAAGATACGGTTAATCGTCGTTCAAAAATGGTTTAGGAGATAAAAGAGTAAAATATAATTTTCAATTTACTAATTTACAATTTACCCCGTTAGAAATTCCAAAATTTAAGGAAATTTCTATGTGCAAAGTTTTTACTTTTTAATTCCGGGGTTTCTAACGGGGTTTACGAATTAATTTACAAATTTAATTGAAAATTTAAAAATTAAAAAATTGATTGAAAATTGTCTAGTCCGCTGATCGCTCCAGCGGTCGGCCTAGGGAAAATTGAAAATTTGTAAATTTAAATTATGCTAATTGCTGATTTATTTCAAGAGACATTTTCTGCAACTTTTGCCAATAAATTCAGGTCAGGCCTGACTGTTTTAGGCATTGTTATTGGCATTGGTTCCGTGATTGCTTTGGTTTCTGTCGGACAAGGCGCAGCCGGCTCAATTGAAGCCAACATTCAGGCAATGGGGTCAAATTTGATTACCGTAGCGCCGGGGGTTCAAAGAGGGGTAGGGCAATTAGTAATGGCCGGAAGAGGCACGGCACAGGTTCTTACTCTTGAGGATGCCCAAGCCATTGCTCAAGAAATTTTTTATGTTCAAGCCGTGGCTCCGGAGATTTCCGGACGCTATCAAATTGTTGCTAAAGGAGCGAACGCAAACACTCAAGTTGTGGGAACAAATGCTTTTTATCCCGAAGTCAGAAACATTGAAATGGCTTTGGGAACTTTTATTTCTGAACGCGATATTCAATCTCTTTCCAAGTCAGCGGTTTTGGGGCCCGTAGTCCGCGATGATTTATTTGGCGAGGGAGCAAAACCGATAGGCGAAACCATAAGGATTAATAATATTAATTTCAGAGTTATTGGAGTAGCTAACTATAAAGGAGGCACGGCCTTTGGAAGCCAAGACGAGATGATTTTTATTCCCGTTACAACTGCGCAGCGGTTCTTGGCCGGAACTAATTATATTTCCTCAATTAGCGTTCAGGCGGAAAGCCAGCAGGCAATGGCTTCAATTCAAGCTGGAATTACTAATTTACTTTTGTCGCGGCATAATATTGCCGACCCTTCAATGGCTAATTTTAGCGTTACTAACCAGCAGGACATACTCGGGGCCGCTACTGCTATGACCGATACAATGACCGTGCTGTTGGCAGCCATCGCCGGGATTTCCTTGATCGTTGGAGGCATTGGAATTATGAATATGATGATGACCACAGTTACTGAAAGAACCCGGGAAATCGGTCTTCGCAAAGCCGTTGGAGCGAAAAGATTAGATATTAATTTACAATTTTTATCTGAAGCAGTAATACTCACTTTCTTGGGAGGAATTATTGGAATAATTTTAGGAGTGGGAATAGCTTATGGAATAACGTTTTTTACAGGTACGGCTACCAAGATTTCTTTATCTGCCATTCTTTTGTCTTTTGCCGTTTGTACTGCTATCGGAATTATTTTTGGCTACTGGCCAGCGCGGAAAGCGTCTAACCTGAGCCCGATTGAGGCACTGCGCTATGAATAAAAAATAAAAGATAAAAAATAATTAAAAAAGGAGTTAAGCTCCTTAAAAAATAATATGAAAAAATTATTGCCAATTTTTATTGTTATATTGTTAGTAATTGGAGCGGGGTCATTTTATGGAGGGATAAAATACGGGACAAGTGCTCGTTCTACGGAAAGAAGCATGGAAAGAAATCTTGAAAATTTTAAGGCGCTGTCCGGCGAGCGGTCGGAGGCATTTCAGCAATTTGGCGGCAGAGCAGGCGTGATAAACGGAGAAATTATTGGCAGAGATGAAGAAAGCATTATTATTCAGCTTTCTGACAACAGCTCAAGGATTATTTTCTTTTCTGACATTACTCAAGTATCAAAAACAGCCGAGGGTTCGGCAGATGACCTTAAAATCGGTGAACAAGTAATGGTTAGCGGTGAACAAAACTCTGACGGCAGTTATACGGCTGATATAATTCAGCTTTCTTCCCGTGTTTTTATTCCGCGAGAGAATAGATAAAAAAGTTTAAAAAAGCGGTCGAAGAAAAGCGGTCGGGGGCGACTCTCGACCGCTTTTTACTTTATTTTCGGAACTTCCGAAGTTCCGAAGCCAGTACTGGTGAGGGTTTTCAGCCCGTTTTTTTGATTTGGCACGATTTTGAATATTTTTTATGTTTTACCTCCTTCCCCCGCCTTAATCCTCTCCCTTCTCCGAGGGAGGGGGAAGGAGGGGGAAAGAAAGGGGGAGGGGTTGAGTTACCCGGGTCTTTTGTTTCGGAACTTCCGAAGTTCCGAAGCCAGTACTGGCGTGGCTTTGCGGGAGTCTAACTCCCGAAGACGGGAGTCTAACTCCCGAAGACGGGAGTCTAACTCCCGCAGAACTCCCGCAGAACTCCCGCATACTCCCGTAAAAGCGCAGAGAAAGAGAGAGTGCGGAGGCCCACCTCTGCAGTTTTTTGCAGAAGATTAAAGGACGCCCCGTCGAATGACGGGGCGAATCCACTATTATGTGCCTGGGGTGGGACTCGAACCCACACGGGAGTAATCCCATACGATTTTGAGTCGTACGCGTAAACCAATTCCGCCACCCAGGCCTGTTTTGAATTTAGCAAGAAAAATTTTATTTCTCAAGCCCTTTACATTCTTTATTGGAGCACGCTATTTTTCCTCTTTTTGTTTCTACCATTAAAGAGCCGCACTTGGGGCATTTTTCTTTGGTTGGTTTATCCCAAAGCGCGAAATCGCAAGCCGGATACCTGGAACATCCGTAAAATATTTTACCTTTTCTGGTTCTTTTTTCTGTCAAAAACCCGTCTTTGCATTTTGGGCAGGGAATATTAATTTTATTACTTTCAAGCGATTCTGTGTATTTGCATTCAGGAAACTTGGAACAAGCATAAAACTTTCCAAATCTTCCCAGTTTGATTATCAGGGGCGCTCCACATTGAGGGCAGATTTTATCTGTCGTCTGTTCGGCTATTTCCTGCTTGGAAAGATTTTGATATTTTTCTTCTAATTGTCGGGCAAATGGCTCATAAAATTCTTTAACTATTTTTTGCCATTCTTTTTGACCTTGGGCAATTTTATCAAGATCTTCTTCCATTTTAGCGGTAAATTCTATGTCTACAACCTTAGGAAAATGCTCTACCAACAAATCATTTACCACCGTGCCAATCTCGGTAGGAAAAAATCTTTTTTGCTCGTTTTTTTGAACATAATTTCTTTTTTGAATAGTGGAAATAATCGGCGCGTAAGTGGATGGCCTGCCAATGCCTTTTTCTTCTAATATTTTTATTAAAGAGGGTTCATTATATCTTGCCGGCGGCTGGGTAAAATGCTGGGTCGGCTCAAGTTTTAACAGTTTCAGTTTTTCTTGTTCTGTGAGCCGAGGCAAAGAAACATCTTTAAAGCTCATAGGATAAACCCTTAAAAATCCGTCAAATTTTAATGTTTGGCCATTGGCTTGAAAAGTATAATTTTTTGCCTTGATTTTAATATTTACAGAATCAAAAACAGCCTCTTTCATTTGGGAAGCAATAAACCTTTGCCAAATTAGTTGGTAAAGTTTTTTTAAGGAATTATCTTGAGCATTTAATTTTTCAGGAAGGAGTTCGGGACGAGCGGGTCTTATTGCTTCATGCGCTTCTTGCGCCCCTTTTTTGGTTGTTTTGTATTTTCTAAAATAACCGGGCCAATATTTTTCTCCAAATTGTTTTAGGATAAAACTTTTGGCAGAAGAGAGTGATTGTTCTGATAAACTCAAAGAATCGGTGCGGTGATAAGTAATTAAGCCCCTTTCATATAATTTTTGCGCTAAAGACATTGTTCTTTGCGAAGAAAAGTGAAGCTGGTATCCGGCTGTTTGCTGAAGCGAACTGGTGGTAAAGGGCGGCAAAGGATTTTTTTTGACTTCTTTTCTTTCTATATTGTCTGCAATAAAATCTGCGCCCTTAATGTCTTTGACAATTTCTTCTGCTTGTTTTTTATTAGTAATTCCGAATTTTGGAACTCTCTTTCCGTCTTTTTTAACCAGCTTGGCTAAAAAAGATTTATTATCTGCATTAATCTGCTTTTTATTTGCGTTAATCTGTGATTGCAGCTCTGCTGCAATCTCCCAGTACTCCTGTGGAATAAATTTTTCAATTTTTCTTTCTCTTTCTACAATCAGGCGCACGGCCACCGATTGTACCCTCCCGGCCGAAAGTCCGCGGGCTACTTTTTTCCAAAGCAGGGGGGAGAGTTTGTAGCCGACCAGCCGGTCTAAGACCCTTCTGGCAACCTGGGCATTAACCCTTTGCATATCAATTTGTCTGGGGTTTTGCAGGGCCTGCAAAATAGCATTTTTGGTAATTTCATGAAAAACAATTCTTTGGTGATCTTTCAGTCCGAGCGCTTCTTTGAGATGAAAAGCAATGGCTTCTCCTTCTCTGTCTTCATCAACAGCAAGAATAATATTTTCAGCTTCTTTACAGGCCTTTTTTAAAAAATTGACTGTTTTTCTGGATTTAGTGGGAATAACATATTGCGGCTCAAAATTATTTTCCACATCTATGCCCAGCTTTGACTTGGGCAAGTCGCGCACATGGCCAAAACTGGCGGCAATTTGATAATCTTTGCCTAAAAACGCTCCTAAACTTTTTGATTTTGTTGGGCTCTCTACAATTATCAGTTTCATGGTTTATTGGTTTGTTGTTGCTTAATTGAACTTCTCGATTTCGCTCGAAGAATATATATAATTATTGTTCGAACATGCCTCTACCGTTATCCTGCTTTTCCTCCACCGTCATCTTGAACCCCGAGGTTGTCGAGGAGTGAAGGATCCCGTTATTTAGAATATTACCACGGGGATTCTTCGTCTGCTGACTCAGAATGACGTGGAGGGGCTGGATTAGAATGATGTGGAAATTTGGTTTTTTAACAAAGAAACCGCTTTTTGTCGCGCTTCTTGGATAATAATTTTTTCTTGCTCAGAAAATTTTTTCAGCACAAACGTTTTGGTATTGATATTTTTTCTTTCCTTTGTTTTGTCCCAAATTCCTATTTTTATTCGGTTAAAGTTTTGCGTACCCAAAGAAGAAATAATGGATTCGACCCCCTTGTGTCCGCCGGAAGAAGAGTCCTTTTTTATTCTCATTTTTCCCAGACCTAAGTCAAGGTCATCGTGAATTATCCAGATATTTTTTAAGGGAATTTTATAAAAATTTTTTATTGCCTGAACGGCCTTGCCGGAATTATTCATAAATGTCTGCGGTTTTGCCAGAATAATTTCTTTCCCATCAATTTTTCCTCTGCTGATTTTTGCTTTTAATTTTGTTTTTTCTTGCCAAGGAGAAAAGCCCAATTCCTTTTTTAGCAAAATAAGTGCTTCAAAACCAATGTTATGCGGCGTGTTCTGGTACTTTTTTCCCGGATTTCCCAAGCCGACTATTAAAAAAATTTTTTTCATAATTTGCCTGTTTTAGCTTTCTTATTATAACAAGAGGAATATATATAGGAAAGAGAACCCCGTCCCCCTCCTTCCTCCCCCTTCCCCAAGGGAAGAGGGAGGATTAAGGTCTTTTTATTTCCCCTCCAAAAAAAAAGAGAGGGAGAATTGATGCGGGGAACCATTTCCGCATAATTTTGCGGGGGCGGAGTATTCCCAATATGCCTATCCGGCACATTTATTTGCCAAAAAAGCAGTTTTGTTTTAATATAAAAGATTATGTTTATTAAATCAATCCTTTATTTTATTTGGGATGTAGTAAAGATAGCCATTATTGCTTTGCTGATTGTTATACCAATCAGGGTTTTTATTTTTCAGCCATTTTTTGTGCGCGGCGCCAGTATGGAACCGAATTTTCATAATTATGATTATTTAATAGTTGACCAAATTTCCTACCGCTTCTCCGAGCCCGAAAGAGGAGATATTGTGGTTTTTTACAACCCCAATAATCCGTCAGAAAGATTTATTAAACGAGTTATTGGTTTGCCCGGAGAATCCTTAAAAATAACAGAGGGCGATATTTATGTAGAATCTCAAGGGAAAGGTTTTCATTTAGAAGAATCAGTATATCTTCCTGCGGAAACATTTACTTCCGGTACCGTTAAGGTAACGATGGGAGGGGACGAATATTTTGTTTTAGGGGATAATCGTTCCGCTTCTTATGATTCCCGAATTTTTGGAACAATAAAAAAAGAGAGCATCATTGGGAAGGTCGGTTTCCGTCTCTGGCCGTTCAGGGTATTCGCTCAAAATTAAAAAAATGAGTTCTAAAATAACTAAAGACAAAATTCAAACTCCCTCCGGAATGCCTGACATCTTGCCGGAAGACCAGCCGTATTATAAAAAAATATACAGGATTGTAGAGGCGTATTCTTCTTTCTACGGGTTTAGCGAGATTACTCCGCCGATTTTAGAACATGCTGAATTGTTTGAAAAAGGCACGGGTGCTGACACGGACATTATAGAAAAACAAATGTACGTTTTGCGCACTAAAGGCGGGGATTTTCTTGCTCTTCGTCCCGAATTTACCCCGTCTTTAGCCAGGGCATATATCCAGCACGGAATGAATTCTTTGTCCCAGCCGGTGAAGCTTTTTTCTTTTGGGCCCTTATTCCGCCAAGATAGGCCTCAAGCAGGACGGCTTAGACAGTTTCATCAGTTTAATTTAGAGGCATTTGGCTCTGAAAGGCCGGCCATGGATGTACAAATAATTTATCTTTTTTATAATATTTTTCAATCCTTGGGCATTAAAGACATTGTTATTCAAATTAACAGCATTGGAGACCGAGAATGCCAGCCGGAATACAAAAAATTATTGATAAATTATTTAAAGAAAAACATACGCCTGCTTTGTCCCGATTGCAGAAGGCGGCTTAAAACAAACCCCTTAAGAGTACTTGATTGCAAAGAAGAAAGTTGTCAGCAGACAATTGCCGCTGCTCCCCAAGCCATTGATCATCTTTGCAAGCCTTGCCATAACCACTTTAGAAAAGTTTTGGAGTTATTGGACGACTTGGGTTTGCCCTATAATCTTAACCCTTATCTGGTCAGAGGATTGGATTATTATACAAGAACGGTTTTTGAGATAACTGTTGAAAAAGAATTGCAAAAAGCGCAGTCAAGCCTGGCAGGAGGCGGAAGATATGATAATTTAATAAAGCTTTTTTCTAACAAAGAAGTATCTGCTTTTGGGGCGGCCGGAGGAGTAGAGAGAGTTATTGCCGCGATGAAAGAAAGGGAAATAAAAGTCCCTACCCCGGCATCGCCCGAAGTATTTTTGGCTCAACTCGGCGACACGGCCAAGATAAAAGCATTTAATTTGTTGGAAGATTTTAGAAAAGCAAACCTTTCCGTTTCCGAATCCTTGGACAGAGGGTCCCTATCTGCCCAATTAAAAATAGCCGATAAGCAGGAGGTAAAATATACGCTGATTTTAGGAGAAGAAGAGACAAAAAGGAGCAATATTATTTTAAGGGATATGAAAACAGGAAAGCAAACAACAATTAAATTAGAAAAGGTCATTGAAGAGTTAAAAAAGCTGCTCCGAGCGGATGCTCGGACGTCTTAAAAAACAATATGTCAGGAATAATAATTGAAAAAAAAGAAAAAGAAAATACTCGACAGCTTGTCAGCCGGTTTTCCAGGGCTGTCAGAAAAAGCGGTATTCTTTATAGGATTAAACAAAACCAGTTTGAAAAGCGGCCGTTAAGCCCCGGCCAGAAAAAGAAAGCCGCTCTTAGAAGGGAGGAAATAAAAGATAAATATAAAAAGTTAGAAAAATTAGGACGGGTTTAATGGTTGAGATAAGCAATTTTACCAAGACCCCAATAGACAAAAAGTTTTTAGAAAAAATTGTCCGGTTTGTTTTGAAAAAAGAAGGAATTAACCGGAAATCAGAGGTCTCCATTGTTTTTATCAGCGAACAAAAGATGAAAGAGATTAATAATCGTTATCGTAAAAAAAACGAGCCGACCGATGTTTTGTCTTTTTCATTTGTCTTGCCCCCTAATCATTTGCTACAATTAGGAGAGATTCTAATTTGTCCGGCGCAGGTCAGAGAAAATGCCAAATTGCAAAAAGAGGACTCTTGGAGAAAAGAATTAGCAAGGGTCTTAATTCACGGCATTTTACATCTTTTGGGATATAGTCATTATGCCTTAAAAGAAAGAAGAATTATGGAAACAAGGCAGGAAAAATATTTTTCTAATTTTTTTTAACTTTATGTCAAGAGAGCAAAACATTATTACTGCCCTTGATATTGGATCGGAAACAATTAAAGGGATGGTTGCCCAAAAAAGGAAAGATAGAAAAGAGATAGAAGTGCTTTCTTTAATAACTGTTCCTTCCGAAGGGATAAGGAAGGGAGTAGTTATAGATATGGAAGCCGTTTCAGAAAAAGTTTATCAGGTAATAACAAAAATGAGAGCAGAGGTGAAGCCGTATAAAATAAAAAAGGCCTATATTAATATTGGCGATTCCCGTGTAGAAGCCAAAAAAGGGCGCGGTGCGGTGGCGATTTCCCGGGCAGATCAAAAGGTCTCTGCCGAAGACCAAGAAAGGGTTTTAGAAGAAGCAAAAAATATCGGCTTTAGTTACGACCATAGCAACAGAGAGGTTATCGATGCCTTGGCTATTGAATTTTCTGTAGACGGAGAATCCGGGCTTAAAGACGTGGAAGGTATGAAAGGCATTAAATTGGAAGCAGAGGCCTTGGTAATATGCGTTTTTTCTCCTTACTTAAAAAGATTGATTGATGCGGTTATTGGAGGAGAAGCAGAGATAGCAGAAATTATTCCTTCTCCTATCTTAGCGGCAGAAGCAGTGCTAACTCCTCAGCAAAAAGAACTTGGAGTTGTTGTAGTAGATATCGGAGCGCAGGTTACCAGTATCGCGGTTTATGAAGAAAAATGTTTAATTCATTTGGCTGTCTTGCCGGTTGGCTCGGCAAATATTTCTCGGGACATAGCTATTGCCCTTCAGACGGATATAGAGATAGCCGAACAGATTAAAAGAAAATTTGGTTCCCATATTTTTCAAAACAAAAGAAAAAAAGAAAAAATTAATATCAAGGACAAAGAAGATTTTGTTTTTGACAGCGCTAAAATGGTTAAAGCAGGCAGGGCAAGGGTAGCAGAGATTTTTAGATTGGTACAAAAAGAATTAAAAAAGATTTCCCGGCACGACTCGCTTCCTGCCGGTCTTGTTTTGACCGGCGGCGGAGCAAATCTTTCCGGCATAACGAAGTTTGCTAAAAAGGAATTAAAGCTTCCCGTGATGCAAGGAGTGCCGCATGGTTTTATTGGCATAGAAGAAGACCCTTGCCTAAGCGTACTTTGCGGAGCGATTATTAAGGGATTCCAAGAACAAGAAAAAAATGGCAGTACCGGGGGTTTAAATATTTTTTCAAGGATTAAAAAATTTTTTAGAGTTTTTGTGCCCTAATAATTTTTATGAGCAAGCAAGCCAAAATTAAAGTGTTAGGAGTTGGGGGTTCCGGCGGTAACGCTGTTACCCGGATGGCGAAATGCAATATTCAGGGCGTGGAACTAATTGCCCTTAATTGCGATTTTCAGGATTTACAGAGGACAAAAGCAGATAAGAAAATTCAGATTGGCAAGCGCCTCACCAAGGGGCTGGGCGCAGGAATGAATCCCGATATTGGAGAAGAGGCGGCAAAAGAGAGCCGGGAAGAGATAAGGGAGGTCTGTGCGGGCGCAGACATTGTTTTTGTGGTATGCGGATTAGGAGGGGGAACAGGAACCGGGGCCGCTCCCGTAGTAGCAGAGACGGCCAAACAAACAGGGGCCTTAACAATCGGGGCAGTAACACTGCCTTTTTCTTTTGAAGGACTTCAGAGAAACAAGATTGCCTCTTTTGGCCAGAAAAAATTAAAAACAAAAGTAGACACTCTTTTTGTTATTCCCAATGATAAGCTTTTTTCTCAAATAAACCCGGAAACGACATTTGAACATGCTTTCTGGCTTTGCGATGAGATTTTAAGGCAGGCAGTTCAGGGAATTTCCGATCTTTTGGTAAAGCCGGGCATTATTAATTTGGATTTTGCCGATGTCAGGTCGATAATGAGCAACTCCGGTTCAGCTTTGTTTGGCGTGGGCAAGGCCAGGGGAGAGAACAACATAGAAGATGCCGCCAATATGGCGATTAATTCCCCTTTTCTGGAATTTGCTTTTAACAAAACCGATAAAATCCTTTTTAATATCACCGGAGGAAAAAATCTTTCTTTGGCTGACATTGAAAAAGCGGCCAAAATTATTACCAACAGCTGTTCTGCCGGCAGAATTATTTTCGGCGCCATTGAAGACAAGGCCTTGCCCCCCGATGAAGTAAAAATTACCCTTATTGCCGCCGGGGTTTGAAAATTTTTTGAGTTATCCGCATATTTGGGTTTTTTGGTGAAACTGGATACTAATGGCTCTAATCCTAAAATGCTAAAAAGATTGATTCGGGAGAGATTGGTGGATTATCTGGCGATGGATGTTAAGGCGCCTATCGGCGCTAAAAATCAAAAATCAAAAATCAAAAACACAAATTAAAAATAAAAAATAAATATGAATAAACTGTTGGGGTAAGAGTTAATTTAAAGGAAATTGAAAAGAGTGTTGAGATAATAAAAAATTCTGGCGTTGAATACGAGTTTTGCACGACCGTGATGCCGGGCATTCATGCTAAAGAAGATATTATTCAAATTGCCAAAGACATTTCTCCGGCAGAAAAATATTATTTACAGCATTTTCAAACAAAACAGGGGACAATCAATCCCGAGTTTCAGAATATTCAACCTTATCCTGACGAGTATTTGCAGGAGATTAAGCAAGCCATAAAAGATTATTTTGAAATTTGTGAGATTAGATAGCGAAACAATTTCTAAAATTTTTATCTATTCCTGCCTGTCTTTTATTGCAGGCGTTTTCTTTGGCCGACCGCTGGCGCAAGCCAGCGGTTTAGGCTGGCCGATTGTCATATCCTTTTTCATTTTCCTAATTTTTTTAATCTTTCTAAAAACCAAAGATAAAAAAATAATAGCATTTTTTTGCCTCTGTTTTTTTATATTGGGATTTTTTCGGGGAGCAGGATCTTGCGATCGGATCGCAGATAATCCTTTAGAAGCTCTTTATGGGAGCCGTATTCAGTCCATATGCCGGATTATTGAAGAGCCGGAAATAGATGACGCAAGGCAAAAATTAGTTGTTAGCGTAGAAGAGGTTTTTCAAAAACCGGTTTTAGGCAAGGCAAAAATTTTGACTTATCTCCCCCGTTTTCCGGAATATCAATATGCAGACAAAATTAAAATTACGGGCACGCTTGAAGGGCCGCCTATTTTTCCGGATTTTGATTACAATGACTATCTCCAAAAGAAGAGAATTTATGGCTTGGTTTTTGATCCCGATATACAAATTATCAGCACGGAAAGATATAAAAATATTTTTTCTTATTGGCAGGCAAAAATTATTGATTTTAAGCAGTCATTAAGAAGTTCAATTTATAGGGGTTTTCCCGCGAGCGAACAATATCTTTTAAGCGCCTTGATTTTGGGAGACAAGGGAAAATTGCCTGATGATTTAAAAGAAACTCTTAACAAAGCAGGCATCCGCCACTTAAGCGCCATTTCCGGAATGCACATTACTATTATTACCGGCATATTAATGCTTTTTTTCTTGGGCTTGGGGCTTTGGCGCCAGCAGGCATTTGTGGCAACGATGCTTTGCGTTTTATTTTTCATCCTTCTCACCGGAGCCCAGCCCTCTGCCGTCAGAGCAGGAATTTTCAGTTTTCTATACTTTTTGGGACAGGCATTAGGCAGGAGAAGCGATTCTTCCAGAGTCATTTTATTTGGAGCGGTGGTGATGCTGGGAATTAATCCTTCGTATTTGGAAGAAATCGGTTTTCAGCTTTCTTTTTTGGCAGTTATGGGCATTAATTATCTTTATCCAATTATTTTTTCTTGGCTGAAAAAGATTCCTAAAAGATTGCAGATTAGAAGTATTTTGGCAGTGACCCTGTCTGCCCAGATTTTCACTCTGCCTATCTTGGTCTATAATTTCGGTTATATTTCTTTAGTCGCTCCCTTAACCAATATTTTGGTCTTGCCTATTCTGCCTTTTGTTCTTGTTTTAGGTTTTATGTCTGCCCTAATGGGAATAATTTCCCATTACTTGGCTCTGATTTTCATTTTCCCGGCCCAAATTCTTCTTTCCTATATTATTCAAATTTCTCAATTTTTTGCCGGTTACCGCTTTTCTTCTATCCACCTAAAAACCTCTTGGATTTTCATCATTATTTTTTACCTTTTTTTGGCTTATCTTGTCCGAAATTGGAAAAGAAAGCACAGTTTCCGTATTATCAACCCCTGGGGCTTTTGGGACGAAACCTGACAGAGCCCCGCCCCCCGTTTTTTTGATCTTACATTTTTGACGGTCGTCAAATTTGTAAAGTCGGGAAACAGAGGAAAACAGAGGAAAACAGCGATACTCAATTTTCTACGATCGTAGAAATGTTGGTATCGCCGATAACATTGGTCAGAAACGTGCAGAGGCCACCCTCTGTCTGTTTTTGAAAATTGGTTAGAGGGCGGGCCTCTATTTTTTCGGAACTTCGGAAGTTCCAGAAAGAAGCGTTGAAAATCACTTTTTAATAGAGGTGGTTTTTCTTGACTTTTTTATTATAACCGTATTAGATTGAAAGTGTTGTCGGAAATTGATTCATATCCGAAAATCCTTGCAGCAGAAATCGTAGGGATTTGTATTTTAAAGGAGGGAAATATGAAAGAACTTACAAAAACGATTAAGCGCGTGTTGTTTTCGGCCGGCGAGATTGCATGTAGGGTAAAAGAGCTTGGCGCCCAGATTACGGACGATTATCTTACCGGGTCAGCCCAAGATAACCAGGGCCGTCCGCTTCTTGTGGTAGGGATTCTAAAAGGAGCGATAGTCTTTATGACTGATCTCATTCGAGTGCTTGATTTTCCGGTTGAGTGTGACTTTATGGCTATGTCCAGTTACAGAGACAAAACTGCTCCCGGCGAGGTGCGGATTTTGAAAGACCTTGATCGTTCAATCGCTGGCCGTGATGTGCTCATCGTGGAAGATATTGTAGATACGGGGCATACCTTAAGCCACACCATCAAGGGTTTATCTGTCCGTAATCCGGCAACCCTTCGCGTATGTACGTTTTTGGACAAGCCCTACCGCCGGGAAGTTAAGGTTTTATCTGATTACGTGGGATTTGTTCTTTTAGAAGATTCGTTCGTAGTTGGTTATGGATTCGACATCGGAGAACAGTATCGCAACCTTCCGTTTGTGGGAATCCTTAAGCCGGAATATATTTCAAACAAGGGTCTAGGCACTGCTTAGGCCCTTCATTTTTATTTAGTAGCACGGAGTCTGCAACAAGGCTCCGCCTTTTTAGTTTTATTAACCTTGCAAAAATATCTAAATATTTAACGATACTAACATTTCTACGATCGTAGAAATGTTAGTATCGGCAAAAAGGGCTGCTGAAGAGACAGATGATTGAATTAAGTGGCCGGGGGAGGGCTGGCCTCCCCCATCCATTGTTTTTTGTTTTGTTGTCGGGAAAATTTATTAGGAAAAATTTAAAAAATCTGCGATAATAAAAAGATAAAACCGGCAAGAGCAAAAAAATTATGAAAAAGGAAATAAAGTTTCCTAAAAATTTTTTATGGGGAAGCGCCACCTCTGCTTATCAAGTAGAGGGCGGAAACAAGTTTTCTGATTGGGAAATAAGTCCGCCCAAAAAAGGGCACGGCCCGGCCGGAATTGCCTGCGACCATTATAATCGCTTTAAGCAGGACTTTGACTTGTTAAAAGAGCTTAATCAGAATGCTCATCGTTTTTCCATTGAGTGGGCGCGCATTGAACCGAAACAAGGCGAATTTAACAAAGCCGAAATAGAACACTATAGAGAAGTTTTAAAAGCGCTTAAGCAGAGAGGAGTTAAAGCAATGGTTACCTTGCATCATTTTACTTTACCCCAATGGGTGGCAGAAATCGGAGGATTTGCCAATAAAAAAACAATTCAATACTTTCAGAGATACGCAGAAGCAATGCTTGAGGAATATAAAGATTTGGTTGATTTTTGGATTACCATTAATGAGCCCATGGTTTATGCAGGATGCGCCTATATAGAAGCCAAGTGGCCTCCTCAAAAGAAAAGCCCTTTCTTATATTTCAAAGTTATTAAAAATTTTATTTTAGCCCATAAAAAAGTTTATCAGGCCTTTCACGGCAAAGAAAAAGAAACTTTGGTAGGGATTGCCAAAAATAATATTCTTTTTGAATCATACAATAGATTTTTTCTTCATCAGATTTCTGTAAAAATAGCTTCTTGGTTCATAAATAGATATTTTTTAAATCAAGTTAAAAAAGAACTTGATTTCATCGGGCTAAATTATTATTTTCATAATAAAATAAAATTTCCTTGGCTTTTAAGAAACGAAAATAAGGTTGTTTCAGACATGGGTTGGGAGCTTTACCCGGAAGGAATTTATAATGTTTTAAAAGAGTCAGAGCAATACAATAAGCCAATTTATATCACAGAAAACGGCTTGGCTGATGCACAAGATAAGCACCGCTCTTGGTTTATTGAAAGCTCTCTTAAAAGCATTCACAAGGCCGTAGAAGAAGGGGCAAACGTAGGCGGATATTTTTATTGGTCATTGATGGACAATTTTGAATGGGCCGATGGCTTTGCCTCAAAGTTTGGCTTAATAGAAATTGACTATCAAACATTAAAAAGAAAGCCCCGGCCAAGCGCTTATCAATATGCCAATATTTGTCAAAATAATAAATTAGTTTAATGGATAAAAATTTATGACATGGGTTTTTATCACCATTCTTGCCTATTTTCTTTTAGCCGCTACTTCCATTATAGATAAGTTTTTACTAAGCGGCCCCCGATTGAAGCCCCAAACTTATGCTTTTTATATCGCTGTCTTAAGCGTTCTTGTCTTTTTATTGATTCCTTTTGGAGTTGAAGTTCCCAATGCCGTTATAATAACTATTGCTTCTTTATCCGGAGCCCTCTGGATTTTTGCCTTGCTTTCTTTGTTTGAGGCGTTAAGAAGGTCCGAGGTCTCCCGGGTAATTCCTGCTATCGGAGGAATGCTTCCTCTTTTTACTTTGGGTTTAAGTTATCTTTTCGCTTTTTTGCAGCGACAAGAGATAGGGTCCTTTACATCTTTAAAAATTATTTCTTTTTTGTTCTTAATTGCCGGCACCGTACTTATTAATGCCAAAAAAGGGCAATTTATTACCAAAAGCAGCTTAGGATTGGCTGCTTTAACCGGCTTTTTATTTGCCTTAAGTTTTACTACGACAAAAATTGTTTATCTTGAGCAGCCATTTATTTCCGGTCTTTTTTGGATTCGTTTAATCGGCATCCCTGTGGCTTGTTTATTTCTTTTTTCTAAAGAGGTAAGAAAAGAAATTTTCTCCAAAAAAACAGGGGAGAATATCAAGGGGCCTGCAACAATGCCCGTGTCAGAACAGGCAAAACCGATGCCGAAAAAGCCAAAAATCTTAATATTGTTTCTTCTGGGCCAGCTATTGGGCGGGTTGGCAGTAATTTTGCAGAATTTAGCAATTTTTTTGGTTCCGGCGATGCACTTAGCATTTATTAATGCTTTAGAAGGAGTAAGATATGCTTTTCTTTTGGTTTTTACTTGCTTTATTTCTGTAAAATTCCCTCAATTTTTGGAAGAGAGGTTTACCCTTCCCATCTTATTTCAAAAAGTATTTGCCATTGTTTTGATAGTAATAGGATTATTTTTACTAAATATAAGTTAACATTCCTTCCCTTCCTTTATTCTCTCCCTCCTTCAAGGAGGAGAAGGAAGGGGGTGGGGGCCTCTTTTCATCCTCCCCCTCTTTGAAGGGGAAGAAGGAGGGGGAGAATTAAAGAATATTATGAAAAAATGGATTAAAATTATAGTGCTTACAATTCTGACAATGCTTTTAGGGCTCTTTTGTTTCTTTTTTGTAGGCAAGCCAACTCCGGCAGAAGAAATAAATTGGGGCGTAGTTTTTTCCCAAAAACATTCCGAGCTAATGGGCTTAAATTGGAAAGAGAATTATTTGGCTATTTTGGACGATTTAAAAGCAAAGCAACTTCATCTTATTATTTACTGGGACATGGTAGAAAAAGAAAAAGAGCAATATGATTTTTCTGATATGGATTGGCAAATTGAAGAAGCAGGGAAAAGAGGAGCGAAAATTACTTTGGTTTTTGGTAGAAAAGTTCCTCGCTGGCCGGAATGCCAAATTCCCCAGTGGGCGAAAGAACTACCCCAAGACGAACAGAATCAGGAGCTTTTATCATTAATAGAGCAAATTATTATAAGATATCGCGACAATGACGCGATACAAAAATGGCAAGTAGAAAATGAGCCCTTTTTTTCGTTCGGAGAATGTCCCCTGCCCGATAAAGAACTGTTGCAAAAAGAAATTAATTTGGTAAAATCATTAGATGAGCAGAACCGACCGGTAGTGATAACAGAAAGCGGAGAGTTTCCTTTGTGGTTTCGAGCAGCAAGAACAGGAGACATTGTTGGTCATACTCTTTATAAAAAAGTATGGGTTAGTGAATTAAAGATGTATTTTACTTACCCTTTTCCTTCGGTTTTTTATAATAGAAAGGCATGGATTATAGACAAAGTATTTGACAAAGAAGTTATTTGCACCGAACTTCAAGCAGAGCCATGGGGCCCGAAACTCTTATACGATTCTCCTTTAGAGGAGCAAGGGAAAACAATGAATTTGGAAATTTTTAAGGAAATTATTGATTTTGCCGGCAGAACCGGGCACGAAACTTTTTATCTTTGGGGAGCGGAATGGTGGTATTGGATGAAAGAGGTTCAAAATCAGCCCGAAATTTGGAATGAAGCAAGAACCTTGTTTAAAAATTAGAAATTATTGATGTTATGCTTAGCGTAATTATTCCGACTTTAAATGAAGAAAAATATCTTCCCCGACTGCTTCAATCTATAAAAGAGCAAAATTTTAATCAAGAAGAGATAGAAATTATCGTGGCTGATGCCGATTCTCAAGATAAAACAAGAGAAATTGCCCGGAGTTTTGGATACAGAGTGATCAAGGGCGGAAATTTATCACAGGGAAGAAACAACGGAGCCAAGGCAGCAAGTAATAATCTGCTTTTATTTGCAGATGCGGACATTGTTTTGCCAAAAGATTTTTTACAAAAAGCTGTTAAAGAATTTTCAGAGAGGGGTCTTGATGGAGCCGCCTTTTTGCTATATCCTATAAATGGAGAGTTTTGGGAGAATTTTTTATTTGATGTTTTCTATAATTATCCTATAAGGTTGCTCTTTAGTTTTTGGAAACACGGTTCAATGGCTCTTTTAGTAAAAAAGGGAGCTCATCAAAAAATCGAGGGCTTTAATGAGGAAATTGTTTTCATGGAGGATTTGGATTATGTGAGACGATTGGCTAAACACAGAAAATATCGACTGATAAAGTCTGTTCAAGTTTTTGTTTCTACAAGAAGGTTTCAGCGGAACAATTGGTTTTTAAGAACTTATTTTTTTCAGATAGTTCTTGGTGATATTTATACCACTCTCTTTGGACCGATAAAGAAAAATATTTTTTATTATAATTTTGGAAACCATGATACAGATAATTAAACGGCTTTATAAAAGTTTTCAAGTAGCCATTTCCGGGCTTTGGATTGCCGCCAAAGAAGAGCCAACCTTTAGGGTAGGAGCGATCATTACCATCATTGTCCTTTTCTTTATGTTTTATTTCCCCCTTACTTTAGCAGAAAGAGCAATCATTGTTTTAACCACTCTTTCGGTGTTGGGGATGGAAGCACTGAATACCCAAGTAGAAAGAACTACTAATTTAATTGATGGAAATCATAATATTCAAATTAGAAAAATTAAGGATTTAGCGGCCGGAGCAGTGCTTCTTTTAGTTCTGGCTGCTGCTTTTGTTGCCGGATTTATTTTTATTCCCCACATTCTTAATTTATTTAATTAAATGTTTGAAATACAAGAACAAAAATTTAATAAGCCGGAGAAAAGGCCCTTTGTCGAACTCTTGGTGCTTTTTGTAATTTTATCTGCCGTTGTCGGAGGAGGCATTGGCGCTTTGCTTGCAGGATATTATTGGCAGGGTAAATTTTCAGAGATGTTTGAGCAATATGATGTTTTGCCCGCAGAAAAAGAAACAATCATCAAAGACCAATATATTCCCCAAACTACCCAAGAACAGAAAATTATTCAGGCAGTAAAAAAATATTCTCCGGCCGTAGTAAGCATTATTGCCACCAAAGACGTTCCTATTATGACCCGATATTATCTTAAAGACCCTTTTGGGTTTCTGTTTCCCCAGTATCGCGAAGAAGGAACAGAAAAAAAGCAGGTAGGCGCCGGTTCCGGATTTATTATTTCTCAAGACGGAATGATTTTAACCAATAAGCACGTAGTAACAGATGAAGCAGCGGAATATACCGCATTTCTAAACGACGGAACCAAGTATCAAGTACAAGTGCTGGCAAGAGATCCTTTTTATGATTTGGCCGTATTAAAAATTGTGCAAGAAGAAAATTTGGAAGAAGAAAGGAGAACATTTCTTACGGCAGACCTGGGCGATTCTTCTCTTCTACAAACCGGACAAACCGTGATTGCCATTGGCAATGCCTTGGGAGAATTGAAAAATACTGTTTCTGTAGGAGTGATTTCCGGTCTAAGCAGGGACATTGTTGCCGTCGGAGACGGGGTTACAGAGGCCTTAGAAGGAGTTATTCAAACCGATGTCGCAATTAATCCGGGCAATTCAGGAGGTCCGCTTTTAAATTTGGCAGGCGAGGTAATTGGTATTAATGTGGCCCGCTCTACGGGAGGGGAAAATATCGGCTTTAGTTTGCCCGTAAATACGGCAAAAAGAGCCATTGAACAAGTAAAAGAGCATGGAGAAATTGTTTATCCCTTTTTAGGAATTTATTATACGATGATTAACGAAGAATTAGGCAGGGCCCATGATCTGCCGGTGGATTATGGCGCTTGGGTAGGCAGAGACGCTATGGGGGAGAAAGCCGACGAAGCAATTTTTGCCAACAGCCCGGCCTCCAAGGCAAGCATTCAAAGAGATGATATTATTCTTGAATTTGACGGAGAGAAATTGACTGCGCAAAATTCTTTGACAAAAGTGATTGTATGTTATAAGCCCGGAGACGAGGTTACGCTTAAAATCTTACGAGACGGTCAGGAGATTCTCAAGCAAGTCACTTTAGACCGACGATAAATTAGCTAAACAACCAATAACCTACAAAACTGACAACCAATATTTAAAAAAGGGGACAGTCCCCTCGGAGGGACCGATGACGATGACGATGACGATGACTAAAAGTATGGCTGATGTATGGCTGATTATTGGGGTACGATTTTGAACAAAAACAATGTTACAAATATGACGATCGTCAAAAAAGTAATACTGGTTTCGGAACTTCCGAAGTTCCAATAAAGAAGTTCCAATAAAATGGCACGATTTTGTGGTTGACCTTGCTTATTTTTTATATTTAAATAGAAAGTACAGACCATTAATAAACTTTATATTTTAATTTAAAAACATGTTTGTAAATCCAGGCGGAGAATTTACCCAAAGAGCCCAACAAGCCATTTTTATGGCTCAAGAAATCGCCCGCAAAAAAAATCAGCAGCAAATTGACACTGCTCACCTGCTGTTTGCTTTGCTTTCTCAAGAAGAGACCGTAGTAGCCACTATTTTGCGCAAACTAAACATTGATATTCAGAAACTACGGGACAAGACCAATAAAGCCATAGACAAAAAAAATATTTCTTCTCCTCATGAAGACCGCAATATGCGGGTGGAAAATCAGTTTTATCTCACCCAAGATATGGCGCGCGCTTTAGAAAGAGCCAAGAAAGAAGCCATTCAAATGAAAGACCAGTTTGTTTCGGCAGAGCATCTGTTTTTAGCTCTTTTTGAAGTGCCGAGCGAGGCGCGGGACATCTTACAAAGTTTTTCCGGAGAAGGATTGGATTATAACAGCGTTGCCGGACAATTGGAAGAAATTAGGGGAGGCGAAACAGTTACCGACCCTAATCCCGAAGCCAAATATCAGGTAGTGGAAAAATATTGCCGCAACCTGACTAAAATGGCTCAAGAAGGCAAATTAGACCCGGTAATTGGCAGGGAAAATGAAATTAGGAGAGTGGTTCAGGTTTTATCCCGCAGAACAAAAAATAATCCTGTGCTCATCGGAGAGGCAGGCGTTGGCAAAACCGCTATTGTTGAGGGCCTTGCCCAGCGCATTATTAAGGGAGAAGCGCCGGAAAGTTTAAAAAGCAAAGAAATTATTTCTTTGGATTTAGGGCTTTTGATTGCCGGCACTAAATACCGCGGCGAATTTGAACAGCGCTTAAAGGCCTTAATTAGAGAAATTACCAAAGCCAAAGAACGTTATATTCTGTTCATAGATGAACTGCATACGGTAATGGGAGCCGGTGCGGCTGAAGGCGCGATGGATGCTTCCAATCTTTTAAAGCCGGCCCTGGCGCGCGGAGAGCTTCGAGCTGTTGGAGCAACCACTCTTAAAGAATATCAAAGACATATTGAAAGAGACCCGGCTCTTGAAAGAAGATTTATGCCTGTTTTCGTCAGCGAGCCGGGGATTGAAGAGACGATTGCCATTTTGCGGGGCATCAAGGAGAAGTATGAACTTCATCACGGCGTAAAAATTAAAGACCCTGCTTTAATTTCTGCGGCCGAATTGGCTGCCCGCTATATTACCGACAGGTTTCTGCCCGATAAAGCCGTGGATTTAATGGACGAGGCCGCTTCCGGTTTGCGTTTGGAAATAGAATCAGAACCTATAGAAGTAGAACAGGCGAAAAAAGAAATTCAAATATTGGAAATAGAACAAGAAGCATTAAAAAAAGAAAGAGACGAGGCCTCTAAAAAACGGTTAATTGTTTGTAAAAGGACTTTGGCTGATGCTAAAGAAAAATTTAAGCAAATAGAATTAAAATGGAGAACAGAAAGGGACTTAATTAAGGACTTGCGCAAATATAAAAAGGATTTAGATAAGCTTAATTTTGAAGCAGAGGTAGCGCAGAGAGAAGGTGACTTAGAAAAAGTAGCTAGAATTAAATACGGTTTAATTCCTGATATTTTGAAAGAAATCCAGAAAAAAGAAAGAGATTTGAAAAATTTTAGAAAAAAACACCAAGTGCTTAAAGAAGAAGTAACCGAAGAGGATATTGCCAAGGTTGTTTCCAGCTGGACCGGCATTCCGGTAACCAATCTATTAGAAGAAGAAGCCAAAAAATTAGGGAGAATGGAAAAAGTGCTTTCTCGCCGAGTGATTGGCCAAGACCCTGCGCTTAAAGCTATTTCTAATGCTATTAGAAGAAGTCGGGCCGGCATTGCTGAAGAAAACAAACCCATGGGTTCTTTTATTTTTTTAGGGCCTACGGGCGTAGGAAAAACCGAGACAGCCAAGACATTGGCAGAATTTTTATTTAATGACGAGAACGCTTTAGTTCGCTTGGATATGTCTGAATATATGGAACAGCATAGCGTTTCTAAAATGATTGGTTCGCCTCCCGGATATGTGGGTTATGATGAGGCCGGGCAATTGACAGAAAAAGTGCGGCGCAGGCCTTATAGTGTTATTCTTTTAGATGAAATAGAAAAAGCTCATCCCGAGGTTTTTAATATTCTTTTGCAAATACTTGATGACGGCCGTTTGACCGATGCCAAAGGCCGGTTGGTTTCTTTCAAAAACAGTATTATTATTATGACATCTAACATAGGTTCAGAGCATATTGCCAAAGCCGGAACGCTGGGTTTTGTCGGAGATGCCGGCGAAAATTATGAGTCATTAAAAGACAAAGTAACCGAGGCATTAAAAGAAAGGTTCAGTCCGGAGTTTTTAAACCGCTTGGACGAGGTGATTATTTTCAATTATTTGGGCCAAAAAGAGGTGGCGCAGATTGTGGAGCTGGAGTTGGAAAAAGTGAGGAAACGTCTTGAAAAGAGAGGCATTAAGATAAAAGTAGAACAACAAGTAAAAGAAATTTTAGCCAAAAAAGGATTTAATCCCAACATGGGCGCTCGGCCGTTGAAAAGAGCAGTGCAAAAGTTTTTACTTGACCCGCTTTCTTTAAGCATTGTTATTGGAGAAATCAAGGAAGGCGAGACCGTATTTTTAGAAACGAAAAACGGAAAAATTTCTTTTAGAACCAGCCGGGTCTCTAAACAAAAACAAAAAACCTCTGCCAAAACTTAGGAGCTTAAGATTGGAGAGGTTTGGATGGGGGAAGCTAAGCTTCCCCCAAGTACTAAGAAAAGAGACCGGGGAGAAAATGGGAGTTCTGTGCCGGAAACGCATCCCTGCCCCCGAGGTAATTTAACGAGGTTGAAATGGGCAAAGGGGCCCCGTCCGGCTCTAGGGGTTCTCCTCGGTCAGAGCTAAATCAGAAGCCAATGAACCAATTTAATTATATGCCTGCGGATCCCGGAAGTCAACAACTTCCAACTTCTCGACAAATCCTGTCCTGAGCTTGTCGAAGGGCTCGAAAATTCGCTTTTCGACAAGCTCGAAGGGTTATATATGGTTATTTCAAGTTTATCGAGCACAATCCATTCTTCTCGATGCGAGCCTCGACCCGCCTGCAACGCTTTGTGTAGCAATGTGGGCAGGCAAGCTTGGCTCTTACTCGAAGAATATATATTTACTGTTCGAGCTTGTTGAGAACTACAATTTTATCGAGAACTACAATCTTGGCAACATCGGCATTGAGCCCGAAAAATTGCCGGATCATTACTGCAATATCGGCAAAAAATCAAATCAGCAATTTTTCGGGAAACGTTTTCCAAGTTTTCCACTTGACAGAGTTTTTACAAAAAGCATACAATAACAGGCAGTATGCCAATATTGCCAATCATCACTAAAAAATTTTTAATGAGCAATTGCTCATTTTTTTTAAGCCCCAAACAGTTCCCGCAAGGGAATTTTTTTTATGCCTAAACTCTTTCACAGACAAATCAGCGGACCGTTTACTATTCCCTCCGGAGTAGTAACAACCGAAATTCCTGTCTTGGAAAAAATTGCTCAAGAAATTCCGGAAATAGGGATTTTGACTACCAAGAGCATTGGGCTTCTTTCCAAACAAGGAAATCCCGAGCCGATTCTTGCTTATCATTCTTCGTTTTCTTTTGTTAATGCCGTGGGATTAAGAAACTCCGGAGCCGAAGAGTTTGCCAAAAAGCTGTCAAAAGTAAGAATTCCGAAAAATAAGTTTTTGTTGATTTCCATTTTTGGAAAAAATCCTGAAGAATTTAAAAGGGTCGCCCAAACTCTTTTCAATTATGCCGATGGATTTGAATTAAATATTTCCTGCCCTCATTCAGAAGGATACGGACAAACAATCGGGCAGGATTTGGTTACGGTTAAGCAGGCAGTAAAGGCAGTAGCAGAGTTGGGTAAGCCGGTATTGGTAAAAATTTCTCCTAATTTAGACATATCTGCCACTATTAAAGCGGCTGCAGAAGGAGGCATGGCCGGTGTTACTGCAATTAACACCAAGGGGCCGGCGCAGGTTTTATACGACAACGAACCGGTGCTTTCCAATAAGATAGGCGGAGTTTCCGGCAAGGCCTTGCTGGAAACCGGGATTGAAAGCGTTAAGCAAATCAGGCAAATGGGGGACTGGCCGATTATTGCCTGCGGAGGAATTTCTTCATCAGCAGATGTTTTACGATACCAAAAAACCGGAGCTGATTTTTTCGGCATTGGTTCGGCTTTGGCCGGAATGAGCACTCAAGAAATGAAAAACTATTTTTCTTCATTATTGCAGGATATTGAACAAGGCACGAATTTGGCAGAAAGTTTTCTAAAAAGCAATGAAGATATGAAATATCAGAAATTTAAGATAGCTAAAAACACTCAAATCGCTCCGGATTTGTTTTTTTTAGAATGTGATCGAGCAATTGAGGCAAGGCCGGGGCAATATGTTTTTGCCTGGCTTCCCCGAAAAGGAGAGAGGCCCTTTTCCGTCTTTGAAAAAGAGCCCTTATCCCTGCTTGTAAAAAAGCGGGGCTGTTTTACTCAATCCCTTACTCAATTACAAGCAGGAGGGAGCTTGTATGTCCGGGGGCCTTATGGCAATGCTCCCAAAATTCAGGGTAAAATTCTTTTGGTGGGCGGCGGCACGGGCATTGCCGCGCTTTACTTATTTGCTCGGGAAAATCCGGAAACAATTGCTGTTTTGGGCGCTAAAAGCAAAAACCATTTAATGCAGGAAAAATTTCAAGATAAATGCTCTTCTCTTTATTTTTTCACTGAAGACGGTTTATTGGGCAGAAAGGGCCAGATTACCGACGATTTAACAGAAATTATTAAAAAAGAAAAACCGGAATATTGCATTAATTGCGGGCCCCGGCCAATGATAGAAAAGCTTATTCCCAAACAAAAACAATTTTTTCCAGAAGATAAAATATTTTCTTCCATTGAATTTATTACCAGATGCGGAAAAGGGCTTTGCGGGGCTTGCGCCACAGAAAAGGGCTATCGCAGCTGCGTGGACGGCACATTCTTGCACCCCAATCAAATCAAATAGCGTTCGGAACTTCCGAAGTTCCAAAGAAAAGTTTCGGAACTTCGGAAGTTCCGGAGATCATTAACTATATATATTATTCGAGTTAGTCGAGAAGTACAATAAGGCATGTTTTCGCGTCTGGGAACTTCCGAAGTTCCCAAGATTATTTTATAGTTCTTTTACAAGCGCATAAGGAGAGATGATAGAAAGCAAAAAAGGAGGGAGATATGCAAAGATTAATTACGGCGGAAAGCAGTGTAGTAGTGGCCTGTGACGTGGCAGGACTGGATGAGCTGAAGAATTTAGTTCTTCAAACAAGAGACGTAAAAGGTATTGGCGGCTATAAAGTGGGAGCAATTTTGGGACTGAATCATGGGCTCGGCAGGGTAGTTTCCCATATTAGAGAACTTACCAATAAGCCGGTTATCTATGACCACCAGAAAGCAGGAACAGACATTCCTGCGATAGGAGACAAGTTTTCCAAAACAGCGAAGAACAGCGGAGTAGATGCTTTAATTCTTTTTCCCTTTAGCGGACCCTCAACAGAAGAGCGTTGGATTAAGGACTGTCAAGACATTAACCTAAGGGTAATTGTAGGCGGGCATATGACCCACCCTGAGTTTCTGCGCAAAGAAGGGGGCTTTATTGCAGATGATGCTCCGTCAAGAATGTATAAGCATGCTGCTCAATTAGGCGTAAGGGATTTTTTCTTGCCCGGAAATATTTGGCCCGAGCTTATCTTATCTTACAGACGGCATATTATTGGAGCAGCAAAAACAAAAGAGGTTGTGTTCTATATGCCCGGTTTTGGCTTGCAAGGGGGTGTCATTGAAAACATGGTTTCTGTTATGGGCAGCAATTTCCACGCCGTTGTGGGCAGGCAAATCTACGAAGCAGAAGATATTCGCAAGGCAGCAGAGCAAGCGGTTGCCGTCTTATTTAAGACGGCGGTCAGGTTATAAGTTCTTTAAAGGAGGGGATAATGTCGAAAAACGAGCATTGGACAAACACATCTCATAAACTGGTTATGCAATTGGTCAAGATAGGGGCGATTAAGTTTGGAGAGTTTTCTTTGCGTCTTCATGAAAAATACCCCAACGCCCCGCTATCGCCTTTCTATATTGATTTAGGAGTAATTTCTGCCTATGTTCACGATATCAGAACGGCCACAAATTTAATGACTCAAGTAATGTGTGAAAATAACCTTCATCCCGCGCTTTTGTGCGGCATTCCGAACCGAGCCGATTCCCTAACTGCTCTAATCTCGCATTATGCTTATTTAGACAGGGTGATTCTTCGTAAAAACAATCAGGGGCATGGTTTTTCTAACGAACTACAGGGAAAATTCGAGTTAGGACAACAAGTACTCGTAATTGACGATGTTGTTTCCGGAGCTGACAGTAAACTTGATGCCATCAGGGTTTTGGAAGCCCACGGGCTTATTATTCAGGCCGTACTGGTATTAGTGGACAGAGAGCAGGGTGGTCGTCTTCGCTTGGAACAAGAAGGGTATTTTGTTTATTCCGTGTTTCAGATTAAGCAACTGCTTGAATTTTACCATTCAGAGGGCTTGATCAATTTTGAGTGTCTAAAACGCTGTCTTGATTATCTCCAAGATCCGTTAGGGCAACACGCCTCATAGACCCTTAAAGACATTCATCTTTTTTAACAAGAAAAGGAGGAAAATTTGAAAGCCAAAGATGTATTGACAGCAGAGCAATTTACGCGCGAGGATTTAAGCATAATAATAGATAAAGCTGCCCAATTTTCCCGTGCTTTAAAAAAAAGCGAAACAATAGAAATTATGAAAAATAATATTATGGCTACGCTTTTTTTTGAACCTAGCACGCGAACACGTTTTTCTTTTGAAACAGCTATGCTTCGAATGGGAGGAAAAGTAATTTCTATGGCCGACGCTGATAGTTCTTCGGTAGCAAAAGGTGAATCTCTTTGCGATACCATTTGTTCTATCCATGACTATGTAGACATTATTGTTTTACGTCACCCTGAAATAGGGTCAGCTCAGCTGGCAGCAGAAGTGGCGGAATGTCCGGTAATAAATGCCGGGGACGGGAGCGGTCAACATCCTACCCAAGCCCTGCTTGATATTTACACTATAAGACAGGAAAAAGGAAGAATAGACGGGCTTACCATAGCTTTGGCCGGGGATTTAAAGCACGGCCGTACGGTTCATTCTTTAGCTCAAGTCCTTTCTTTATATAATGTAAAACTATTATTGGTTTCACCATTGACGTTGAGAATGCCCGAAGAGATAGTGCGGGGGCTGGAGAATGCCGGTGTAATCATAGAACAAACACAAGATTTACATAAAGCTCTTTATTCCTGTGACGTGCTCTATATAACCCGTGTTCAGCGTGAAAGATTTGTTAACACAGAAGAATACGAAAACTTAAAAGGTGTTTATGTGTTAACAAAGGAAATGATAAAAATTGTTGACAAAGATATAACCATAATGCATCCCTTGCCGCGCGTAAACGAAATTGATTCGGCAATAGATGAAATGCCTGCCGCTGTCTATTTTCGCCAGGCAGCAAATGGCGTTCCGGTACGAATGGCACTTTTATCTCTAATTATTGGCGAATAATAAAGCAGAAGCACATTCAAAAAAAGAGATAAGGTCCGCTCTATTAGAGCGGACCTTCTTATTTTTTAAAAGGCGTAGGATTAAGGCCCAATTTTTTTTAAAAGCTTTTATAATATTTTTTTGTGTTAGTTGGTGGATCAATTATAAGAAGAGGCAGTCCCCTTTGAAAAAAATGCGTTCGGAACTTCCGAAGTTCCAAAGAAAAGTTTCGGAACTTCGGAAGTTCCGGAGATCATCAACTATATATATTATTCGAGTGAGTCGAGAAGAATGCGTTTCAAATAGTATAACAAATATGACGATCGTCATATTTGTCCAACTAATTAAACCCCTTTTTTTACCCTTTTTTTACCCTTTTTTACCCTTTTTTTCTCCCTTTTTTTCTTCCCCTTCCCCTAATGGGAGGGGGGAGGAGATAGAGGGGGAAGGGGGGGGGAGAAATATAAAGAAAAAAGTTATCCATAGGAGAAGGGGTTGAGGGGAGAGAAGGGTTTTTGGTATAATTTTTGAATGCATGGTTCTTAGTGAGCTCGAACAGTAATTATGTAGTTCTCGATAAACTCGAACAGTAATATTTATTCTTCGAGCTTGTCGAGAAGAATGGCCCTGCCCTGATTTTTGAGCCAGACAGGACAGGGATTTAGGTCTAAAACATTAAAATTTTTTAAAAAAATGGAGAAAAAGATATATTTTCTTTTTATTGTGTCCTTCCTGATTATCATTTTCGGAGGGATTTTTTTATGGTTAGAACTCTCCAAGCAAATAGACAAAGGCAGTTTTTTCCCCGGAGTCAGGTTTGAGCCGCCGGAAAACTATCAGTTTGTGGAAACAGACCAAGGAATTATTGTCCGCAACGAGAATGTTGGACTAACTTTTAGCGTGCCCGAGGGTTGGAACGCGGACAAGGTAAGAATAGGACCAGAGCAATGGATAATAAACGTCAATAGCCCTGACTTAGAGGCAGATGAGAGAGGGTTTTTGCTTCGAGGTTGTGGAATTAGTACTTGGATTGAGCACGATGAGGTAACGTCTAATATTATTAGATATAGAATACAAGATCCGGAGAGATTTTCTCAAGAATTGTCAGCAGGAGAATATCAATCCATAGAAATAAACGGACACCCTGCTTCAAGAATGATTTTAGAGCGTCCGGAATGGGGGCAAACAATAGCAATAAAAATACCCATAGAAGACAGAATATATGTTTTTGATACCAGAATTTTACCTGAAGAAGGAAAAGGGTGTTTAAATGCTTTTAATAATTTTTTAGAAAGCGTTTTTATTGAAACAATTATATTTTAATGCTTGGTCTTAATAAAATAATCCTTATTATACTAATTTTAAGCGCTTTAGGGCTTGTTTTTTTATTTCCGCAAATAGGTTATGCTCAAGAACTTTCCCAAGAACAAATAGACAAACACGTTAAGCTTCCGGACTCTGATAACACAAGCATTTTTCGCTCATTACCAGAAGTATTAACAAATGAATGGATGGATGCAGTAGTTTTTGTAGAAAGCGCGGAAAAAGAGGCAGTTACAATGATTTTACGCCAGGCAATCAGAGGGAATCTAAGGGACTATTATTTGCGAGAAGGACCTAAAGAATTAGGCATAGAAATTGCTAAATTATCCTATCAAATAGGCAAAGTGGTCATGATGTCGGACATGTCCGCAATGCTTAAACAACTGGAAAAACTGGGTTTACAGCAGGCAATGAAATATTTAGGAGAATGGCTCTTGGAAAGCGAAACCAAAATATCAGCAGGAAATTTGGATTTTTCTTATGATACGCTTCAAGGTAGAAAAACCGAGCATAGTTTTCAATATATTATTGTTTATTCGCCTAAAACCAAAAAAGCAATGATTAAAATTTATTCCCAGCACGCAATGGCTCCGCCTGCTTCCCAGGGCTCTTGGGGAAGCATGACAGGCACCGGCTGGAATTATACTCAAGCGCAAACGCAGGGGCAAAAAATTGCTCCTTTTATTTTGACCATTAGCGGAGAGATGAAGCGCGAACAAATCGGTTATTGGGGCGGAGAAATCAGACATAATTATAACTGGACAAGGAATCCTAATATTACCTTAGAATTCCCTTCCCAAGTCCCTTATTTCCAATTCCAAGAACTGGGCTTTTTTGCGCGAATCGGGGGCAGAATTAAGGGGTTTTTTCAATCAATCAGCGATAAAATGTCCGGACTTTTCAGCGGCGCCGCTTTAGTGGACTTGCCGGATTTAGAGCCGCAAGTAACACGGGAAACGGTTCAGAAAGAAGGCGGTTTAGAAGCGCTTTCTGCCCTTATAAAACGCATTCTTGAATATATTGAAGCAATGAAAGAATTCTTTTCAGAAGCGGAATTGCGCGTTTTGCAAGAGCAGGCAGAAGAACTTGCCCAAGAAATAAAAGATGAGCAGGACCAAGATTTGGAAGAATTATTCCGGCAAGTGGAAGAATTGCGAAAACAAATAGAAGCAATGGGAAGAACCTTGGAGGCCTTGCAAAAAGAGCAAGAGAAAGACGGACAAATAGACCAAGAGGTAGACAAAGCCGTTCCTATTGTCCCGGAACACTGTCCATTTGGCTTAGTGGATTTAAATACCGGTTCCAAAGAGCAATTAATGTCCATTGTCTATATTGGCGAGGCCCGGGCTCAAGAAATTATCCAGTGGAGAATTACCAATGTTTTTCAAAATATTGATGATTTATTAGAAATTAAGGGTATTGGCGAACTAACTTTGGAAAAGATAAAAGAACAGGGGTGTGCTTGGGTGCCGGATGGCGACTATGACGCTGACATTGACGATGACACTGACATTGACGATACCGATACCGATACTACTGATACTGACACCGATACTGACGATACAGCCACGTCTCCTGCCACCGGCGGCGGCGGAGGCGCTTCGGCTCCATCTTACCCCAAGATTCTAATTTCCGAGATTCAACTCTCACCGATTGGACAGAGATTCATTGAACTTTATAATCCCAATTCAAGCGCGGTTTCCTTAACCGGTTGGTATATTCAGCGGAAAACCAAAAATGCTGATTCCTGGGGTTCATCTGTTTCTTCAACTCACTTTGACGGCAAAATTATTCCGGCCAAAGGATATTTGTTAATTGCCAGAACCGCGGACATAAATCCGGACATTATTTTAGATATATTAACATTGACCGAAGATAATGCCATTGTCCTTAAAAATCCAAACAAGCAGGAAGTTGATAAAGTGGGATGGGGACAAGCCCCGGACTTTGAAACAGCGCCAACGGAAAATCCGCTTATTGAAAAGAGTATAGGAAGAAAATGGAATACAGACAACCAAACATATCAAGACACAAACAACAATGCTAATGATTTTGAAATGCAAGTTTCCACTCCCGGGGCACGAAATCAAAGCTATATGCCGGAAGTAGATGAGGGCACTGGCACAGACGATGATGAGAACGACGAAGACGGAGATGTCGACAATGACGAAGACGAAGAGGAAGACAATAACAATGACGATGACACTGACAACGAAGACGAGGAAGACGAAGATGAAGACGAAGACGAGGAGGATGAGGAGGATGAGGAGGAAAAAAAGCAGCCCGAAGAACCGCTTTTAACAGCAGTTATTAACGAAATCGCCTGGATGGGGACAGAAGCGAATTGGCGGCATCAATGGCTGGAGCTTTACAATCCCGGCGAAGAAATAATAGAGATGGCCGGATGGCGCTTGTTTGTTCCTACCACAGAAACATTTGACATTATTTTTGAACAGGGAACAGCCATTCAGCCCAATGGATTTTATGTTTTAGCTCGCGGCGATGAAGATATGGAAACCCTTGTTGATGTTCAGATTGACGCAAGATATGGAAATTTTGGGACTGATTGGAATCTTAATAATGCCGGCGAAATTATAGAGCTCTATAATAATGAAGGGGTCTTGATAGACAGAGTGGACGCTTCTCAAGCATGGTTTGCCGGCGATAACAACACAAAACAGACCATGGAAAGGATTGATTCTGCTATTGGCGGCACTGATTCGGACAATTGGGCCAGCAATAATGGCATTGGCCGAAACGGCTTGGATATTGAGGGAAATTCAATCAATGGTACGCCCGGAGCAGAAAATAGCGTGTCTAAGACAGTGGTTTCCCAAGACACTGCTTTGCCTGCCGGTGAATATGTTTTTCAGGATTTGGTTGTTAAAAATGGGGCAACTCTGACCTTAGAAGCAGATGAAGACATAGAAGGGTTCAAGGGCGTAAAAATCACGGCAGACAATATTATTATAGAACAAAGCAGTTTAATGACCGCTGTTGGCCAGGGCTATTCACAAATGGTTTCTGTGGGGAAAAATTATTCTTTTCCCGATTCTTTGGGCTCGGCCGGCAGAGGCAGAGAAATAATCCCCGGACTATGTCTTGCCGCTCCCGGCGGTCCCGGAGGAGGGGCAATTATTTTAGAAATAGAAAATGACCTTGCTATTAACGGCACAATTTCCACTAACGGACTTCAGGGCGTAGGGCATCTTAGCTATGGTTGTCCGGCAACAGCCGGCGGAGATGGCGGCAGTATTTATATTAAAACCAAAACCCTTAAAGGAAACGGAGAAATATCGTCCAGCGGGGCGGATTCTATTGACGGCGGCGGTGCCGGCAATGGCGGCCAAGCTGCTGTTTATTATCAAGACGACCAGTTCCAAGGAGAAATTTATGCTTATGGGGGAAGTAACAGGACATCCGGCGGTTGCGGTTCTCCGGGAACGGTTTATTTTGAAAACTTGGGAAAAAGCAAATTAATAATAGAAAACTCCTGCCAAACAGGGGTTTTAGAGCTTTCAGAAAACTTAAACGGCATAGATGTTTTAGAGATTAGCAATTGTTCTTTGTCCGCAGAAAAGGAAATTATGATTCAGGCAGGAGAAATAATACTGAATTTTGTTTTATGGCAAAATATTCCAAAAGAATTTTTAATTTTTAGAGCCAATGATTTAATTGTGGAAAACTCGGAAATTAAAGCCAATATAAGGGCAGAAGTGAACGATTTTTCATTAAGGGCGGGTTCTTTCTTGTCTGTCAGCGGACTGGGACATGGTTCAGGCGAAGGCCCGGGAACAGGAGAAAGAATTATTGGAGGAAGTTATGGCGGCCAAGGCGGAAGAAATGCTACCAGTTCTGTTTATGGAAGCCCTGAAAACCCCCAAGATTTTGGTTCAGGAGGAGGCAAGATTCCGGCAGATCCCGGCTTTTGTTCTGAACAATCAGGCGGAGCCGGAGGAGGGGCTATCATTATTTTGGCTGAAAATATTTTGGCCTTAGACGGGGAAATTTCTGCTGATGGAGAACCCGGCATTCCTTCGCCAAGCTGGGGATGCTCTGCCACCGCTGCCGGCAGCGGCGGGAGCGTTTATTTAGAAACCGGTTTTTTAGAAGGAACAGGCAAAATTTCGGCTAATGGAGGAAATGCTTTTACCTATGCCGGTGCCGGCGGCGGTGGAAGGATAGCAATACACGGGGACACGAGCGGGTTTTTTGGAGAGATAGAGGCCAAGGGCGGAGTTAATGTAAATAATGGAAATTATAGCGGACAAGAGGGAACAATTTACCCCCTCCCTTAATCCCCCCTCCCTTAATCCCTCCCCCTCTGCGAGGGGGAGGGAAAGGTGGGGGAGGAGCGGGATTTTAGTTTTCCCCTTTACAAAAAATTTTTATTGTATAAACTAAATTTAAGATAATTAAAAAAATTAATATGAGGTTTTTTACGAGAGCTTCAAAAATAGAGGGAGGCGCTTTTGTTGTCGGCTTGGTTGTTCTTTTTATTGTCTTGGCTCTGGGCACTTTTGCCTATTTGCAAAACACCGGTGCTTTGAAAGAATACAAGATTAATCTTTTTTCAGTCATTGGGCCTGATATTACAGAAGAAACCGGTTTTGTGCCTGACGAGGAGGTTTCCATTGGCGTGACAGAAGGTGAGGTTGAGCCAATTGTTTCGGATGCAGAGATAAAGATTCCGGTTATTGCAGGAGAGACAAAAGAAGGGCTGTCTGAACCGGATGAAATACTGACAGGAGAATATGTGTTTGAAGCCCGGTCAGGAGAAGGGGTTACCCATCTTGCCCGCAGGGCAGTCAGCCAATATCTTGCCGCCCGGGTAGATGCCGTGGAAATGACCCCGGAGCACAGGGTATATGCCGAGGACTATATTCAGAAGCAGATTGGTGAAAAGCCCTTAGATCTTGGAGAAAAGTTGAATATTTCTGAAAATCTGGTCAGAGAAGCGGTGGAACATTCGCAAGGCCTTACCGAGACACAATTGGAAAACCTTAAACAGTTTTCCCAATTAGTGGCTTGGTAAAAAGCGCCGTGTTTTTGAGTAATTAGCAGGGAGGAAAGATTAGCTGGTCAGAGCGCCTTGGCTGGCTTTGCTTGGTCTATGGATAAGGAAAAAATTATTAAGATAACAATAGCTTTATATAGGGTAACCGGCCTTTTTCCGGAAAGGGAGCCGCTAAAATTTCAAATTAGAGAGAAGGCAAACCAAATTTTATCCGCTCTTATTGTTTTTGTTCCCCAAAAATCCCAAAAAACCGCTATTTTTCGGAAGATAGAGCAAATATTAGCGCTTTTTAGGATAGCCAAAAGCCAGAAATGGGCCGATGAAAAGAATTTTTTGGTTTTAGAACGGTATTACAGAGAAATAAAACAAGAAATCGCCCTAAAACAGCTGAAAATAAGCACGGAACAACTGATTGAGCCGCTAAAAGTTATTAATTTACCGCCACGGGAAAAAGTTCTCAAGACCCGGGAATCGCTCAAAACTCAAAAATTTTCTAAAAAAGAACAAAAAATCCTTAAAACAAAAGAAAGGCAAAGGCCTGTGGAAAACTTAGAAGGGTCGCCTGACTCGCCCCAAGAAAGACAGAAAAAAATTATAGAAATGCTCAAAGAAAAAGAAGTAATTTCTCTACAAGAAATTCAACAGGCATTTCCAGAGATTACTTCCAGAACCATTAGAAGAGACGTGAGCGCCTTGATGCGAAATAATGTTTTAAACAGAAAGAGAGAAAGTAAAAAAGATGTTTTATTTACCCTTAAAGAGAAGAAGTAAAAGCGGACAAGTGGGTTTTAGTAAAAAATAGTTGTCCACAATTTGTCCACTTATTGTCCACATTTTGTCCACGATGTCCGAACCAATGTCCGGATATTATTTTTATTTACCCGAGAATTCCACCCCCTCCTTAATCCTCCCCCTCTTTGAGGGGGAGGAAAGAGGAGGGGGAGGATTTCCAAAAATGAACAAACACCAAAGAAAATTCAGTAAAATCTATAATAGATATGCAGACAGCATCTACCGCTTTATCTATATCAAAGTAAGTTCTAAAGAAACAGCCGAAGACCTTACTTCAGAGGTATTCTTAAAGACCTGGAGAGTTTTTCATTTGGAGGAAAATAAAGAAATTAAAAATCCTCGGGCATTTCTTTATGCTTCGGCCCGGAATTTAGTGATTGACCATTATCGCGCAGAAGGGCGGACGCAAATTGTGTCCATTGAGGACAGTGAAATAAAGATAGAGGACACTGCCCAGTCCTTGGAAAAAAAGGAAACTGACCGTTCTGACTTGGCAATTGTTCAAAAAGCCCTTGCCCGGCTTAAGCCGGAATATCAGGATGTCATTATTTTAAAGCACATAGACGGGCTTTCTACCAAAGAAATTGCTGAAATTTTGGTTAAATCAAAAGGAGCAGTAAGAATAATGCTCCACCGAGCAATGGAACAACTGAAGGCGACCATCGATAATGACCATTGACCATTGACTGTTGACAATGACTATTGATCTTTGACAATGGTTTTTAGCCACTTTAGTCGCTTACGTCATTGCGAGGGTGTCCCTTTCACGTCATTGCGAGGGCGTCAGTCCGAAGCAATCTATCCGTGAAATTACCACGCAAGAGATTGCTTCGTCGCTCCCTCTAGTCGCTCCTCGCAATGACACAAGGTCTGGGCCGTAGTCAAAAGTCCCTAGGCCGACCGCTGGAGCGATCAGCGGGCTAGGCAACAGTTAACAGTCAAAAGTCACCCAAGGTGTAACACTTTAGCGTTTTCATCGTCTACTTAATAATAGGGTATAATAGGGTATATTATTCCCGTTAATAATATAGGGCATGTCATTCCCGCGCAGGCGGGAATCCAGACCCAAAAAACCATGGAGGAAAGGCAAATTATCCACAATTTAAAAGCATTGCAGGAGATTAAGCCGGATTCAGCGTGGAAGCAGGCAACTAAAGCCCGCATTTTAGATGATTTATACAACACAAACCCTGGGAAAACTTTTTCTTGGGGCTTTTTGCCGTCCTGGACTCCAAAATTAAAGCTTGCTCCGGCAGTTATTTCCGGAACCTTGGCAATCTTGATAGGATTAGGGGTTTTTGCGCTTTTTGATTTTTATGCTCCTTTCCAGGACTCACAAGAGCCGGAATTAGGAATTGCTGAAATTTCTGAACAAGGGCCTTTGGCTGAAATAAGAAACAGTTTAGCAGAAATAGGGAAAACATTGGCAAATGACCAAGAATTGAAAAATCCTGAAACAACCGGCAAAATAGTCCGGACCGTTAATGAAATTAAAGGAAAGCTTCAGAAACTGGAAACGACTATTAATACAGCAGATACAACAGATATAACAGATACAACAGATACAACAGATACAACAAATACAGCAGGCATAGCAGATATAACATATACAGCAGAAACAGAAATAGAAGCAAAAGATTTGGAAGAGGTGAGAGCCGCAATAATCGCCACCGAAGAACAAATTGACCAAGCCCTAAGAAACAATATCCAATTTACTTCCGCTGAATTGGCAAAAAGCTTGATTCAAATGACGAAAACGCGGAGCTTGACCGAAGAACAGGAAGGCCTTCTCAAAGAGGCAGAAGCATTATATAATGAAGGGGAATATCAGCAGGCACTGGAAAAAATAGATTTTATTTTTTCTTATTAAAATCAAACGATTAGAAATCAGGCGCTGTTGGGTTTGGTCGGCTTAACAGCAGGATTATTATTGTTTAGACCAAAAAAAACTAAAGGTCGAACTGGCAGCGCGCGAGCGCTGTCATCCTGAGCGTTAGCGAAGGATCTTGTGTATTGTTACAGAATCTTTCATTCCGTTCAGGATAATAATTAAAAGTAAAATAAAAATTAAAAAAATGAGTATATTATTGAAAAGATTATTTTCAGGAGTTACTACATTCATTGTCGCCGTGACAATGGTTGGCGGTTCTTTTGCCCCGGCTCAAGCCATGACTATGGAAGAGCTGACCGCGGCAATTGCTGATTTGCAGGCGCAGCTATTGCAATACCAAGAGCAATTAGCAGACCTGACCGGCGAACCAACAGATGGACCAACAACTCCTGCTATTACCGGAATTCCCGAGGGTTTTGAATTTGACAGAGCCCTTAAACAAGGAATGACCGGTAATGATGTAAAGTATTTACAGATTGTCCTTAATTCCGATTCTGATACCCAATTAGCTGAAACCGGCGTCGGCTCTCCGGGAAATGAAACCTCTTACTTTGGTCCTTTAACCAAAGCCGGAGTTATCAAATTCCAAGAGCTTTATGCCAGTGATGTTTTAGCTCCTTGGGGGATTACCACGGGAACCGGATTTGTAGGACAAACAACCAGAGACAAGCTTAATGCATTGCTCACAGTAGAGGTACCGCCTCCAACATCCGTACCAAGCGATTATGACAATCAGGCCGATTGCGAAGACGCAGATTTTTACTGGTACGACGATGCTTGCCACGCCACAGCCGAAGGCGAAACTCCTGTAGGCGATGCCAACTTAACCGTGGCTTTGGCCTCAGATAATCCGGCCTCTGGCTCTATTATTGCCGACGCTATCAGCGGTGACGGGGCTCAAGCATCAATTCCTTTCTTGAAACTAAGATTTACCAATAGCGGAACAGCTGCGGCTAATGTCACTTCATTAAAGCTAAACAGAATAGGCATTGCCTCTGACGCTGATATTTCTCAGCTTTATCTTTATGATGGCAACACCAGATTGGCAGAATATTCTTCTTTTGCCAGTAAGGTAGCTACTTTCAGCAACAGTTTATTTACCGTTCCGGCTGGAGGAAGCAAGACCATTACCGTGAAAGGCGACTTAGCCAATGGCGCTGGCTCAGGGCTAACCATTGGATTTAGCTTGGCCTCTAAAGACGATGTTGTATCCAATGCAACAGTGGGAGGAAGCTTTCCGTTAGCCGGCAACCTTATGAGCGTAGCTCAGGTTAGCGACTTAGGAAAACTAACCATTGCCCACAGCACCTATTCTTCTACAGTAGATCCGGGAGAAACCAATTTTGAATTATGGGAGTTCTCTTTGGCTGCTGTTGATCAAGAAGTAGAGGTTCACAAACTTATTTTCACCAACATCGGGAGTATTGCCCGAGGCGATATTAAGAACTTGAAAATAGTCGGCGCTGATGCCAACCAGTATGGAGCAACCGTGGAAATGCTTGGCACAGACAACACAGCCACCTTTGATCTAAGCGCTGATCCTATCAAGCTTAATGCCGGGGATACCAAATACTATTCCTTAAGAGGTGATATTGTTGGCGGAACCAACAGAACGTTTAAGTTTTCTTTCCAGAATATGGCTGATATTATTGCCCAGGATATGGAATACGGTGTTTATATTAAACCCAATCAGGCCGATTCGTGGACCATTATTGAATCTGCCGGAAACACCACCATCAACACAGGCAGCATTCTTATTACCCGCTCCAGCGACTCTCCTTCAGGAAGCGCTGTTTTAGGAGCTACTAATATTGAGGTTGCCAAGTTTAACATTCAGGCATTTGGAGAAGACATAAGAATTAGCAGCCTTACGGCTTCTGTAGCAAATTCTCATGGAGATGGCTTAAAGAATGTTAAGCTTTATGTTGACGGAACGCAAAAAGACACCACAAGAGATATTTCAGCCGACGCTACTCCCAGAGAATTTAGCTTTGGCAATACTTTTGTTGTCAAGGCCGGAGAAACCAGTGTTTTAACGGTTAGGGCAGATGCTAAGAGCTCTAATGGCACCAACATTGCTGATGGTAACACTATTAGAGTTTCTTTAGATACTGGTTCTGGTAATGCTCAAGGCAGAAGCTCTATGACCTCTTTATCCACCCCAAGCGCGGTTGGATTTACATTAACGGTTCGAACAGGAGCTTTGACTACGGCCAAGAATGTGGCTATGCCCGATGGCTCAGCTACCGTTCCCACCGGAGTAGCCGGAGCTACCGGACTTCGAGTGGCTTCCTTTACCGTAACTGCCGGAGCCGGAGAAGCGGTTAATATCAGCTCCTTTAGAGTCGCTGATTCTAATAGCGCTTTTTCCGCATTGCAAAACGTTACGCTTAAGAAAGCAGACGGAACTCAAATTGGCAGCACCCAAGCAACGGTGAGCGCAGACAGTAGCTATTTTTTCTATCCTTCACCAAGGATTAATTTAGCTGCCGGACAGCAAATGGTAGTTAATGTTTTTGCAGACATTGTTTCCGGTGCTACTGCGACATCCTCTTCTGCAAAAACTGTTAATTTAACAGGGGCATACGGTACTGGTGTAGACACTGCCAGTAGCGCTAATGACACCGGCACCATAACTGGACAAACCCTTTATTTGGTTGCTAATGCCGCCTTAACGGTTAACAAGGCAGCTGACAGTCCGTCTTCTGCCATGCTTTTAATGGGCGACACCGGACAAGAGCTTGCTAAATTTGAGTTTTATGAGACAACCGGCGCAGAAGACGCTATTGTTAGCTCTATCGCGGTTACAGAAACCGGTGGAGAAGCTATAGCCGATATTCTAAATATTGGCCTTTACGATGGAACCACCTTGTTAGCGAGCAGAGCATCAATTGGCGCCAGTGGAACCACTACATTTAGTGGATTAAACTGGGCTGTCCCAGCTGGTGCCAAGAAGCACCTTACTGTTAAGGCAGATATTAATGTTTATGGCGTAGCTGCTTCTAATAGAGCAATTACAATGCGTATTAATCTGGGTAATGTTACTGCCAGAGGAGAAATTAGCGGAACCAACTTGACCAGCGTTCCTGCTGCTGCCCGCACTGCCAATGCCTTTAGAATTTGGAAAGCTGTTCCAACCATTACCACGACTGGCGTTGCTTTAGGCGGCCAAACTCTGACTACGGGCGGAAATAACTTATATAGATTTAAGGTTTCTGCCACCGGCGATGCGGTGGACTTCTATCAATGGAAGTTTACTATTGCCACCAGTAGCGCCACTACGGCTGGTACATGGAAACTGTATAATAATACAGATGCAGAGTTTACTGACGAGAGCTGTACGGCAAGCACGCAAACTATTACTTGCTTGGCTGCAGCCGGTGTACAAATTGGAGCAGGGAGTTCCAAGACATTCACCTTAAGCAACACTAGTGTTACGGGTGTGTCTACAGGCAGCTCTATCTCTGTGTATATGAATTCTGACACGAGTGAT
>CAYYED010000044.1:0-20235 GCA_964470785.1 uncultured Candidatus Saccharibacteria bacterium | reverse complement strand
AAGAAACCTGTCCGGTAGCGCTGTTATTGAAATTATACGCTAAAGTAACGGAATTATTCGTGGTTGAAGAACAAGAGATATTGCCTGAAGCAGCGCAGCTGGAATGAGCAACACATCTGTTTTCCTGTTCAATGTCACATCCCGAAGGAGTGCAGGTCCTAATTCTTTGCTGATACATCTGATTAGCCGGACAGCTGCCTGCTCCGCATCCTTTGTTCTGCCAAGAAGACCAGGAAGAACAATTGCAGGGAATAGGATTAACTTGAACTGAACAAGAAGCTGATTTAGTTTGGCTTCCTGAAGTAACCGTTACCGTAGCTGTGTAATTGCCGGTAGAAGAAAATGACTTGGAGCAAGTTTTAGTAGAACTGCAACTACAATCTCCTGACCAAGAATAACTATAAGAACCCGTGCCTCCGCTGGGATAAGCAGTAAAGGTTGTGGTCTGGCTCACTTGAACCGGATTAGGATTGGCAGAGCAAGTAACATTCAAATCAGGAATAGGAGCATCTGTTTTGCAGGTTACCGTGTTGCTGTAATTACTATCTCCGGCGCTGTTGTAGGCCTTTACCCTGTAGCGGTAAGCAGTGTCAGAGTTTAATCCAATATTTGACCAAAAGGTTCCTGTTTGCGTGCGCACCAAGCTGGTCGGACTGCAAGTAGTGCCCGTACAGCGATATACTTTGTAGCCATTAGCCGTGCTTACAGAGTTCCATGAAACATTTATTTTACTGGTAGATACTGTGTTACAAGATAATCCTGTGGGTGCGGGTGGAACGGGAACACAACTTGAATTATAAACGCACCTGGTTTCTACTTCTGAAGCGCATCCCGATGGTGTACAATCTCTGGTTCTCTTCTGTAACATTTTATCTGCCGAGCAACTGTCCTGTCCGCAGCCAAAATTTTGCCAGTTAGACCAAGATCCGCAACTACAAGAGGAAATGCACTGTCCATTTTGGCAAATTTTTCCTGTTCCACAGCTTATCGGTGAAGACCAAACAAAACAGGGTTGAGTAGGATGAGGTTCGCATATTTTATAATGGGTAGAATCTACACAAATTTTTTGTCCATAGTAATCGCACTCATCCACACAGGGAGGCGGACAATTGGGCGGACATCCTGTCCCCGGGTCATCATCCCAGTAAAAAGCGGTAATAAAAGGAGAAAATAAACTTTGGACTAAAACAAGTAAAGACAAGGCAAAGATAAAAACAAATTTTGCCCTGGTTTTCTCGGTAAAACTAAAATAAAGATTTTTCATAAAATTAAATGACGGTCACACAAACCCCGAGCTTACGAGGGGTGAAGGATCTCGTCTTTAAATTATTAATTATTGATTATTGATTGTTGATTTTCTATTATTTTTAAATCTTGTACTTTTTCAAAAAAAATGTCAAGCGTTTTTGTAATTTTATAATATATGAGGCGCAGGGCGTTGTCCGCGATGCGGATACACCCTGCGCCATTCCCTCCTAGACTCTATCCGGGCGGCTAGTCGCCGCCAAAAATGACCACGAGACGAATGTCCTCATCGCAGTAAACCCTCTGGTGAAAATATTTCCGTGTTGAGAGGTCATAATAGACACGATATAATACTCCCACCCCTCGTTCCTTGGTGACGTAAATCGTGTCAGTCTCCTCTGTCTGAGGGTTGACCGCAAGCCCGATTGGCACCTGTTTCCATGGCAATCCGTCTGCAAAGCTGCCCAACAGTAGTCGCGTTACGTCTTGCGGCGCCAGCTTACCAATTCCAGATAGCAGGTGATCTATCTCCCTCTGAATATCAGCAGCTGGAAGGGCTACAAAGTTCCCGCTCTCTGAAAGAGAAACTCGAAGCCCTCCGTGTGTTCTGGCAGCGTAGGGATAAGTTTGCCGAAGGATGTTCATAACCTCCGGCTCCGTCATTCTCTCTTGGGCACAAACAACCGCGCCCGCCAGTACTACCACGACTGCAAAGACAATTATTCTTCGCATAACTTCCTCCTTAACTTTCAGATTATTTCAAATATAGCATTATTCCAAAATTTTGTCAATAGCAAAAAAGATGCGGAGGCCGGGCTTCTGCATCTTTATATTGCGGACAAAACAAAGCGGACAATGAGTGTTCGCTTTGTTTTGTCCGCTTTGTCCGTCTTATCCCCCATGCTGTCCTCTATGTCCATTTTTAAATTATTCGCAAGATAAAGAAACAAAATTACAAGTATTACCCATGGTTTCAAGAGCTCTGCCCGTACTATCTACACAAAACCACTGATTATGATTAGGGTCTCCGGTAAGTCGGGCAGACAAACAATAGTCGCTCTGCTACGCATAGCAGCTTAGGGCAAGCGTTCCTTTTTGCTGGGTTTTAATATCGTTTTCTATGTCCGCTATCATTGTTGAATGATCTCTGTTTAACCCGCCTCCTATACATAAATTATCATAATTTCCATAATCTGCATAAATCAATTCTGCCTCCGTTCGTAGTTGTATAACATCTGATTTAATCCGTGCATCAGCTCCGGCTTGGTTCATTCCCATAGACATTTGCATCAAAGGACCGAATAATTCTAAAATGCTTGTGGATTGTTCCGGCGCTTGAATGTCTATTGGCTGATTAAATCGCGATGATTCTAATTGAAAATTTAAATCAACTTCCCCGCCCGGCCTGGATGGCTCATCTGGAATTTCAATAAGCTTTTCCCCTGCAACCTTATAAATCAAGAAATCCTTTTTGCCAATATAAATTTCAAAGTCAACCTCTCCTAAAACTTCAAACATTTCATCCATTGCCTCGTCAATTTTCTGTGTTTCTTCCGTGCTTATTCCGCTATACATTGAGCCCATTGATTGCCCTATTGATTCTATAAAATCTGCCATAAAATACTTGGTGTTCTCCGGATCCAGAGTAAGTAGATAATGATACATTTTTTTGCCTTCAATGCTTTTATCGGAAAATTCTTGCTTAGCCTGCAGGACCGGATATTTTGTTAACAATTCCAAAATTTCTTTTTCTATCTCTATCATCTCTTCAGAATCAGGGCCTATAGACATTCCCAAGTCCTTGGGATCAAAACTAATCCACTTTCCCTTCCACTGGTCCAAATCTATGCCTGCCTTTGACAAAAAAGCAGTAATGGGCAAAGGAACGGTATCTATTTTAAAATACAATGCTTCGCCTATAGCGCGCGCCTCTCCGACAAAGAACATTTTTACGCCTTGAATGTTCAATGAAAAGTCAAATACAGATTGGGATTTTAGCTCTTTCGGGTCGGTGCTATCACTATCTCCTTCTGCAACTAAGCTAAAACTTCCTGCCCCCTCGGGACTTCTTATCTCGCCCTTAAGGGTTAATTTAGAATGCATTGCATCAACTTCTGCCATTTTGGAAAATGCTTTATGCACTACTGTTTCTGGCGAAGACCTAAACGGACTCCATGTAGGGTCCCAAATTCTGGCAGCCAAAACAGCTACAGCGCCAATAAAAATTACTATTATTCCGAGTATAATTCCAATAACTATTTTTTTATTAGACGATTTCGGGGGCGACTGGATTCCCATGCCCGAAGACCCGACAAAACCGCCTTGTTGAGGTATATTTGGCTGATTTTCTTCATTCATATTTTTTTATATTTTTTTTAATGATTAACATAAGATAAAAAGCACGATAATCGCAAGATAATCTTGTGTTCATCTTGTGCAAAATCGTGCGTTCATCATATATCATGTTCGACCTTTTGCTTTCCTTACTTTAAATTTATGAGGACTTACTTCTATAACATCCCCTTTTTTAATATCCCCTCTTAACAATGCCTCTGCCAAAGGGTCTTCCACTTTTTCTTGAATCATTCTTTTAAGATTTCTGGCGCCAAAAGTAATATCATAACCCAAGTCAACCACTCTTTCCTTTAATTCCTCGGTAATAACAAATTCAATGTATTTTTCTGCCAGGCCTTTTTCTATTTTTTTCAGCATTAAATGAGCAATGTCTAAAAGGTTTTGCCTGCTTAAGGGCTTAAAAATAACTACAGCGTCAAACCTATTAATAAGTTCGGGACGAAAAATGGCTTTTTCAAATAAATAATCTAAAAGTTTTTTCTTAATAGTATCAAAATTGGAATTTTCTTTAAGCGCTTGTAAAATTATTTCATATCCGGCATTGGAAGTGCAAATAATAATAGTATGGGAAAAGTCCACTTTTCTGCCCATCCCGTCAGTAATGTGTCCTTCGTCTAAGACCTGTAAAAATAGGTTCAAAACATTAAGATGGGCTTTTTCCACTTCGTCTAAAAGCACTAAGGAAAAAGGATTTTCCCGTACCGGCGTGGTTAAAAGCCCTGTTTCTCCCGGACCGCCGATAATCCGAGGAATGTCTGCTACTGACTGAAACTCGGACATATCTAAACGTATTATATTCTTTTCTGAACCAAAATAAATATCTGCCAATGCCTTAGATGTTTCTGTTTTCCCCACGCCCGTCGGCCCTAAAAACAGAAAACCGCCCATAGGCCCCTGTTTTACTTGCAATTGGGCTCTTGCCCGGCGCAAAGCAGCAGAAACCTCGGTAACTGCTTCTTCCTGATTAATAATTCTTTGATGTATCAATTCCTCTAATTGAAGAAGCGTTTCTTTTTCTTTTTCCTCTAATTTGCCGACCGGAATTTCTGTTTTTTTGGAAATAAGTTGATCAATATGAATGGGTAAAATCCATTTTTCTTTGGAAGCGGCAAAAAGAACCACTGTTTCTTCCAGTGCTTCTCTGGCTTTTTTAGGAAAAGGCACATTAGAAATATATCTGCCCGTAAGATCAACAACGTGTTCCAGCGCCGGATAACTGATAATCTTATTATATTTCGCCTCTAATCCCGGCACCAAGTCCTGAAGCATTCTAAGAGTTTGACTTGGAGTGGGCTCTTTTACCTCTACCTTGGAAAACATATTTAAAATAGAAGGATTTTGTTCAATTTTTTTATGGAGCCCGGCATAACTTGTAATGGCAATAACTTGAAATTGGGGCAAATTAAGGTAAGAAGCCAGCATTCCGGTAATGTCTATGGTGCCGGGGGCTCCTTCGGTAGCCATATAATTATGAAAATCATCTATTACTAAAATAATATTTCCGGTCTGCTCCACTTCTCTAAAAACAGCATCTAAGGACTGCTCTACTTCCTCCGGGTCTTTTAAATGGGCAAGCATTTGAGGAATGCGCAATTCTAAAACCCTTTGATAATTAATTTGGGGAGAACTTTGCCCCCTGCTGCTTTTAAGAGCAATGGCTTTAACTATATTTTTCATTCCCACTCCCGGCTCTCCTATTAAAAGAACATTATTAATATTAGGGCTGGAAAGAATGCTCTCTGCCTGTTCAATTTCATCCTGATAAGCAAACTCTTGGCTGATGACCTCTTCTCTTTGGGCTTGGAAATTCCAATTTAACGAATATTGGTCAAAAATTAAACTATAGCCCGCTGACCAACCCCGGCCAATGCTTCCTGCTTTCATTAAATTTTCATATTCCCAGAATCTTTTTTCCTTTTCCTGTTTTTGTTTCTGCTTTTCCTGCCAAGAAATTAAATTTCTGACATCTTCCGGCCTTAAATCGGCTTCCAGCAAAAAAGCGCCGATAACCGGTTCGTGCATCACCAGCGCCTGTACCATATCCCCTTTTTCAATTCGCTGATGTTTATTATTTTTAATAACTTCTATGGCTTCTTCTATGGATTGCTCAAATTTTTCTGAATAAATGCCTTGGCTAAGCGTATCTTGAAATTTTTGAGGAGCAAAGTATTTTTCCTGTTCCTTGTTGATTTCCTCTACACTAAGCAGTAAACGATGGAGAACAAAAGAAATATCCGGATTTTGTTTTAAGAGAAAATAAAGAAAAATAGTGGGATTAATTGGAAAGATATTTCTCTTTTTGCAATGGGCAATAGCGTCATAAAGCGCTTTGGCCGTTTCAAAACTCAAGAACTCTGCTAAATTAACAGCAGGATTTATTTCAGGCAGCTGCGGTTTTTTTACTTTAGTCCTAAAAAAACCGTCACCAAGAAAAAAGATAATGGCAAAAGCCAAAAAGATCACGGCAAAACCGAGCAAGACAAAATGCTCTGCCAGAGAGCCGCTGGCAAAAGAGTTTATAATAAATAAAAGAAAAAACCCAAAAGCGCCTAATAAAAAAAGGATTTTAAAAAACTTAAAGGATTTAAAAATAGGGTTTTTACTAATCCTAACCGCTTTATAAATTCCTGATGACTGAAAATCAAAATTAATCATTAAAACAGCAGTTTAATGGAAAAAATAAATGCCCCTGCCAAAAAAGCCGGCAAGAACAGCCATGATAAAAACAATATTCCTCCTAAAAAGAAAATGATTATTTCAAAAGCAATGCCAATAATTATCAGAATAGTCCTTATAAAAGCGCCGATAAAACGACTGAATGCATTAGAAATAAAAACCTCGGCATATCTGGAAAAACTGAATCCCCTGCCATAAGACCATTGGTATTGGTGCCAGGGCGCAAATAATGTTTTCAAAAGCGCTCCGATAGAAAAAAGATTAAAGCCAAAACAGAGATAGTTTTTCCATATTTTTGCTATCTCTTTGGGAACATCAAAAAAATGCCAGACAAGATATTGAATAACCAATGGCTGTGCCATTGATGTATTATAGCAAAAAAACTGAATACCAACAAAACAAATTTTCCACTAACTAAAAGGATTCAAAAACAAATACCCTGATTTCAAAAACCAGGACAAAAAAATAAGCAAAATTAATGCTGTATAGGGCAGCAAGAAGAGCAGTAAAGCAAGCTTACTGCCCCCCCAAATTAATTATCTTCTTTTTCACACTCATTTTTTAATTGCTTAGCTTTAACAATGCCTCTCTTTCTTTCCCCATCCCCCTCCTACCTCCCCCTTCCCAAGGGAAGGGGGAGGATTAAGGTTTTTCCATTTCCTCCCCCTCCAAAAAAAGGGGGGGGTAAAGGTTTCTCTGTTTCCTCCCCCTCCAAAAGAGGAGGAGAATTAAGGTTTTTCCATTTCCTCCCCTTCCAAAAAAAAGGGGGGGTAAAGGTTTCTCTGTTTCCTCCCCCTCCTTTTCGCGCTTGCGCAAAAGGAGGGGGAGGATTAAGGAGGGGGAAGGGTGTAAAATATTGCTTTTTTAAAAATAATAATGTATAATACAAATTGCATTTCAAGCCGCAGATAACTTATTTAAGGAGGTGAAACATCAGTGTTTCCCAGTTCTAAAGAAAGGTCCCCTCCTTTCTTCTTTCTTCGCAAAAGAATTAAGGAAAGTAAAGTAATTCACCAAATGATAGGAGGGGTCTATGACTGAAATAGCAACGATAATTACGGGTTTGAAGGTTCGAAATTTAGGGCAATCGGGCAAAATTATTCTTAGTGGACTCTCCAAGAAGGACATTTCTCGCTTGAAGAGAGTCCGAGCGCAACTAAAGATTTCTATAGAGATCAACGGCAGTCAAGCCGTATTGACGCCTGATATTATTTACGATAATGGCGAGGGCATCTTTAGTTTCCGCCTTAATGGCGGCGGCAAGCGCACGCTCGTGTCAAAGGAGCGAGCATTGAAAATCCTCGAAGAAATGGTTGAAGATGCTAAACTCCTTTCTGACAGAATAAGAGAGTGTGCCCCTCTCCCGTAAGCCGTTAGCAGTTCTTTTTTACCGCTCTTTGCAGTGTTCCAATGGATACATGGATACACTGAAATACAAGAAGCCGCCGAGCCCTGCTCTCGGCGGCTTTACTCTTGGTGGGCCCCGTTAGAAATGGCTTAAGCCATTGGAATTATATGTTTAACGGTTTGGTTTCCAGATATTTCTAACGGGGTGGGCAGCACAAGATTCGAACTTGTAACCCCTGCAATGTGAATGCAGTACTCTGCCGTTGAGCTAGCTGCCCGCATCTTTATTCTATAAATTATTCTATAATAAAGCAACAGTAACAATTTTTAATTTACTAATTCTGTTAAGCGAAAAAATAAATCCAAATGACACAGCAGTGTCATCCCCGCGGGAATGACAAAAGAGTTTTTGTCACTTTGAGATTTGAGGTTTGCATTTTGGATTATTAATAATTGAGAGTTGAAAATTTGTAAATTTTTTTATATAATAAAAATACTATGCAAACCTTTGACTTTCATATCAATCCCGGGAAAAATCGCAATGATGTTGTAAAAACCTTTTTCTTTCCGCCGGAAAGCCCGGAACAAGAGGCATTAGGAACCCTATATATCATAGGCGAACTTGTTGATGCTGTTTCCAGAGACAAAAATATTTTAAAAAAATTAAGCGAGATAATCAGAAACGAATATTTCTTTAGTCCCGAACGCTCTCCGGAAATCGCGCTTAAAGAGTCGCTTAAGAAAGGCAATTCTTATTTACAAAAATTAAGCGACCAGGGAAACGTAAGATGGCTGGGAAAATTAAATATTGCCGTTCTAAGTGTTGATAACTTTACAATAAATTTTTCTAAAGCAGGCCGCATTAAAATGATTTTATTAAGAGGCGGAGAATATTTAGACGTCAGTGAAAATTTGGAATTTCAGGGCTCTCTAAACAGCTCTTCAATAAAAGTATTTTCTAATGCTGCTTCCGGCCGCTTATCGCGAGAAGACAAGATTGTGGTCCTTACCCAGGGTATTGACGGTTTTTTTGAAGGGTTTTTGGCAGAAAAAATTATCACTCTTTTTCCTTTTAATCAGAAAACATTAAACAAACTTATTAAAAGCAGAAAAAAGTATATGAAAAGGTTTTCCGGCGCGCTTTTTTTGATTTATGCTGATATAAAAAGAAAAAGAAGGTTTTTGAGAGTCCCCCGGTTCGGGCTCCCCGCGATTTCAATCAAAGTGCATAGACAGATTATTTTAGTTATTGTTTTTATTCTTCTCCTTCTTGTGTCTTATTTTATTTTTAAGCGATAAATCTTTATAAAAAAACAAAAAAGGGCCCGAAAGGGCTCTTTTTTGGTGATTTTTTGCTTTTGAACACATGTTTCAAGTGAGCGGACTTTTTTACTCTTCGAGCGAGCAAAGCCCCGATTATAAATCTGTGATTTGTAACGGGGCAAGCGAGTCGAGAAGCGAAATTTCGAGCTTGTCGAGAAGTACATTAGGAAATGTTCTCGATAAACTCGAACAGTAACATTTATTCTTCGAGCTTGTCGAGAAGTACATTAGGAAATGTTCTCGATAGACCTGTCCTGAGCTTGCCGAAGGACTCAAACAGTAACATTTATTCTTCGAGCTTGTCGAGAAGTACATTAAGAAATGTTCTCGATAGACCTGTCCTGAGCTTGCCGAAGGACTCAAACAGTAACATTTATTCTTCGAGCTTGTCGAGAAGTATATTAGGAAATGTTCTCGATAGCCCTGTCCTGAGCTTGCCTGCCCGCAATGCAAGCATAGCGTTGCAGGCGGGTCGAAGGGCTCAAACGGTAACGGTATGATTAATATACTTACTTCAACTCCACGGTAGCGCCGGCCTCCGTAAACTTTTTCTTCAACTCCTCTGCTTCTTCCTTTTTGGCCTTTTCTTTCACTACCTGCGCTTCATTTGCCGCGGCATCTACCATATCCTTGGCTTCTTTTAATCCTTTTCCGGTAATATCACGTACTGCTTTTATAACATCAATTTTCTTATCTCCCACCGCTGTTAAGACAATATCATATTCTGATTTTGCTTCTTCTCCTCCTGCCGCTTCGGCACCGCCGGCGGCCGGCATTGCTCCCATCATTGCTACGGGCGCCTGCGCGCTTACTCCAAACTTCTTTTCTAAAATCTTAACCAATTCTGCTAAATCAATTACTTTCATTTGCTCAATCTCTTTTACAATTTTTTGGAATTTTTTAGGAACTTCCACCTCTTCTTCTGCTTCCGGGACTGAGGACTCTTCTTTTGCCTCCTCTTTCTTTTCTTTCTTTTCCTCTGCCTTGGGCTCATCTTTTGAACCAGTTTTTTCCTCTTTTTGAGGCGCCTCTGCCTTGACTTCCTCTTTAGTATCTTCTTTTGGCTCTTTCTCTTTTATTTCTTCTTCAGGTTGTGTTGTTTTTTCTACCATAAATTTATTTAGTTATTAGTGGCTATATGCCCCCATCCCCCTCCTTCCTCCCCCTTCCCTTGGGGAAGGGGGAGGATAAAGGTGGGGGAAGGGGTACCGATTTCATTTAGCCAATAACCATTAGTTATTAATTGTTAGTTGTTCGGTTATATTTTGGCTTTAGCCAAAACATAGACCAGACCTTTAATGTTTGCCTGTTGCAGATAAACAAAATTCCTTATAGGCGCAGACAAAACACCTACTAATCTTGCGAATAATTCTTTTTGGCACGGAATTTCTGCTAAAGCAATAATTTTGTTTTTATCTAAAAATTCACAATCCTTGCCTCCTCCAATGGAACCGCCCGATATTTGCAATGCTTCCTGTTCTTTAGAAAAATTATAAACAATTTTTGCCGGAGCGGCTTCATCCTGCTCTCCAAAAATTATTGCCAATTCCCCTTGTGCCATTTCGTCAGGAAAATCTATCCCCTGCTTCTCAAAGGCAATACGCGCCAAAGTTTTTTTAGATATTGTTAATTTAGCGCCGGCTTGCTTTAGTTTATTTCTTAATTCAAAAATTTCTTGAGCATTTAAGCCCGAATAATTAACAAAAACCATTGCTTTCTGTTTTTGCAGGGACTCAATAAGTTTATCTATCGTTTTATTCTTTTGTTCTTTTGACAGCGGCATAATTAAAAATGTCTGCTTGCCGCAGACATAAATCTTCCACAGAAAAATATCCTGTGTTTTGCCTCGATAGGACTTATTTACGCCTATTGTCTGCGGCAATATAAATTCAGTATATAATCTTTATTAACTTTGTCAACCCCTGGCTTGCGAGCGGGGTCAACCCCTTTTAAGTAGGCTTAAGTTTGGACTCTAAAATAGCCACTCTTTTTTCTAGGGCGCTGAATTCCTCAACATCTACTTTCTGTTTAATCCCTGCCTTAATAAACTCAATATCCATCTTAATAATAGCAATATCTTCCTTAACTTCAGTTATTGCTTCCGCATGAGAATCCAGTTTTTTATCAATAGAACCATACTGCTCACCAATGGTCTGAACCCTACCATCAACATCTTCTTTAAGAATACTAATATGTCTTTTAACTTCTTCTGTATATTCTTTTAAAATTGATTTTAAGTCCTCCATACAACTCCATTTAAGCAATTATTGATACTTATGTCAACCCGCATTTTACTTTAAAACAGCAATGATTTTTTCGGCAAAGGCCTTGGCTGCGGCCGGGCCGTTAGCCGTAATAATCCTTCCGTCAGCCACAACCGGCTTGTCTTCATATTTTGCCCCGCTTTCTTCCAATATTTTAACCGGCTTCTTATCCATCGGCGAACTCCAAACTGTCGCTTTTCTTCCGGAAAGCACGCCCGCTTTAGCCAGAATAGCCGGAGCAATGCAAATTGCTGAAACAAGCTTGCCTTGTTCTAAAAATCCTCTTGCTATATTATGGACTTTTTCATCTTCAATATGATTATAAGCCCCGGGTCCGCCGACAAAAACCACTGCGTCAAACCGTGAAACATCCAGTTCTTCAAAAATAATATCTATTTCTGCCTCTCCCCCGCTTCCGCCAATGGCAATTCCTTTTTCCGTGCTTGCGGTTACCGCCTCAAAACCATTATTCTCAAAAACCTGTTTAGGAATAAAATACTCTTCATCGCGAAAATTCCTAAAAGCAATGATAATAGCAATTTTTTTTGTTTGATCTTGCATACTTCCCTCCGGAACTTCGGAAGTTCCGGAATAATTATCGTAAATACTTTGCCTTTTTTATATTATGCTCCTGAAGCGTCGCGCTGTAAAGGGTCTCGCCTTCGGGCGTGGATAGATAATAAAAATAAGGGCTTTTTTTAGGATTTAAAGCGGCTAAAATGCTTGCCATTCCCGGATTGCAAATAGGACCTATGGGCAGTCCGGAATATTTGTAAGTGCTGTATGACGAATCAATTTGCAGGTCTTTTAAGGGAATTTTCACCGTTCTTTTTCCGGTAATATATGTTACCGTAGCATCTGCTTGCAAAGGCATTCCTATTGCCAACCGCTTCCACAAAATACCCGAAACCGTTTCCATATCTTCTTGAGTGCGCACTTCTTTTTCAATCAAAGAAGCCATTATCAGTACTTCAAAAATGGTTTTATTCTGCCTCTTTATTTCTTCCCGAATTTCCGAAGAAAGTTTTTTATTTAAATTGCTTAAAAAAGCAGATATAATTTCTTCCAAAGTCGCTTCTGTTCTAATGTAATAAGTATCGGGAAAAAGATACCCCTCCAAGCTGACGTTATCCGGTTTTTCTTCTAAAAAATCATAATCATTAAACTCTCTTGGCCGGGACTTTTCCGGATTTAAATTATAATCTATTCTTGGGTATCCGACGATATCATAAAAATCATTTTCATCTTTTATAATATTGTTTGTAATAAAATATTGGGCAATATCTATTAGGTTCCAGCCCTCAATAATGGTAATTTTCATTTGCTCAATTTTTCCCTGAACAAAAATGTCAGTTATTTCTTCCGCAGACATAGCGCCGGAAAGCCGGTACTGGCCTGCTTTTAAATTTCCCTGTTCTCCTCTGAATAAAATATATAATCCAAAAATATGCTTGTTTCTGATGAGGCCTTGCTCTTCAAGGGCTTGGGCTATTTGCAGAACTCCGCTCCCCTGTTTTATGGTAAAGATTTTATCTTTTGCAGAAATGTCTGCCGGAGAATAAATCTGAAAACGAAAAACAAAAACAAGAAGGCAAGCAAAAAATAAAACAATAAAAATAAATAGAAATAGTTTTGACATTTTAATCCTGTTATTTCCCGCACCTATAATTATAAGGACAAAACGGGCTTAATAAAAAAATAGTATGACATTTTTTACGATCGTAAAAAATGTAATATTAATATAATGCTGGCTGGGTTTCTGGAAATCACGAGGAACTGCGGTCAATCAATGGCACAAAAACAAAGCCGGGATGCTCTGTTTCTTTAAATCTATTTTGTTCAATTTTTTCAAAAACCCAAATAGAATTATTAATCGGAGTAACTATTTTCCCGCCTATTTTAAGCTGTTTTTTCCATTCTTCGGGCAAATTTTCTGCTGAAGCAGAACATAAAATTTTATCAATTGGCGATTCTTTAGAATATCCTTTAGAGCCGTCGGCGCAAACAAACTCTACAACTCTTTTTTTCATAAAATTATACTTAGCAACATTTTGTTTGCCAAACTCCACAAGTTCCGGAATTAATTCAATGGCTATAACCCTCCCTCCCCCCTTTTTATCTCCCCCTTTCCCTTTGGGGAGGGGGGAGAGTGTGGGGGGAGGGCTTACTATGTAAGCCAAAAGAGCCGTTGTCCACCCCGACCCGGCTCCAATGTCTAAAATTTTCTCCCCTTTTTGGGGCTGGAGCTGTTCCAGCATAAAGGCCACAACTAATGGCTGGGAAATAGTTTGGCCAAAGCCAATGGACAGGGCCTCATCTAATTCTCCTAAATGCTTCATTACTTGAGGCAAAAAATCTTCGCGCTTAATGGCGCGAAAGGCCTCTATAATATACGGGGTTTTTAACCATCCCCTTTGTATCAAACCATCTATTAAGCTATTCATAATCCAAGATGCAAACCTTTATTCTCTAATTTTTAATTTCTAATTTTTAATTCTCTTAAGCGTAAAGCGTCCTTGGCTGACTGCTCCAGCGGTCAGTATAGGGCCTAGCCCGCTGACTGCTCCAGCGGGCGGCCTAGGGCGCTTTTAGTTTTTAGTTTTTCGCTTTTTTAAAAATTGTTTTCCAATTTGAAATTTAAAATTTTAAATTATTGTCAGTTATTGGTTTTTTGCGCTTAGATTTGTGTATTTTTCTTTTTTACTACTCATGACGCCTTAGTGCCTCTACCGGTTTTAATTTTGCCGCTCTTCTCGCCGGAAAAAATCCGGACAAGCAACCCACTAAAAAAGAAAAAACTAAACCAAAAATTAAAAGCTGGGGGGTAATAGAGGCCTCTATATAAAACATTGGATGTATTTGGCCGTATATTTCAATTGTTTTAGCCAATGCCACACCTAAAAGAGTCCCGCCGAGTCCGCCAATTATTCCAATAACACCGGCTTCAATTAAAAATATGCAAAGTACGGCTGAATTTTTTGCCCCTACCCCTTTCATAATCCCGATCTCCCGAGTTCTTTCGCGAATAGATGTATACATTGTATTCATTATTCCTATGCCTCCTACTATTAAGGCAATACTAGCAAAAGCAAGAACAACCGTCTGCATTATTGCCATTATGTTTCCCACCATGCCGGAAACCGTTTCGCTGGTAAGCACGGTAAAAGAAGGCGCATCATCTCCTACCCTTCTCTTTCCAACGTCTTCAAGTGCCGTTTCAATATTTCTAACCACATCGTTAATTTTAAAATCAGAATTTGCTTTAACTATAGCCATAGGGCTTCCTTCTCTTTTGCCGGTAACCGCCCTAAAATCATCAATGTCCAAAACAATCATAGAGTCGTCCTGGCGACTCCCTAAAGACATTAAAATGCCTGAAATTGTAAACCTTCTGCTTTTTATAACGATTTCATCTCCCACTTCTATTCCCGGAAAAATATCTTGAGAAATCAAACTCCCTATCAAAATCTCCCTTCTGCCCGAACGCGGAAAATCTCCTTCACTTGTTTGCCAACCCATATCTTCTCTTAAAACTGACATCGCTCCGCTCCAATCGATTCCGGATAAAAGGGTTATTTTGGCCGTTCCTTCGTATCTGGAAACTTCGCCTGCATAAGGAAAAACCACAACCGTTTCTACTCCCCGCGCCCTTTCTATCGCCTTAATGTCTGCATCGCTTAATTCCATTCCTCCGATCATAGCTACCATTATATCCTGCATTTCTCCTCCGGGCATAACAAATATTAAATCTCCTCCCATCATGCTTAGTTGAGTCATAACTGTTTTTTGCAGCCCTTCGCTTAAAGAAAGCAAAGAAATTATCAAAAATACTCCAATAACAATACCTAAAATAGTTAACCAACTTCTCAATTTTCGCGTTTTTAAATTTCTAATAGCAAGTTTAAAATATTCTTTTAGCATTACCATATCATTTGTCCGTCTTTAATATTAAAAACTTTCTCACTATAGTCGGCAATATTTCGGTCGTGAGTAACTACAACAATGGTTTTGCCTTGTTTTTGATGAAAATCGGTTAAAATTTCCATTATTTTTTTACCGGTCGTTGAATCCAAGTTGCCGGTGGGTTCATCGGCAATAACCATTTCCGGATTATTGGCAAATGCCCGGGCAATTGCCACCCTTTGGCGCTCACCGGCAGAAAGCTCTGCCGGCTGGTGAAAAATTCTGTCCTTCAATCCCAAGGAAATTAAAAGCTCTTTAGCTCTTTTTTTTCTTTGCTCCGAAACTACTCCTTGAAAAATCATTGGCAAGGTAACATTTTCCAACGCATTAAGATTAGGCAAGATATTAAATTCTTGAAAAACAAAACCAATCGTCTGTCCCCTTAGACAAGATAGAGCGTCTTCAGAGAGTTGCAAAACATCTTTATCTTTAAGAAATACTTTTCCCTTCGTGGGAACATCTAAACATCCGATCATATTTAAAAAAGTGGATTTGCCCGAACCCGAGGGACCCATAATACTAATAAAAGCACCCGAAGGAATCTCTATATTTATTCCCCGCAAAGCAAAAACTTCTGTTTTGCCCAGTCGATAGATTTTCCAGACATTTTCTAATTTAATAATTGGTTTCACGGACATTTTATTGACTTTTTGTCGACTTTCGAAGTCGACAGCTGTTCTTTTATCTTATAACAACCATCTCTCCTGCTTCTAACCCTGACACAATTTCCACCATATCATCTCCTCTTATGCCGACCTCCACCGCCCTTTCTTCAATTAAATCATCTTTAAAAACTTCAACAATTATTCTGCCCTTTCTTTTTTGGATAGCGTTTTTGGACACAATCAAAATATCTTCTTCAATTTGAGTTATAATTTCCACATCGGCCGTCATTCCGGTCTTAACAGTTTCCGGTGCCTCTTCTTCAAAAACAATAATCGTTCTGTAATACACTACTCCGTCTTTTAGCCGTTCCGCAGGGTCAATGCTTGCTACTCTTCCTTGAAAAACCTTTTCCGGCAAAGCAACCAAGCGGATCTCTGCAATATTCCCTACTGCCACTTTTATGATCTCTTCTTCGTAAATATCTGTCTCTATTTCAAAGGGGCTTTCCGGTAAAATAATCATTATTACAGCCGTTGACTGAACTACTTCTCCTGCCGACTTGTCTACCCTTGCTATCTGACCGTTTACCGGGCTTTTTAAAACGGTATCTTCCAGTTGTTTTTCTAAAATCCTTACTTTTGCCTGAGCGCTATCAATTTTTGCCTGTGAAGATTCAATGTCTTCAATTCTTGGTTCTGTGGTAATTAATATTAGATTATCTTGAGCAATTTTCAATGCATCTTGAGCAACTGTCACGGCCGCCTCGGCATTATCAATATTTATCCGGTTAGTCAGTTTTGTTGAGGAAATATTTTGTTCTGTTGTTGTCACGACGCTATGCGCGCTATTAATATTGCTTCTATGAGTGTCTATTAAAGTTTTTTCCGCTGAAGAAATAACGTCTCTATATAAAAACTTTTCTGTAATTGTTTTAATCTCTGTTAATCTTTCTTTAATCTCGTCCAATTCTTTCCTAAATGTTTCTATAGCCAAATCAATATCTTCATTGGTATAGTTGCTTTTTAATTCTCTTAAGGAAGCATCCATTGCTTCAACAGCCCTGTTTATAGCAGCTTGATTGCTTCTAAAATTAAGCGCATCTAAAGAGTTGTCTGAAAAGTATGAATTAGAAAGAGAAGTAATGGTAATAAGAGAGTTATAAGAGTAAAGATGTGCGTCTTCTATGGTATCAATAGCGTTTTCATAGGCATCTTCAACACCTTGTTCTGCTTGTTTTTTTACATTTTCTAACTTGTTCAATTCTATTTGCAAAGAGTTTTGGGCATTCTCTACTTTGGTTTCGCTTGCACGCACTTCTTCTTCAGTGGCTCCGGTAATTAGTTTCTTCTGTTCTGCCCGGACAATTTGCAAATTGGCCATTGACTCTTCAAGCTGGTTTCTAATTTGACTGTCATCAATTCTTGCTAAAAACTGTCCTCTTTTTACTATATCTCCTGTTTTTACGCCCACTTCTTTTATTCTGCCTGCGCTATCAAAAGTTAAACTAATTTCTTCTCCTTGGGTAACGGTGCCAATTTCTGCTACCTTCTGATATATTTCTCCTCTTGCTGCCTGATAAAGATTTAATTCCTCTTTTCTATTAGAAAAGGAGAAATAATTGATGATAGCTATAACTGACAATAAAACTATTAAAATAAAAATTGTTTTAGCGGTAAATTTCATAATTACAGATTAATAATAATAGTTAATTTTGCAAACTTCTCGGAACTTCCGAAGTTCCAAGAGTTATTCAATGGCTAATTTTCTATTATACCCAAAAAACTTTTTTTTGCAAATAAAAAACCCGCCCTTTCGGCCGGAATTATTGTAAACTTCCCCGGAACTTCCGAAGTTCCGGATCCGGAACTTCGGAAGTTCCGAAGGAAGTTCCGAAAGGTCGCTCGCGAGCGACATGGCAGGCCCGCCTGTAACGCTTTGCTTGCATTGCGGGCAGGGGTGGCAGGGCTCGAACCTGCAACCTGTGGTTTTGGAGACCACCGCTCTGCCAATTAGAGCTACACCCCCTTAATTATATTTTTTCTCTGTTTATTTCTTAATCTCTTTGTGTAATGTATGTTTTTTGCAGGTACTGCAGAATTTTTTCAATTCCAACTTAATCCCCTCTGTGGTGGCGTTTTGGGACTTGTGGGTGTAATAGTTGATATTCTTGCACACCTCGCATCTTAATTTTGAAAACGGTTTCTTTTTCTTTGCCATGTTTATCTATGAGCGAAGCGAATAGTTACAAATATGAGCACCCTTGCTCAAATTTTGCTATCGCTACGGCTCGTATTTAATGTTTGCTTAAAAGCCAGGAGCGAGATTTGAACTCGCGACCTTTCCCGCCATTTTTTTCTTAGCCAGGGATGGGAATTGAACCCATGACCTCAAACTTACCAAGTTTGCGTTCTACCACTGAACTACCCTGGCACAAGACACGAGGCAACCCTACCAATTGTTTATTCCGCCTCATCTCGCTTTATTGCTTCCATAACCCATTCATCTAATATTCTTTTTAGCTTCATGTTATGAAAATATATTGTTAATACCCCATATCGACTTTTCTTTTTATAAGTACCTTTTCCCATTGGAGGTGTTATAGTAATTTTACCAATTTTTTTCTTTTAAATCTTTAACTCCCGAGTCCAAAACTCTAATGCCTCTTTGGAATCTGAATCATTAAATACTTGTAAAGAATATTTTATCTTTTTTTCATTAACTCCGCAAATTTCTAATAAAAACTCTTTAAATTTTTTAATAAGATTAATATCAGTATTTCCAACTTTTATAGACCACTTGCTTCTTTTATGCCCCTCTCCCCAGTATAATCCTATACCCAACCCTTTTAATAAATTATCACTTTTATTAAGCTTCTTTTTAATTCTAAATGGATCCCCATTAGGATTACACTTTGCATAAATGGCATCACTCATCGTTCTTCTAGGAATATCAAATTTTCTCATCCAATAAATTACCTTTCCGTATTTCCATCCCATTTTCTCGGAAATCTCCTGCATGGAAAAACCTTTCTGATATAATTCCTTGAGTTTTTTTGCTCCCTCGGGCGGAACTTCATTTCTCTTCGAATTATTTACTTTAGCAGCACACCTATAAGAACAAAATTTTTTAGGATCAGCTGGCGTTACTTCAAACCATTCTTTACACTCCGAATTAATACACTGTCTTGTTTCTCTTTTAAACAAAGAATTACAAGATCCCTTCTTCCAATTCTTTCTGGCAATCATGGCTTGCTTTTTTTGTAGGCGTTTGAATTGTAAAAACTGAAAGTTCTCATTATTTATTCAACATAATGATCTGTTGGGTGTGGTCGGAGTCGAACCGACGGGGCCCTTACGGACGACTGTTTTACAGACAGGTCCCACCCCCTATGGGACTACACACCCACTCTTCTAATCTTAAACATATTTGAATTTTACTATAAAAAATATTATTTTTCAATCTTTTTTGAGTGCTTTTGCTTCCATTCCTCTATTTTTTTATGATTGCCGGATAAAAGAACTTGAGGCACTTTCCATTCTTTTGCCTTATTATTTGGCTTAAAAACTTCCGGCCGGGTATATTGCGGATACTCCCCTGCTATGCCGGAAAATGTTTCTTCTTTAAGCGAGCCCTCTGCAATTACTCCCGGCACCAGCCGAGAAACCGCATCTACTAACACCATTGCCGGTAATTCTCCGCCGGTAAGCACGTAGTCGCCTATAGAAATTTCCTTATCTGCGATATGCTTGGACACTCTTTCATCAACTCCTTCATAGCGTCCGCAAATCAATATCAAATGATTAAGTTTGGAAAACTGATAAGCAATTTTCTGGTCAAATTTCTTGCCTTGCGGAGAAAATAAAATGATTTTTGATTGTTGCCCGCCTGCAACGCTATGCCAGCCCGCATGACTCGCATCAGCGTGTCTGGCGGGCGTAGTATTACGGGCAGGATTTTTGACTTTTGACCTTATGTTCTTTACTGCTCTGTAAATAGGTTCAACTTTTAATATCATCCCTGCCCCGCCTCCGTATGGCTTATCATCTACGGTTCTATGCTTGTCTTTGGTAAAGTCCCTTAAATTATGGATATAAATACGAATCTTTCTTTTTTCTTGAGCGCGCTTAATAATGCTCTCTCGAAAGTAAGAGTCAAAAATTTCCGGAAAAATTGTAATAATATCAAAACGAATCATAGTTATTAGCTTGTGCGGAGAAGTTCATAAGACAGACTCTCTTGGTGCCATTACAAGGAGCCGTGAGTTTGCCGAAGGACTATTGATGTCATTGCGAGGAGCCCTGAGTTTGCCGAAGGGCTATTGATGTCATTGCGAGGAGCCCTGAGCTTGCCGAAGGGCTATTGATGTCATTGCGAGGAGCCCTGAGCTTGCCGAAGGGCGACGAAGCAATCTCATAGATAGATTGCTTGAGGTTGCTTCGCCTTCGGCTCGCAATGA
>CAYYED010000043.1:0-13568 GCA_964470785.1 uncultured Candidatus Saccharibacteria bacterium | reverse complement strand
GCCTGCAACGCTTTGCGTAGCAATGCGGGCAGGCAATCAATTTTCAATTTCTAAATTTTTAATTGAAAATTGAAACATTAAGTCATTGATTGAAAATTGAAAATTGAAAATTGAAAATTGGTAAATTATAGGCCATATATATTTGCTTTTAAGTTTTTATTTAGAAACTTCTATGAAAAACGGCACAAATTTTGTAGTAATAATTATGGGTCCTCCCGGTTCAGGAAAAGGCACGCAAGCCCAGTTTGTTTCCGATAGGTTTGGGTTTTTTTATTTGGAGCCAAGTAAAATTATTGAGCATAAAGTAATAGATGCCGAAGAAGGCGATTCCGAAGTAATTGACGGAAAAGAATATTTTTATTTAGATGAAAAAAAGAAATGGGAAACCGGAGAATTGTGCAGTCCGCCGATAGTTAGTTTTTGGGTAGTGAAAAAAATTAAGGAAGTAGCCGGAGAAAACAGGGGAATAGTTTTTGCCGGGTCGCCCAGAAGCTTATATGAAGCAGGAAAAATCATTCCATTAATATCTGAATTATATGGAGAAGAAAGCATTAAAGTGGTTTTGTTGAAATTAAAGCCAGAGGACTCTATTTATAGAAATTCTCACCGAAGGATTTGTGAGTTAATGAGGCATCCCATTTTATATACCCCGGAAACAAAAAATTTAACTCGCTGCCCCTTAGATGGTTCTAAATTATTACATCGAAAAAAACTGGATAATCCAGAAACAATCAAGGTGCGTTTAGAACAGTATAGAGAAAGGACTTATCCGGTAATTGATTATTTTCAAAAAAACGGTTTTGTTGTGGCTCGCATAGACGCCTCGCCATCACCGGCCGAAGTGTTTAAAAATATATTAAAAAATATATCGTAAAGAACCGAAAGACGATAAACGATAAACCAAACGAGTTGCCACAAACGATAAATAATAAACTATTTTAATGATTTCCATCAAATCTCCTCAAGAAATAAATATAATGCGCCAAGGGGGCAGGATCCTGGCAGAAATAATGCGCCGGCTTGAACAAGAAGTAAGGCCGGGAATAGCTACCAAAGCATTAGACAAGCTTGCTCAAGAACTTATTTTTAAATATAAGGCAGAACCGGCCTTCTTGGGCTACGACGGTTTTCCGGCCGCTCTTTGCACTTCAGTAAATGAAGTTATTGTACACGGCATTCCTTGCGATTATGAATTAAGGCCGGGAGATATTCTTTCCTTGGATTTGGGAGTAAAATATAAGGGATATTATAGCGATATGGCCGTTACTGTTCCCGTAGGAAAAATTGATTTGGAAACTGCTCGTTTAATAAGGGTTGCAAAAAAAACAATTAAAAGAGCGATAAAAAAAACTAAGCCGGGAAATACTTTCGGAGACATCGGAGAAACTATTTATAGATATGCTACGAAGAGGGGTTTTAGCGTCATAGAAGAACTTTGCGGCCACGGCATTGGACAAGAACTTCACGAGGGGCCGGAAGTGCTTAATAGGGGCAAAAGGGGAGCCGGCGCAGAGCTTAAACAAGGAATGGTTTTTTGCCCTGAACCAATGCTTTCTTTAGGCAGTATGAAAATTAAGAGAGCTGAAGACGGCTATGCTTTTAAAACTGAAGACAACTCTTTGTCCGTTCATTTTGAACATACCGTAGCCGTAACCAAAACCGGCAATTGTATCTTGACTACAATATAATCACAACACAATGGCAATATAATAGGCGCTGTTTTTTGACATATTTTTTAGAACAATATAAGGTAAAGATAAAAGGAGGATATCATGAATAGAATAGAGAGCATTTTGGCTAAAAGGATTTTTGTAGTTTTGAGTTTGATAGCAGCACCGGGGTGGTGGCAGTTCTTTTGGCGCCATAACCTTGAAACATCGGCATGGATTGGTTTTAGCTCTTTGGTTTTTCTAGCTTTTTGTGTTGGGCGCTGGGGACTTGATGTTATTTATCTTCCCGGAGCAATTGCAGGCATAGGGCTTGGCTGGGCTGCGGGCCTTGCCTGTTGGAAGCATAAACTTTTTTTTGTATTATTTTGCCTTATTTCTGTTTGGATTCTGGCAAATATTTTTTGGTGGCTGATATCACCTGTTCCCAGCGACCACAAGGGGACGTAAAACGCCCCCTTTTTCTTTTTTTATTTTTTGATACAATAATAAATAAAGCATTAATTATTACTTTATGAAACTTTCAGTTATATTTCCGGCCTACAACGAAGAAAAAAGAATTCCCAAAACTCTTCGTTTAACTTATGATTACTTGAAAAAACAAACATATGAGTCAGAGATAGTCGTAATTAATGATGGCTCAAAAGATAATACTGCTCGGGCAGTTCAAGAATTAAGCAGAGAAATTCCTATCTTGAGATTGATTGATAATAAAAGAAACAAGGGAAAAGGAGGTGTTGTCAAGCAAGGAATGCTTGAGGCAAAAGGGGAATATCGTTTGTTTTCTGATTCTGACAATTCCACTTCTATTGAGCAAGTAGGAAAAATATGGCTCTGGTTTGAAAAAGGATTTGATGTGGTTATCGGTTCAAGAGACATTAAGGGAGCGGTGCTTGATCCGCCCCAGCCATTTATAAGGAAGATTATTTTGGGAGAAGGATTTAAGCTAATCAGGAAATTTATTGTTGGCCTTTGGCGGATTGGAGACACCCAATGCGGATTTAAATGTTTTACTGCTAAAGCAGCAGAAGATATTTTTTCTAAAGTCAAAACAGCGGGTTTCAATTTTGATGTGGAATCTTTGGTTTTGGCTAAGCGGCTGGGTTATAAAATAAAAGAAATTCCAATAAGATGGGTTAATGATTTAGAGAGCAAGGTTAAAACGAAGGATATTTTTAGAATGTTCAAAGATATGATAAAATTAAAAATTGATTTAATTTTAGGAAAGTATGGAAAAAAATATAAAACATAAAACGAAAAGCGCAAATCGGGAAAAATTTCCTTCAGAATTGCGTTTTGCCCTAATTTCCCGCGATTGGGTAGTTGTAGCTACGGGCAGAGCAAAAAGGCCGGAGGCATTTAAATCAGAAAAAAGAAGAAAAACAACAATATCGCAAAAAGATTGTTTTTTTTGCAACATAGAGACCCAGCTCCCTCCTATTTTAATTTCCCGGCAAGGCAAAATAGATATTTTTTCTCCGAATGACCATCAAAGCGGGGGCATTCAAATTCCCAAGGATTGGACAATAGTAGTTATCCCCAATAAGTATCCTGCTTTTGTTAGAATGGATGGGTTGAATATAAGAAAAAAAGGGCTTCATCAAATAATGAATGCCTATGGAGCGGCTGAAGTAGTGGTAACCCGCCACCACACTAAGCAGCTTGCTCAATTTACTTTAGAACAGATTAAAGAATTATTAGATGTTTATCAGGCAAGGTATGTGGAGTTGATGAAAGAGCCCCATATCAATTATGTTTCTATTTTTCACAATCATGGAGAGGAAGCAGGGGCCTCTGTGTCTCATCCGCATTCTCAGATTATTGCTGCTCCGGTCATTGATCCAAAGATTAAAAGAAGCTTGTTCGGAGCCAAAAGTTATTTTGAACACTATAAAAAATGCGCTCATTGCGAAATGAACAAATGGGATGTTAAACACAGGGAAAGGGTGGTGTTTGAGAACAAGGAATTTTTAGTGGTTTGTCCTTTTGCCTCCAAGTCGGCTTTTGAAATGTCTATTACGCCCAAAGAACATCTTCCGTACTTTGAACGGATTACCGATGCGCAAAAGCATCAATTAGCCGAAGCGTTTTTTGCGGCAATAAGAAAACTTTATAAAGGACTGGCCGACCCTCCTTATAATTTTTATTTACAGACCGCTCCGTGCGATGGAAGAAATCATGATTATTACCATTGGCACTGGGTGATTGCGCCCAAGACAAGCATTTTAGCCGGATTTGAAATGTCAACGGGTATTGAAATTTCCACTATCAGGCCGGAAGAAGCAGCCGAATATCTAAAAAAACAGAGCATATGACAAATAATTTTCAATTTTCAATTTTCCCTAGGCCGAATGCCGAAGCAGTCAGCGGGATAGGCCCTAGTCCGACGGCTGTCAGCGGGCTAGGCAAAACTAAAATGCAAAGTGACACAACAGTGTCATCCCCGCGGAGGCGGGGATCCAGACAATAGATTCCCGCTTGAGATTTATGGATTCCCGCTTCCGCGGGAATGACAAAAGAGCTTTTGTCATTTTGAGCTTTACGCTGTAGTTTTGCCCGCCTGCAACGCTGTAGCACTGCGGGCAGGTAAACAATATCAAAATCCAAAATCCAAAACGGTTTTGAATTTCGGTCATTTGAATTTTGGATTTGTTTAAGCTTTAGCCCGATGGGCTCGCCCATTTAGGGATTTAGATATTAGAATTTAGAATTTAATTATATTATGTCCAAACCCCTCATTATTGCAAATTGGAAATGCAACCCCTCTTCTCTGGCGCAAGCTAAGGCGCTTTTTGCCAAAGTTAGCCAAGGAGCGAAAAAATACAAAAGAAAAGCCAAAGTGATAGTATGTCCGCCCCTTGCTTTTTTGCCTTTTTTGAAGCAAAAAAAGCAAGACATTGTGCTGGGCAGTCAAAATGTTTTTTGGAAGGAAGGGGCTTCTACCGGAGAAGTGTCTGCTAAAATGTTAAAAAGCATTGGATGTGAATATGTAATTGTCGGGCATAGCGAAAGAAGGCAGGCAGGGGAGAGTAATGAAGATATCAATAAAAAAATTAAGAGTGTTTTGCAAGAAGGATTAATTCCGATATTTTGCATTGGAGAAACCCTTGTGCAAAAGAACGCTCAAGCAACGGTTGGTATTTTACAATCCCAAATCAAAGAAGGACTAACAGGAATAGCTAAAAATAAAGCAGGGAAAATAATTATTGCTTATGAGCCGGTATGGGCGATAGGCACAGGAATTTCTTGTCAGGCAGACGAAGCGATGAGTATGGCGATACTAATTAGAAGGTCTTTGTCTCAAAAATACGGCCGTTCTGCGGTCAGACAAATCAAAATTCTTTACGGCGGGAGCGCAACATCAAATAATGCCGAAGAGTATATCGGGGAGGCCGGGATGGATGGACTGTTGGTAGGCGGGGCATCTTTATCGGCCAAAGAATTTATTGCTATTTTAAGAGTTTTATGAGAGTATTCTATTATTATGGAGAATATAACTCAAGGAAAATTTTTTAATCCCACTAAAGGAGATATCGTTTTTGAACAGGTTGTCAAAGAGGTTTTTTCATATATTAAAGAAAAGCCCAATAAAAAATATGAAGTAATTGTAGGATGCGATTCTTCATCCGGAGAATCGCCAACTTTTCCGGTAGCCGTAGTGGTTTTAAGAATCGGAGAAGGAGGAAGATTTTTTTTAAAACGAGTGAGGTATAAAAATAGAATTTTTTATAATATTCACGAGAGAATTTTAGAAGAAGCTTATCTGTCCTGCCAATTGGCTTTAAAGACGAGAGACGCATTGAAAGAACAGCTCACAAAAGAAATTGAACCCTGTGATTATGAGTTTCGCTATATCCATGCTGATATTAGCGAGGGAGGAAAAACTAAGGATATGATTAAAGAAGTAGTGGGATTAATAAGGGGCAACGGTTTTGAGGCAAAAATCAAACCGGAGGCCTACGTGGCTTCAATAGTAGCGGACAGGTTTAGTTGAGGATAATGTGGAAAAAAATTCGTTAAAAAGATTTCTCCCGAAGTTATGAATAGAAATCTTTAGGACTTTTTTCGATCCCATTGCCGAAATTATTTTGTCGACTTCCGAAGTCGACAACCCGGACTTCTCGACAAGCTCGAAGAATAAATGTTACTGTTCGAGCCCTTCGAAAACTGCAATATAATTACTGTTCGAGCTTGTCGAGAACATTTCCTAATGTACTTCTCGACAAGCTCGAAGAATAAATGTTACTGTTCGAGCCCTTCAACAAGCTCGAAGAATAAATGTTACTGTTCGAGCCCTTCGACAAGCTCGGGACAGGTCTATCGAGAACTACAACTCCCGCAAATACGGCATCGAAGCAACGGAATAAAAAATGTGCATGTCCCCATTTTCCCATTTTTTATCAAATGCAATCCTTTGAATTACGAAAAAATTTTTTAGAGTTTTTTAAAGAAAGAGGGCATACTATTGTCCCTTCTTCATCTTTGGTTCCCAACGACCCTTCGGTGCTTTTTACTACGGCCGGAATGCAGCAATTTAAGCCGTATTTTTTAGGAGAAAAATCGCCCTATGGAGATAATGCTGTCAGTTGCCAAAAATGTTTAAGAACATCAGACATTGAGAGTGTTGGAGATAACACACACTTAACGTTTTTTGAAATGCTTGGTAATTTTAGTTTCGGCCTTTATTTCAAAGAAGAAACTATTAAATTAGCGCTAAAATTTTTAGAAGAAGTTTGTTTTTTACCCCGAGAAAAGCTTTGGTTTAGCTATTTTAAGGGAGATAAGCAAACGAAAGCAGACGAAGAATCAAAAGAAATTATTTTGTCGCAAGGTATTTCGGAAAAAAGGATTGTCGGTTTTGGCAAAGAAGATAATTTTTGGGGACCAACCGGAGAGAGCGGGCCCTGCGGTCCGACGGTGGAGATTTATTATGACACCAAGGGGACATCTTGCCAAAAGGGTGGCCATTGCCTTCCTAATTGTGAGTGTGGCAGGTTTGTAGAAATCTGGAATTTGGTTTTTAATCAATTTGAACAGAACGAAAAAAAAGAATTGGCGCCCTTAAAACAGAAAGGAGTGGATACGGGATTAGGCATAGAGCGCCTGCTTGCTGTTTTACAGAAAAAGGGCTCTGTTTTTGAAACCGATATATTTTTACCCATTATTCAAAAAATTCAAACACAAAAGCCAAACGAACGAAGCGAACGCATTATTGCCGACCACATAAAGGCATCGGTATTTTTAGCAGGAGAAGGGATTTTGCCTGAAAAAACCGGCAGGGGCTATATTTTAAGGCGTGTTTTAAGGAAAGCGGTAAGAGAGAAAAAATTAATAGGAGGAGGAGAGCGCCTTTTAATTGATGCGGCAAAAAAAGTTATTGAAATATATAAGCAGACATATCCCGAAATAAGCCGTCAAGAAGCCGACATCCTGACTATTATTGAAAAAGAAGAACAAAATTTCAGCAGGACATTAGAACAAGGATTGAAAAAACTGGAAAAGTTATTAAAAAGCAAAAAGGGCAACCTTGTTGGAGATAGAGAGGCCTTTTATCTTTTTGAAACATATGGTTTTCCTTTAGAGCTGATTCAAGAGATTGCCGCAAGCAAGGGCCTTCAAGTGGATAGAGAAGGATTTTATAAGGAGTTTAAAAAGCATCAAAAGATTTCCCGGGCAGGAGCTGAAAAGAAATTTGGAGGAGGGAATATAGAGAAAATTAAAGATACTGGCCTAAAAATTCAAACAACCAACCTTCATACCGCTACCCATCTTTTACAAGCCGCTTTAAGGCAGGTTTTAGGGGAGCAGGTGAGGCAAATGGGTTCTGATATAACTTCTGCTCGTCTAAGGTTTGATTTTTCTTTTGAAAGAAAGCCGGAAAAAGAAGAACTGGAAAAGGTGCAAAAGATAGTTAATGAAAAGATAGAACAAAAAATAGAGGTAAAGAGAGAGGAAATGGATTTAGAAAAAGCCATACAAAGCGGAGCGTTATCTTTTTTTAAAGAAAAGTATCCGGAAAGAGTAATCGTATATTCGATTGGCAATTTTTCTAAAGAAATATGCGCCGGACCCCATGCAAAAAATACCCAAGAATTAGGAAAGTTTGTTATTATTAAAGAAGAATCGGTGGGTTCAGGAGTGAGGAGGATAAAGGCGGCGCTTAAATAAATTTCTAATTTCTGTTTTTTAATTCTTTTAAGCGTAAAGCGCCCTTGGCCGACCGCTGTCAGCGGGATAGGCAAATCTCAAAGTAACAAAAGCTCTTTTGTCATTCCCGTGAAACCTGTCCCTGACCCTGATCGGGGAGCGGGAATCCATTGTTTAGATCCCCGCTTTCGCGGGGATGACAGGAAAAAATTTTTCTCCGCCGGAGCTTATCTCCGCGAAGGCAGGGACGGGAATCCATTGTTTAGATCCCCGCTTTCGCGGGGATGACACTGCTGTGTCATTTTGCACTTTAATTTTTCGCTTTTTTAAAAATTGTTTTCTAATTTGAAATTTGAAATTTTAAATTATTATCAGTTGTTGTTTGTTGGTTGTTTTGTGCTTAAATCTATATGCTTTTCGCTTCCGCCCTGCTTATGGGCAATAACTGCAAAAGATGAAACACATTGGTAACACCACGCTAACGCAAATAAACGCTGATAAGGGGCTCGCTCCAAAGAAACTGCTTAAATAAAGGTTAACAATATTGCGAGCCCACGCAGATAGACGCTGATAAAACATCTGCGCAGATCAGCGCCCGCCCGCAATGCCTGAGCTTGCGATGGCGGGCGGGTAAATCTTCGAGGAGTGAAGTGTTGGCAATGTGCCATCCAGTACAATAACTTGAATTACCGGAAGAAAAAAGGTTATAATATAATAACTGTTAAATAATTTTGTATGCCTAAATTAAAAATTTACGATATTATTCCGCCCAAGAAAAAACAAGAACATTTTTCTTATTTATCTGATAAGTCCAAACAAACTCAAAAAAAACAAACTCGGAAAAGACAAATTTGGAAAGATATTGCTTTATTAAAAGGTTTAAATTGGAAATTTTCCAAAATAAAAATTGGCTTAGCAGTTTTGTGTTTTTTATTTGTTTTAGGCATTTTTTGGCTGTTTTCTTCTGCCCAAGAAGCAGAGGTGTTAATTTGGCCCCAAACAAATGAGGTAAGCTTTAATACTAAAGTTGAGTTTTCTGCCTCAAATGAAAATTGGAACTTAGCAGGAAGCGATTTGTCGGAAATAAAAATACCGGCTGTTCCGGTGGAAATAGAAGAAGTTTTTAAGCAAGAGTTTCCGGCTTCTACGGTAAAAGTTGAAGACAAGGCTATTGGAACAATTAAAGTTTTTAACAAGCATAGTTATAATGTAACTTTAATTGAGGGAACAAGGTTTCTTTCGGCCACAGAGCCGGCAAAACAGTTTCATATTCAAAAAGGGATAACTATTCCTGCAGGCGGCCACATAGACGTACAAGTTGTTGCCAGTGAAGCAGGAGATGGCTATAATATTGAACCAACCACTTTTTCTGTGCCCGGATTAAGAAATTTTTCTCCTCCCCAGCTTTATTATAATGTTTACGGAAAATCATCTGAAAAAATGAAGGGAGGAAGAATACAAGAAATTAAAAAAGTTACCGAAGAAGGATTATCTTCTGCCGAAGAACAGTTGTTGAAAATTTCTCAGGAAAAAGCCAAGACGGTCCTTGAAGAAAAAGTGGGTAAAGATTTTAGAATATTAGATGAAAGCATTGAAATGGAAGTAATAGAATCCGGACCGGTAAATGCCGTGGCAGGACAGGAGAAAGAAACCTTTATTTATGCAAATAGATTGAAAATTAAGGCATTAAAAATAGAAAAACTTCATTTAATGGAATTTGTTGCGGCATATATTCGGTTGAACATTCCGGGAACAAGGGATTTAGTAGAGAGTTCTTTAGCGGTTAATCTTTTTAAAAGCACTATGAGCGGTTTTTTATATGAAACACAGATTAACGGAAAAATTTACACCAAAACAGACGAGTATGCCTTAAAAGAGGTGATAAAAAGCAGGGTTAGGAGTGAGGCAGTAAGATATGCGTGGGAGGTTTTTCCGGAAATGACAAAAACGCCTCAAATAATTTTTAGGCCTTTTTGGTCAAGAAGGATGCCTTCTGACTCCGAGAACATTGAATTAAAGCTAATATTTGAATAATTTGAACAAATTTTTTCTATCTGTTGACGAAAAAACAGAATAGTGTTATTTTTATTAAAAATGAGTCCCAAAAAAAACACTCAAAAAATAGACGGAATAGTTGAAGAGGCCTTGCCAAGCGCCCATTTTCGGGTTAAGATAGATAGCGGAAAAGAAATATTAGCTCATTTGGCAGGCAAGCTAAGAATGTATAGAATTAAGGTTTTACCCGGAGATAAAGTAACAATAGAAATGGCTTCTTTAGACGATGACAGGGGAAGAATAGTTTATAGAAAAAAGTAATAATTATGAAAGTAAGAGCATCGGTTAAAAAAATTTGTAAAGACTGTAAAATAGTCCGCCGGAAAGGGCGCGTTTTTGTTATTTGTAAAAATCCTAAACACAAACAAAGACAAGGGAAGTAAGGATGACTAAGCCCCTTTTTCCACCTTTATCCTCCCCCTTCCCCAAGGGAAGGGGGAGGAAGGAGGGGGATGGGGTATTTGTCATATAGCCACTAGTGACTAATGACAGTGACGGTAATATCAATGGTTCCATGCCGACCGCAGTCAGCGGGCTAGGCAAAAGTTAAAAGTCAAAATTAATTATGGCGAGAATTTCTGGGGTTAATTTACCCCCTAAAAAATCAATTTTTATCGCTTTAACCTATATCCACGGAATAGGCCGTTCTTTAAGTAAAGAAATTTTACAAAATACGGGAATAGATTTAAACAAAAAGATAGAAGAAGTTACTGCTGAAGAAATAAAAAAAATCCAGGATTTTATTTCTAAAAAATATAAAGTAGAAGGAGATGCTCGTAGGGAGAAAATGATGGCTATTAAGAGATTGCAGGATATTGGGTGTTGGAGGGGAATGAGGCACAAGAAAGGTCTTCCGGTAAGAGGGCAGACGACAAGAGTGAATTCAAGGACTGCTCGAGGCAATGTCAGAAAAACCGTCAGCTCTGGAAAAAAGGCGCCACCTGCGCCGAAGTAAAAGAATTTTTCCGCGAGGGCGAGTTTTAATGAAGCCCGAGCAGTAGAAATTCTTTACCCCGCCCCAATTTTGCTTTAGAATAATAAGCGAAGCGCGAGCAGCAATGACTTACCCCGCATAAATTTTGCAAACATCTTCACTGCCGCGCCCTCTCCATAGGAAAGGCCTATTCGGTCCCGGGTGCGGCAAGAGTAAAAAACAATTATCTTATTTACGAGCGTTATTTTGCAAAATTAGGCAAAATTTATACGAGGTGTAAGAACTTGTAACGCTCGTCCGCCAAAAGGCGGACTTACTAACAATTTCTAACATGGGAAAGAAAAAAGTTATTAAAAAAACTGAAGAAGAGTTGTTAAAGGAAACCGAGGCAGTGGAAACAAAGATTCAGAAAAGCGCGCTTGCCACGACGGATAAAAAAGGGATTTCTTATGCCTGGCTTTATGTTTTTTCTTCGTATAACAACACCACGCTAACTCTTACCGATGAGGAGGGGAATGTTTTAGCTTGGTCAAGCGCAGGGAAAATTGGTTTTAAGGGAACAAAAAAAGGCACTCCTTACGCTGCTAATCGGGTGGCAGAGACAATTGCCCAAAGTATCCATAATTTGAAAATAGGTAAAGTAAAAATAAAAATAAAAGGTATTGGAGGAGGGAGAGAGTCGGCAGTTAGGGCATTGGCGGCAAAAAAAGTGAACATTATTTCCATAGAAGACGTAACGCCGGTGCCTCATAACGGATGCCGTCCCCGTAAACCAAGGAGAGTGTAAAAACTAATTTTCAATTTACTAATTTACAATTTTCAATTAATTTCTTAATTTTTAAATTTTTAATTGAAAATTATTTCATTTATGCCACAAGATCCACAATGTAAAATTTGCAGACGGGTAGGTAGAAAACTTTTTCTTAAAGGGGATAGGTGTTTTTCTCCTAAGTGTGCTATGGTTAAAAAACCATATGCTCCCGGGAGTTCCGGAAAGAGAAAGAGGGGCTCTTTTTCAGAATACAGTAAAGAATTAAGAGAAAAACAGAAACTGAAAAACTGGTACGGGTTAAGCGAAAAGCAGTTTTTTGGTTATGCTCGGGAAATTTTAAGTAAAGCGCACAGTAAGGATTCTAATCAGGAGGAGAATCCGTCAGAGGCATTTGCCAGGATATTAGAGAGTCGGCTGGATAATGTGGTTTATAGAATGGGATTTGCCCCAAGCCGGAAACAAGCAAGACAATTAGTAAATCATGGACATTTTTTTCTTAATGGAAAGCCAATAGATATACCCAGTGCCTTAACTAAAAAAGGAGATAAGATAATTGTCAGATCGAATTCTATAAAGAATGAGCATTTTACCGCTTTAAAAATTTCTTTAAAAAAATACCAGCCGCCTGCTTGGCTTAAAGTAGACAAAGAAAAATTAGAAGGAGAAATTATCAACTCGCCGACTTTAGAAGAAATTGCTCCTCCTGCGGAAATTTCCTCTATCTTTGAGTTTTATTCAAGATAATTAAGTATAATGCGAAACTACGAAACAGTATGCGAAAACCGCGAAAAAATTAAAAATATCGTTCACATTTTTCGCATAGATTTCGCATTTTTCGCATTATGTTACATAAAAATATGATTCCTTTACCTCAACTTCCTAAAATAAATAAAAAAAGCGATAGCGAAGCCGCTTTTGTTATAGAGGGGCTTTATCCCGGCTACGGCATTACTTTGGGCAATTCCCTTAGAAGGGTTCTGCTTTCTTCTTTACCCGGAGCGGCTATTACCCATGTAAAAATCAAAGGAGCACAGCATGAATTTACCACCATCCCGGGAGTAATGGAAGATGTTATTAATATCTGCCTTAATTTAAAAAACTTAAGGTTCAAAATGCATTCTGACGAGCCCCAGCAATCCTTCTTAAAAGTTCAAGGAGAGAAAGAGGTTAAAGGCATTGATTTTAAGCTCCCGACACAATTGGAAATAGTCAATAAAGACCTGCATATTGCCACTTTGACTGACAAAAAAGCAGAAATAGAAATAGAAATTACTGTACAGAAAGGAATTGGCTATGAGCCGTGTGAAATGAGAGAAAAAGAAAAGCTTGAGATTGGGCAAATTAGCTTGGATGCAATATATACCCCTGTACAAAAAGTTAGTTTTCGAGTAGAAGATATGAGGGTGGGGGAGAGAACCGATTTTGATAGATTATCGCTGGAAATAACAACAGACGGAACCGTTTCTCCGGAAGAGGCGTTTATACAAGCAGTAGAAATTCTTATTGAACATTTTTCTTTGCTTATTTGAGACAAAGGAGAATGGCTGAAAAAAGAACCGTCTAAAAAAGACAGAAAATCTGACAAGACAGAATCAGACGATAAAAAAATGGTTAAAAAGCGCAAGGAACAAAAAGCAGACAATAAAAAAACCATTGATGAGATAGGGTTTTCTTTAAGAACGTCTAAAGCTCTTTCCGGAGCGCACATTAAAACCGTGGCCGGACTTTTACAAAAGAAAGAAGAAGACATTTTAAACATTGAGGGTATGGGGCCAAAAGGACTAAAAGAAATCAAAAAAGCCCTTAAAAAGTTGGGGTTGATGTTAAAATAGTTTCTAAAAGAAGTAATGTGATTGACACGTTTCTGTGTGTTAAAGAGTGCCGACATTGCTGTCCCCGTTGCTTTGATGCCGATGCTGCGGGGGTTGTAGTTCTCGACAAGCTCGAACAGTAACATTTATTCTTCGAGCTTGTCGAAGGACTCGAACAGTAA
>CAYYED010000042.1:0-12833 GCA_964470785.1 uncultured Candidatus Saccharibacteria bacterium | reverse complement strand
CTCAAAAATTTTCTTAATTTCTTCTTTTGCCTTTAGATTTGTTTCCATAATTGGCTTTAACTGGGCGACAGATTTAAAAATTTCTTTATCGTAGCTAATCTTTCCTAAAATATGGCCCCTTCCCCACTTTTCAATTTCTTTAGTCTTCTCTGGATTAATATCCCACTTATTAATAATCAATTTCCAATCTATCTTAAAATATTGAATTAACTTAAAAACTCTTTTTAAATCAGAAAAAGCCGAAGGAGTAGGTTCTGTTACAAAAACAGCTAAATTAGCGTCTTTTAGGGCGGCAATTACCGGGCAACCGGTACCAGGGGCAGAATCAATAATTGTAACATCGTGCTTGTATTTTTCAGCTTCTTTTTTAAGAACTTCTATTATTTTTCCAGAACCTGTTTCTCCCGGAAAAAGCTGCCCAACAACTAAATAAAAACCATACTTGGTTTTTTTAACTTTTATAGCTCCATTCTTCACTGGCTTCATTATTATAGCTCCTTTTGGACAAAAAATTTCACAAGCTCCGCAACCTTCGCATAAAAAAGGATTTAATTCCAGTTTTCCATTTTTTACCTTTAAAGCATTGAACTTGCATTTTTCAACACAGGCTTTGGGATTTTTAATCTTGCTATTATTAATTTCTGGCTTTTCAGAAACACTTATCTTTTTGTTTTCTTTCCAGTTGCCTATTTCGTTTAACCAAACAGCTAAGTTAGGCGTGTCGACATCACAATCCAAAGCCAAAGGCAAAAGATTGCTCTCTTTTTGAAATAAAATGGATAAAGATGAGGAAATCAAGCTTTTACCAACTCCACCTTTACCGCTTAAAACAACAATTTTCATAAAATCTTTTTAATATCTTGTTTTAGAATTTTTTTCATATTGGCATTATAAACAGCCACTGCCGGATGATAAAGAGGAATAACTCTTTTTTCTTTTTCAAAAACTTTGCCATGAATTTTTGAAATGCCATCAATTTTATCTTCTAAACCATACTTTTTTAAAATATACTTAGTAGCATAATTTCCTAAAGGACAAATTGTTCTTGGGTTAATAAGCTGAATTTGTCTTTCTAAATAAGGAGAACAGGCCTTTATTTCTTCTTCTTGAGGATCTCTATTCTTTGGAGGCCGGCATTTTAAAATGTTTGTAATGTATATATCTTCTCTCTTAATGCCGGCAGACTCAAGTAATTCATCTAGAATTCTCCCAGCTGCCCCGCAAAAAGGACGGCCTGTTTTTGACTCATTAAAACCAGGAGCCTCCCCTATTAACATTATTTTTGCCTGATGATTCCCTTCTCCTATAACAGGAAGAATTCTCTCTTTATAAAGGGAACATTTTTTGCAGTTTATAACCTCGTATTTTATTTTTTTAAGCTCTTTCTCCATTAATTTCAATAATTTGGCCGGCTCCCCCTTCAACACATTGTTCAGGATAAAAATCTCTAATTTCTGCCTTGTGTTGAGTACAGTGGGTTGGACAAATTAATTTTAAATCTTTAAACAATTCAAAATCAGAAAATCCATGCAAACCGCCAATAATACCATAAAGTTTTCCAAATTGTTTAGCAGTATTCAGAATAAGCTTCATATTAGGATGAGAACAGCCAACTACTAGAACAATTCCTTTTGGAGTTAAAATACCCATACTTTGCTCTATTCCCTCAAGCTCTCCAGTAGAAAAAACATTATCGTGAATCTTCTGCGCCTTGCCAACGACAATAGCATTGTTAAAAGAAAAAGATGGCGGAATATAGACCTTGGCTTTTTGATTGATTTCTAAAAAAGCAGACAAGCCGCCAACATGGTCCCAGTGCTTGTGAGATATAAAGACCTCGTCAATATCCAATGGCTCAATACTTAGCTTTTTCATATTATCAAGTAAAATTTCGCCATTAGCTCCAGTATCAAATAAAATTTTTGTTCCTGCCTCAATTAAAGCTGAAAATCCCCAATCAGCTCTTAGTCTTTTATCAAAAGCAGTATTGTCATAAATTATAGTTATTTTCATAATTTGCCTTTTGAATATTTATCAATTATTTCTCTTGAATAAGGAATTTCTTTTTTAACCTTTACTTTAAACTTTTTGGCTATTCTTTCTATATATTTTTTATCTCCTAAATCAGATTGATTGATAATTATTTCTGAAGGCACTTTTAGTTTTTTGCATAAATCCAATATTAAATCTAAATCAAAAGCTCCCATTGGCGTTGGTTCTGTCACAATATAAGCTAAATCACTATTTATGAGAGCAGAAATAACCGGACAATGAGTGCCAGCTGCTGTGTCAAGGATTAAATAGTCAGCTTTTATTTTCTCTGCAAAACTTTTTGTTTGCTCAACAATCGGCCCAGTTTCCTCTATCCTTGCTTTAGCTACCCCCGTAACTAACAAAAAATTATCTACTTCATTTAAATAAATCTTACCTGTTTCTTCTTTTTGCGTTTCAATGGCTCCTACCGGGCAAACTGCTTGGCAAGCGCCGCAACCAGAACATAACTCTTTGATAAAAACAGGGTATTCTCCTGGTTTTTGAAAAATAGCATTATTCTTGCAGACCTTTACACACAATCCGCATTTAGTGCACTTTTTTTTATTAAGCTTTGGAAATTCAGCATAAGTATTTGCTTTTAGTTGCCCTAATTTTTGCCCCAAAATTAAATAATCATTTGGACATTCCACATCGCAATCACAAAGAACTACTTTATTGTTTTTGGCTAGTTTCCTAGCTGTTAAAACAGCTAAAGTGGACTTGCCGGTTCCCCCTTTTCCGCCGGTAATAGCAACTTTTTTCATTTTTTCTCTCTTGTTGGAGTGGTTAATTCTTTTAATTCGCCCTTTAAAAAACTGTTAAGAATATCTTTAACTTTTATATACTTTGTTTGATAGGCTTCAATAGCTTCATCTCTCAAAGAATGCAAAGAGATAGGACCTATTTCTCTAGTAATCACTGTATCAATATTGTTTTCTGCCAGCCATTCGGCTGTTTTTAAACCAGCTCTCATTTTTTTAACTCTAAAAGGATTTTTTCTAAATCCTCTTTTCACTATTTTTTTATTATTCACTTCCACAAAAAGAAATTTATTGGCTTTGGCGAAATGTTCAGAAATCTCTAAATCTTTTTTAATTGGAATACATATCTTATGAATATTTGATTTATGCGGCTCCAAAAAAACTGTGAAAGAATCTACTTCTTTTACTTTCTCTTTAACTTTTTCTTCAATGGCTAAAGAAATTTTATAGGCTTCTTTTATTAAAAGCTGCTTTTCAACTTCCGCTTTTACTTCTCCAAAGATAAAGGGACCAGATTTTCTTAATTTTAAATCCTGAAAACCCTTTAAATTATCTTTTAATATCTTTTCAATCTTTTTTTCTATTTTTTTGTTTGGAGAAACATCCATTAAAGCAAATATGGAATCTTTGGCTGATTCAAAGCCGGCTTGAAAGATAACAAAAGCTATAATAATTCCAAAAATAGCCTCTACATAAGGAATATTTAAAAAAGCAGCTAATAAACCAACTAAGACTAAGGAAGAAGAAAGTAAGTGAAGCCTAGATTCTCTGCCATCAGCTATTAAACTTTGGGAGTTTATTTTTTGACCCACCTTCATTTCATAGGTGCCAACCTTAAACATAAAAATAGCGTCAAGAATTGCCAAACTAATTGCCAAATAAGGAATTCTAAGCTCATATTCAACAAACAGTTTGTTCCAGCTTTCTTGAACTATTCCAATGCCAGCAAAAAATATTAAACCTGATATGATCAAAGCAGTTATATTTTCTGCTTTATAAAATCCGTATCTAAATTTTTCTGTTGGCTCTTTTTTGGCTATTTTTAAACCAAACCAAGCAGTGGCTGTAGAAAAAGCATCTGCTCCGCTATGAACAGCATCAGCCATTAAAACGATACTTCCGGAGATAAAACCAATAACAGCTTTAGCTAAAGCAAAAAACAAGGTTGTAAAACCAGCTATTAAAGTAGCTTTTTGTCCTTTTTTAAAAATATCACTACTCATTTTGATATTTTTGAAATGCTTTTTTAACTGTTAAATTTTCTTCAACTAAAAATGTTTTAACTTTTGAAGATTCTAAAACTCTTAGAGCGTTTGGTCCAAGGTTCTGAGTAATTAAAACATCTATCTTCTCATCAATAATTATTTGGCCGGCAGAAACCCCTGCTCCTCTGAAAGCTTCTTTTCCAGGGTTTTTAAGACTTTTTAAAAGTTCGCCTTTTTCATCAAGTATCAGAAAATAAGCCGCTCGCCCAAAACGAGGATCAATTAAAGAATCTAAATTAGGACCTAAAGATGTAATAGCAATTAACATAATTAAGATTTAATAAAAATTTTTCCTTGAATAATTTTATCGGCTGGCTGGCCATAAACCATTGTTTCTCTGGCAAACTGTTCTCCGCATTTCGGACACTTTAAATCTCCATTAGTGTAATCCTTTATAATTCTTTCTTTGTAGCACTTAACTAAATGGCCAAGACCTTGCTTGTGGTATTTATAAAGTAAAGTATTGCAATTCTGACAATAAATTTTAATTGTTCTCATAAAAAGTTTTCAGTCTTGTTAACTCTTTTTCAACTAATTCTCCTTGATATTCTGCATTGTGAGCCCTTTGATAAACAGGTTTTTTCTGGTCAAGATGAATACTTAAAAAAACTTCACCTTTTTCCCGGTTTTCTTGCAAATAAATATGAAAACGCGGATAATCCAAGCCCTGTAAGGGCCGAACAAAACTATGCTCCCCTTCTCTGAATTCTGTTTTCACCGGACGATGATCCTTAAAAGGGCGAGCCTTCGGGCTGTAGCCGGCTTCACGCATTATATTTAAAATATTTTTCCCGGAATTGTTTTTGATGATTATTTTCATAAATGTAGTTTTACCTCCCCCTCCTTAATCCTCCCCCCTCCAAAGAAGGGGGAGAAAAAGTGGTATAGTTTTTTCGGGTTGTTGCAAGGGCGTCCCTCTCTCGTCATTGCGAGCCCCGAATAAAGCGAGGGGCGAAGCAATCTATTTGTAAGATTGCTTCGGGCTAAAACCCTCGCAATGACGGATGACACGTGAAATTGCTTCACCACTCCCTCTCAACCCGCCTGCAACGCTTTGCTTGCATTGCCGGCAGGTCCGCCTGCAACGCTTTGCTTGCATTGCGGGCAGGCAGGATCGGGGTCGCTTCTCGCAATGAAAATGAAATTTATGCCCCGGCTTTTATTTCCAAAACATCGCCATCTTGAACAATATAATCCTTGCCCTCTAAGCGAATAAGTCCTTTTTGTTTTGCTTCATGTACTCCGCCTGATGTAACTAAGTCCTTCCAATTTATCACTTCCGCTTTAATGAACTGTTCTTCAAAATCAGTATGTATTGCTCCGCCTGCCTGGGGCGCATTACTCCCCTTTTTTACGGTCCAAGCCCGGGTTTCTTGCGATTTAATGGTAAAAAATGTGATTAAATCCAATAATCGATAGGCCCTTTTAATTAATTGATTTAATTTTAACTCTTGGGGAAGTCCAAGGGCTTTTCTTTCTTCGGTGCTAAAATCCAAGGATTCAAGCTCGGTCAAAATATCCATTATTAAATAAGAAGAATTTTTCTCAATAAATGTTTTTGCTATTCCTTTAGAAATTTCCCCTTCTTTACCGTTAAGCAGGTATAATCTTGGCTTAAATGTTAAAAATTGATATTCTTTTATTTTTTTTATTTCTTCTTCGTTCCACAAAAAATCGCTCAAAACTTTTCCTTGATCAAGAATGTCTTTAATTTTGTTAAATATTTCCAGCTCTTTTTTTGCTTCTTTGTCTTGCGAACGGGTTTCTTTTTCTAAATCCCCTAATCTTTTTTCTACAAAAGCAAGGTCTTTTAATACCATTTCTGTGTCTAAAATTTCTTTTTCTTTCAGCGGTTCAATCTTTTCCCGGGTATTTATTATCTTTTCATCAGTAAAAGCCCTCAAAATATAAATAATTGCGTCCACTTCCCTGATATGGGCTAAAAACTGATTGCCTAAACCCTCGCCTTTATGAGCGCCTTCTACTAATCCGGCAATATCTATAAATTCTACAACAGCATAAATCTTTTTCAGGGACTGTAATGTCGCTACTAATTGGTCTACCCTTTGATCAGGCACAGCAACCACGCCTACATTAGGATCTATGGTACAAAACGGATAATTAGAGCAATCAACCTTTTTTTTAGTAATTGCCTGGAATAACGTTGATTTGCCAACATTAGGCAAGCCAACAATTCCGATTTTAAGCATAATATATGAACCCCATCCCCCTCCTTCCTCCCCTTTAGGAAAGGGGGAGAAGGAGGGGGATTGTTTATCTTTACTTATCTGTCCTTTGTTTCCTATATTTTAACACGTTTAAAAATAAAAAAAAGCGGTTCCAAATCTTTAAAAAAGGAACCTCTGTCCCAAACTGGATAAAGTAAAAAATAGAATGGTTCGGCGGTTCATAAAACACAAACCGCCGAGCCGGAGTTCCTTCCTACTTTAGCTTGGACCATGGAAAGATGTAAGCGAAAAGCACGATGATTGCAAACGCCCACATAGCATCGGCCTGCCCGGTTTGAACAACAACCAAACCAATAAGGGCGATTCCGCCAACAACGCCAATAAGTCCGGCCAAATCTTTGATCAATGCCGCTATCCTCTCCACTTGTCTCACCTCCTATTGAGATTTTTTTAATATAACAAATTTAAATTATTTTGTCAAATTTTTCAAAAGGAATCCAGAAGGAAGTCCAGAAGGAAGTCTAACTTCCAACTGCTTCCAACTATGGGATTCTTCTTTATCGGAACTTCGGAAGTTCCGAAATCAGTATTACTTTTTTGACGATCGTCATATTTGTAATATTGTTTTTTTTCAAAATCGTGCCAAATTGAAAAAATGGTCTGCCCGCAGCGCTACAGCTTTGCAGGCGGGGCCGGGAGCCCGCGTCATTGCGAAACCGCGTTACTCTTCTGTCATTGCAAAACCGTTAGGTCGAAGCAATCTATCCGTGAGATTGCTTCGTCCGCCTGCTGGCGGACTCGCAATGACGGTGGTGTCAACAGTTAACAGTCAATAATCAATGGTCAATGGTCAATAGTCATCATCATTATCATTGTCATCGGTCCTTTCCAAAGGACTGTCCCTTTTGATATCCCCTTGCAGAGAGTTGGATGTTTGACAAACAGCCGCTTATTAGTTTTCCCAGTAAAACCGAAGCAACACAAACTACGGAATCAGCCCCGCCGTAATAAATATAGAGTGTTTTATCTACCAACACTACTCCGCTGGGAAAAACTACATTATTTACCTGCCCTTCTTCTTCATAAGGCATTCTTGGCTCTAAGATAGGGTCGCGCGTTCGGGCAAGGACTTGCCTGGGATTCTGCAAATCAAGCAAAACCGCTCCTACTCGGTAATAATGACTGGTTACAGATACTCCGTGATATAAAAGCAGCCACCCATGTTCTGTTTTAATTGGAGGAGCAACGGCCCCAATTTTCAAAGAATCCCAACTTCCCTCTCTTGGTTCCAATAAAATATAACCGCCCAGCCATTTTTTATTAGTAAAGTTAATATCGGGAACAAAGTCAAGCCAAATATCTCTATGGTCAGGACGATGCAAAAAAACATATTTATTATTTATTTTCTCCGGAAAAAGCACGCAGTTTTTATTTTCAACGCCGGGCGGAGTGATTAAAACCGGTTTTGCCCAATTCCATTTTTGCTTTAAAAAATCTTTTGCTTTGATAAAACTCAATGCTACGCGGGCAGTTTTTCCGTCATAAGCAGTATAGGTCATAAAAATATTATCTCCTATTTTTGTCAGTCGAGGGTCTTCACACCCGGAATTGCCTCCGGCTTTTGTTTTTTCTTCAAAGGATTCTCTAGGGGTATAAATTGGATAATCAAGGCGATGGTCAATGCTAAAACCATCTTTGGTTGAGGCATAACCCAAAACAGAAGTATTTTCATAAGACATTGCCCGGTAAATAATATGGGTTTTTTCCTCTAAATATATGGCAGCCGGGTTGAAAACCGCTTTTGCTTCCCAAGTATTCTTGGCCACCGGTTCCAATATGGGATTTTTAGGATAACGTTTAAGCCAAACAGCGCGCTTCCCTACATTGCGAATCTCTTCTAAGAGCTGTTCAAAAGGAACCTTAACCGCGCACACTCTGGTGTCGGCAGCGCCGTAATAAATATATAAGTAGCCGTCCATTTTCAAGGCGCCCGAAGGAAAAATAATATTAGGAACCTTTCCTTCTAATTCATAATTCTCTGCCGGCACCAATAAAGGATCGTCTGTTCTTCCGATAATCTTAGAAGGGTTCTTGAGATCAAGAAGCACTGCTTCTATTCCGAAAACCGTAGGCGCAGGAGAGTGATAATTCCTGATATCGGCATAGACCAGAAGCCAGCCGTCTTTGGTCTTAATCGGAGGAGCGCCGATTTCTGCCAAGTGTTTTGTTCCCCTGTTTAAGGGGATAGTATAATCATCATAAAGCGAATAATACCATTTTTGCCAATATTGTTGAGACCAGATATCGCTTTCTTTATCAAAAAAAGCCAGACAGTTTCTGGCCGGCGGAGAATCGGTGTGAACCGATAAAATAGCGGCAAATTTTCCTCCTATTTTCTCCGGAAAAAGCGCCATTGCTTTGGAATTAAAAAAGGTTACCGGATGTTTTGCCTCTATTTTGCGAAAATCCTTGGTAATGGCAAGCCCTATCTTAATGTTTGAGGCATTAAAAGGATAGCCGGAAAGCGCAGTGTAAAAAATATAGTATTTTCCTCCCAATTTAGTTACCCGGGGGTCTTCGCACCCGAAGCGTTCCCATTCTTTTTCCGGTTTAATAAACTGCCGCCTGTTGGAAAAATTAATTCCATCAGAACTTTGGGCATAACCAATAGAAGAAACCCTTAATTCCTTGTCTTCTATTTTATAAGGAGAAGAAAGGGCTCGATAAAGCAGATGGAACTTTTTTTTATCTATGATAGGACAGCCGTTATAAACCGCTTCTGCTTCCCAATCATTTTTGGGCTCGGGAGAAAGCAAAGGGTTTTCTTGAAATCTTTTTGCAAAAGCCATGTTTATTTTTAAATTCAAAAAATTAAGGTCCTGTTAAAAAACATGCCTTAAATTTATTGTTTGAGCAAAGCCGAGAACATGTCTTATTGTTCTGTTCTTCTCGATGCGAGCCTCGACCCGCCTGCAACGCTATGCTTGCATTGCGGGCAGGCAAGATCGGCTCTTATTCAAAGAACATATATAAATTACTGCTCGAGCCTGTCGAGAACTACATTAAAATCATTGCTCGGTCTTAGTGTGTTTTTTTAATTTTAGTGCGGCGATCTTTTTTAAGCTTCGGCTTCTTTTGCGCGGCTAAGGCATTAACAAAGTCCTCTAAATGAGCCGTAGCAACACAAATGACAGAATCAGCTCCGCCGTAATAAACAAGAAGCGTTTCTCCGATAACAACTGCTCCGCAACTATAAACAATGCCCGGCTTAAAACCATTGTTTTCATATTGGCAATCCGGCTCTAAAACCGGCTCTTGGGCGCGAAAAAGAATCTTGGCCGGATTATTATAATCCAAAAGCATTGCTCCGAGCTTGTATTTTCCCGAGTCCTGCTTTTCTACGGCATGATACAGCAGAAGCCAGCCCTTGCTCGTTTTAATTGGAGGAGGGCCCGCCCCCCGGCAATATGCCTCCCAGCTATTCTCAATAGGCTGGGGAAGATAACGGCTTTTAATAAATGTTCTGCCGTCAAAATCTAAAGAATCAAAATAATCCACTAAAACATTAGGAGAAATGCTATGTAAAATAGCAAACTTGTTGTTGATTTTTTCCGGGAAAATAACCCAATTTTTATGAATTTCGCAAGGCGGAGAAATAAAAACCGGATCAGCCCATTTTTCCCAATTTTTTTGCAAAAAATCCTGTTTTTTGATAGAGGCAAGTGCCACACGCACGAACGACCAATTACTAAAAGCAGTACAGGTCATATAAATTTTTTCCTCTATTTCAACAATGCGCGGATCTTCGCATCCGCCTATCCCCCCTCCGGAACAATAAATAGGCGGAATAATAGGCAAGTTTTTTTCGGGACGGATAAGGACATCTTGCTTAAGCGTGTAAGCAGGGGCATCAAGACGCTCTTCTATTTTAATACCGTCTTTGCTGGAAGCGTAGCCCAAAACAGAAAGGCCCCCCTCTCCTATTGCCCGATAAAGAAAATGAACTTTATCTTCTAAATATACGGCTGCCGGGTTGAACGTCTGCCAGCTCTCCCAAAGATTATCCGGCTTGGGTTCAATAATGGGATTAAAGACAGATTTTTGAAGATGAAGGGCAGAGGCCTTTTTTAGGGCTTTCTTAATTGTTTTCTTCCCTGTTTTTTTATTGGTTTTCTTGATTGTCTTTTTCTTCTTAACTATTTCTCTCTTTTTGCCTGTCTTTGCTGTTTTCCTTTTAACCGGTTTTTTTGCCGTTCTTTTTTTTGTTTTAAAACCGGGGGTTTTTTTCTTCATAAATATCTTTTTTAAATTCTTAAAAATAAGGATAATTAGAGTAATAATAACATATAATTAATTTTTTAAGAAGCAAGAAGTTGCCTGTGGAAAACCGGCTTGTCTTTTCCCTGTTCTCTGTTCTCCTTATAACTGATATAATAAACAAAGTATTAACTAATAATATTATGAAAAAAGTTCTTTTCCTTATTATTGTTCTGGCTTTAGCGGCAATCTCTTTGGGTATTATCATCTACCTGCCTTTTTCAGCAAAGCCGGAAACGAACCCCGAGCTTCAAGAAATAAAAAGCAGGGGGAAAATTATTGTCGGTACAGAAGCAGAATATCCTCCTATGGAGTTTATTGATGATGATGGCAATTTTGCCGGAATAGATATTGATATTGCCAAAGAAATTGCCAAAGACCTTGGCGCAGAAGCAGAGTTCCGGCACATTCTTTGGCAGGACATTTTTGACGCCCTGCTTGCCGAAGAGGTGGATATGGTTATTTCAGCCGTAACCATTCTCCCTGAAAGAGCGGAAATTATGGCTTTTTCCAGCCCTTATTTTAATGCCGGACAAATTATTGTTGTCGCAGAAGGAAACGCAGAAAACATTCAAAGCACCAATAATTTGGACGGCAAAACAATAGGAGTGCAAGAAGATACTACCAGTCATTTTGAGGCAAAGAAACTAACCGCGGAAGTGGCGGCATATGTAGACTATAACGAGGCAAGGGAAGACCTTTTAGCCGGAAAATTAGATGCTATTATTATTGATTATCCGGCCGGCATTGAATTAGCCAGAACACAAGAAGGGCTTAAAATCGTCGGCGAGCCGTTTACCAATGAGTTTTACGGAGTGGCAGTAAGAAAAGAAAACCAAGCCCTGCTAGCAAAAATTAACAATACCCTGATGCGGCTCAAAAAAAGCAGTGATATAGGCAAAATTATCAATAAATGGCTGGAAGCAAAATGATTGTCAAAGCTTCTCTTAAAACCAAATTCTTTCTGGCTTTTTCCCTTATTATAGTGCTTGTAATGGCGGCAGGGGTCCTTGACCTTCTGCGTCAAAAAAAGGCCTGGGAAGAAAACTTTAAAGAGCAGGCAGTGGTGCTAGGCCATGCTTTGAATGCTTCCATTGGCAGTGAAGAGGTCTTACAAAACAGACGGCTTTTGCAAGACAGTATTTATAAATTGATGTGGCTAAACACCAATATAGTGCAAGCAAATATCAATTATCTAAGCGCCGGCAAATTGGAAACAATTGCTTCCAATAATACCGAAATTATCGGCAAGACCTCTAATTCCCACAATCTTGATGTTCTAAGATCAGATCAAACTGTAATAGAAAAAACAGAGATAGACGCGAAAAAAATGCTTTCTGTGACCAATCCTATCTCCGCCGGAGGCAGAACGGTGGGAACTTATGAAATTTTTCTCTCCTTGAATGACTTAGACAATACCTTAAAAAAAACATATATTCGCTTTGCTCTTTCGTTGATAATAGGAGTTTTGCTTGCCGTAATTTTAGGCGCCCTTTTGCTTCGCTCTTTGGTCTTAATGCCCATTAACAAGCTTAATAAAGCAATCAAGGAATTCGGCCGCGGAAATCTGCAATATCGCATCCATGATTATCCTGATGATGAAATTGGAAAAGTTGCCAAAGGATTCAATCAAATGAGCCATTCTTTGGAAAAAAGATATGAGCAATTAGAGAACCTTAACCAACAGCTGAAAGAAAGAACAACGGAATTAGAACAGCTTAGAGACAATCTGGAAGAAAAAGTGGGCAGCCGCACCAAAGAGCTCCGGGGAAAAGTGGAAGAATTAGAAGCGATTCAGAGAGTAACTACCGGCAGAGAATTAAAAATGATGGAATTAAAGGAAGAAATTCAGCGGCTTAAAGGGCAAATAGAAAAGAAAGGCAAAAAAAATGCATAAAATAAGCCGTATGAATAACAATAATAGCCATAATGGCTATTCCTTTGGCAAAATCAAAAAAAGCCACCCTTCTCAAGGGCTTGCTTGTAAAATAATGCTCTCCTGATTTGGAAAATTTTGAAAAGAACCCCAAAACAGCAAGAATCGCCAAATAAATCCCTGCACAGATAGATAGTATTAAAAGATTAATTCCCTCAAACCCCATATTCCCTTATTCTACCATAAAAAGGGTCTAAAAATAAAAAAATGGCTTATAAACCATTAATCAGATTAGATTAGTTAGTTTAGTGTTCTAGTTTCAAATCTAATTTCTCGGCTATTTTTTGAATCCATTTTTCATGCCGATTAACTTGATTTCCCAGCATCACTA
>CAYYED010000041.1:0-3343 GCA_964470785.1 uncultured Candidatus Saccharibacteria bacterium | reverse complement strand
TTACTGTTCGAGTCCTTCGACAAGCTCGAAGAATAAATGTTACTGTTCGAGCTTGTCGAGAACTACAACCCCCGCAGCATCGGCATCAAAGCAACGGGGGGTATGCAAATTTCGGCAATACCGGCACTCATTAACACGAACAAAATTGTTAACAACGTTACCATTTTCTACGTTTAGATATCGTCAATTCCATGGACAAGCGCTATAAAAAAATCTTATTTTTTTTCCTAGTTATTCTTTTTATCGTTTCCGTGCCCCTGACCATCCTTTACTCTCAAGGATATCGTTTTGATTTCCGGGCCAGAAAAATTGTCCAAACCGGCGGTTTTTATTTTAAAATAACTCCTTCGGGAGCGCGAATATTTATAGAAAATGGGCCTTCCAAGAGAACAAGTTTTTTTTCTGATGGCGCTTTTGTCGGAGGACTTTTACCCAAAACATATCAGATAACAGTAGAAAGAGAGGGTTATCACAGCTGGAAAAAAATATTGGAAGTTAATGAAAGAAGGGTTACCGAAGCCAAAAATATCACTCTTTTCCCCCTTGACCTAAAATTTAATTTTTTATTTAAAGAAGCGTCAGCTGTTTTTCCTCATCCGAAATCAAAAAATTTAGTTATTAAAAGCGATGCTCCTGCCGACCCTAACTCTCAAGCGAATAATGACCTATGGCAACTAAAATATTTTGATTTCCAAAAACAAGAAAAAACCGCAATTGTCGAGGCGCAAAAATTAGCAGGACTCTTGCCCGAACAAACAACTGCTTCTGAACTCTCTCTTGTAAATATCCAATGGCTCCCCAACACTAATAAGATACTTATTGAAACAATTTTTAGGGGAGAAAAAAAGTATTTTTTAACTGACTTTTCTTCCGAAAAAATCGCAACTCTTGCCTTGGAATTTCCTAAACAGTTTAGTAATGTTTTAATAAATCCTAAAAATCATGAAGAAATCTTTTTTCTCGCTCCAGCCACTTCTACCATTATGCAGCAAGACACTGATTTATCTTCGAATAAGATGGACCGTGATTCGGAAGAAGAAATTATTAAAATAAAAGCGCTTTTTATGCTTAAAACAGGCAAGGAGCAAAAAACCATTTTCCTCTCTTCTCCTTTAAAAGAGCAAGAAATAATCACTTTTACTTTGACAAACGACCATATCTTTTGGCTTACCGATGTCGGACTTCTCTATCAGGGAGAAATTACGCAAAACAAAATTAAGCTTATAGAAGTGCTCAACAAAAAACCTTATCCCATAAGCCCAAACCTAAATTATCAAATTATTGCCGAAAATCCGGATAGAATTCTTTTAAAAGAAAATGAGGCCATCTATTATCTCAATTCCAAAACCAGGATATTTGAAAAAATCTTTGAGGCAATAAAAGAAGTAAAATTTTCTGACGATTTGAGAAAAGTCCTTGCCAGAACTGATTATCAGCTCTGGTTATTCTACTTGGAAGACCATTCAGAACAGCCCGGAAGAGAGGCCGGAGAAAAAGTCCTGCTTTCAGCATTTGATGATTATATTGACAATATCTTTTGGCTTAATAATCATTATATTGTCTTCCGGGAAAAAGATAAAATAAAAATTATAGAAACTGACAATCGTTCTAATATAAATATCATAGAACTTGCTTCTTTCCCTAATCTTCAAATATTTTGGAATAGCGCAGAAAAAACACTTTTTGCTTTTTCTAAAGATTCTCTTTACCATAATGCCGACCTTCTTCGTTAGTTTCGCTAAACCAACGCCCAAAAAACAAGAAAGCTATGCTGGGCTGAGTTGGACTAAAACGAAACGGGAAGTTAAACTTCCCTCTGTTTCAATCAGCTTGGCTTGGCGACATAAAATAGCAGCCCCTGGCAGTGTTTTGCCAGGGGCATTTCTTTTTCGAAACGAGGAGGTCTAACTTCCCTCTACCTCTTGCTCCACTGCGGAGCGCGGCGGGCGCGCTTTAAACCAAATTTCTTTCTTTCTCTCATTCTGGGATCACGTGTCAAAAACCCGGCTTTTTTAAGCCGCTTTCTAAAATCAGGATTAAATTTTATCAATGCCCGACTCAATCCATGCCTTATCGCCTCGGACTGAGCAGTCACTCCCCCTCCTTTCACCTTAACGGAAACACTAAATTTTTCCGCATTGCTCATTAAATCCAATGGTTCGGTAACCGCTTTTTTCTTTCCTACTGAAGGGAAATATTCTTTTAACTTTTTGTTGTTGATAATAAAATCTTTTTCGCCCTTAGTTGATATTCTCACCCTGGCAACAGCGGTTTTCCTTCTGCCCGTTCCTTCAAAATATAAAATTTTATCCTGTATTTTTAAGGATTTTTTTATTTCTTTTGCTTTGTCAACTTTTTTAGCGGTCTTTTTCGGCTTATCAGTTTTTGTCTTTTTTTCTTTTACTTTGGTTGTTGCTGTTGCTTTTTTGGGCATAATTATAATTCTGATTTTAATCTTTTAATTTGTTCTTTCCTTAGTTTATTTTTAGGCAGCATCCCCCAAACAGCTTTTTTGAGCACTTCATGGGGCTCTTGCTCCCATACCTTAATTAAAGGCGTTTCTTTTAAGCCGCCCGGATATCCGGAGTGCCTTTGATATTTTTTCTGTTCCAGCTTCTTTCCGCTAAATTTTGCTTTTCTCAAATTTTTTACCAAAACAAAATCACCGCTGTCTTTATTGGGAGCAAAATCTTTTTTATGCTTACCTCTCAAAACGGCCGCTGCTTCGGTAGATATTCTGCCTATTGCCTTGTCCTCGGCATCAATTGTATGTGTTTGACGTTCTTCCATAATTAACGCAAAATTTTTAACATAATGAACGCTCAATATCTTGCGGGCATCGTGCTTTATATTGTGTGTTTATCATTTCACTAATTCTATAATCGCCATTTTAGTACCATCGCTTTTTCTTTGTCCAAGTTTAATAATTCTTGTATACCCCCCGGGACGATTTTTATAAAGCGGGGCAATATCTTCTATTAATTTTTTTGCCGTATCCGGAGAATAAATTTTCTGCAAATCCCTTCTTGCCTGAAGCGTTCCTTTTCCTGCTTTTGTAATATTTTTCTCTACAAAAGAAGAAAGTTCTTTGGCCTTGGCTTCGGTGGTTTTAATTTTTTCTTTTAACACCAAAGAACGAGCCAATCCTTGGATTAAGGCCTCTCTTTGGCTTGTCTTTCTATGAAATTTTCTTCCTTTTTTTTGTTTTTTCATGGATAACGCGGAGAAAAAGTCCGCAAAAAACTCTTCCCGATATTGCGTATAGAATTTTTAAGATTTTTTCGATCCTATGCCGAAATTGCTTTGGCGACTTCCGGAGTCGACAACCCGGACTTCTCGACAA
>CAYYED010000040.1:0-40450 GCA_964470785.1 uncultured Candidatus Saccharibacteria bacterium | reverse complement strand
TTTTACATTATGCGGCCAGAGGTCTATAATTTAATAATTAACAGTTATAATTCATTAGTTGATTATATGTACAAAAACAATAACAACAAAAAACAAGGGTTTGTTCTGTGGTTTACCGGTTTATCACAGTCCGGAAAAACCACCAATGCCGATGCAGTTTATGAAGCATTAAGACAAAGGGGCATTACAGTCGAACGTTTAGACGGAGATATTATGCGCCAGCACTTGGCCCGGGATTTGGGCTTTTCCAAGGAAGACCGAAACGAAAACATCAGAAGAGCCGGGTTTGTGGCAAAACTGCTTGCCAGAAACAAGGTAGCAGTGCTTGCTTCTTTTATCACCCCTTACAAAGAAGAGCGGGATAAATTAAGGCAGGAAATAGATAATTTTATTGAAGTTTTTTGCGATTGCCCGCTTGAGGCCTGCGAAGCGCGAGACAACAATGGCTTATACAAAAAAGCCAGGAATGGAGACATAGAAAATTTTACCGGCATCTCCGACCCCTACGAAACCCCGGAAAATCCGGATATAATTTTAGACACTGCCAATAACTTACCGGAAGGAAACAAACAAAAAATTATCGCTTTTTTGGAACAGAATAATTTAATTTAGGATTTGGAATGAAAAAAGGCATCAAAAAACCAAATTTTTTTATAATCGGCGCGCCAAAATGCGGCACCACCTCTTTAAGCGAGTATTTACGCACTCATCCGGATATATTTTTCTGCACACCCAAGGAGCCGACTTATTTTAACACTGATTCTTTTGAAAAACCAAGAGCAGTCCATACCGAAAAAGAATATTTAAATCTTTTTAGGGGAGCTAAGAATTACAGGGCAGTGGGCGAAGGGTCTACACGATATTTATCTTCAAGGGTAGCCATTAAAAATATTTTGAAATTTAATTCAGAGGCAAAATTTATTGTAATGGTGCGTCATCCGGCAGATATGTTCCACTCACTATTTTGGCACTTGCGGTTTATGCTTAAAGAAGATAGTAAAGACCCAGAGAGCGCTTGGAAAAAACAGCAATTTAAATGTCATATTGAAAATATGCACTTCTCTAAACAAAAAGCTTTTCCTTATGGAGAATTTTGCTCATTGGGTTATCAATTAGAAAGAGTATATAGATTTGTTCCCCGTTCTCAGGTATTTGTTATTTTTCTTGACGATTTAAAACAAGACCCTCGTAAGGTATACCAAAAAACCCTTTTCTTTTTAGGCTTAAGCGATGATGGGCGGAAGGAATTTCCTGTTATTAACGAGAGGAAGGATTATAGATTCAGGTTTCTACAAACTCTTCCTAGAAAAATTAGAGTACTAAAGAAGAAATTAGGTATTGGTAAGAGTTTCGGCATTTTAACGCCTATTCAGCGTTTAAATATTAAAAACGCGACTGCTCCACCTCTTTCGAAAGAGTTTCGACAGGAGCTAATTGTTTATTTTAGAGATGATATTAAAAAACTATCTATACTCACAGGGAGAGACTTATCGCACTGGTTAAGAAATTAATGTTAGAGTGATTTGTAGAGAAGAATAAATTCTCTTGCAGTTTTTTCCCAAGAAAATTTTTGGGCCTGTAAAGGGCTTTTTTTTCTTAGTTGATACGATAATTTTTTGTCTTCGAGTAAAATCTTTATTTTTTTATATAATTCTACGACATCATTTGGATTATCTATTAATAGCGCTGCACTATTGACGACCTCTGGGACAGCAAAAACATTAGAGGTAATTACGGGGCACCCGCAAGCCATTGCTTTAAGGTTGGGTAAACCAAAGGTTTCGTGTAGGGTTGGATTCACTAAGGCCTCTGAAGCACTGTAGAGAATAGGAAGTTCTTCGTTTTTGATATAATTTAAAAAGATTATTTCATTTTTAATTTTATTTTCTTTAATTTTTTCTAAAATAGAAGGATTTTCTTTAATTCCTTTTCCGGCTAAGACCAGTTTGATAGGCAATGAGGTTTTGCTCTTAATTAGGGCAAAGGCATCGATAAGCGTTACTATGTTTTTCTTTAAAGCAAAATTATTTACATTTAAAATAAATGGAGCGTCAATATTCCATTTATGTTTAGCTATTTTTTTTGCGTTTTTTACAAAACGCATATTATTATCAATGCCATTATAAATTACTATTATTTTATTTTCAGGCAATCTAAGATTTTTTTGAATAATTTTAGAAGTGGACTGCGAAACAGCGACAAATTTGTCTATTTTTTTTAAAAAACCTAAATGGTGCCAAATCAGGGCTAAATTTTTAGTTAAAATGGCTTGTTTTGATAAATATTGTTTAGACAAAACAAAAGAAGCATCACCATGGATAGTAATAACTTTTTTTACTGGAAGAAAATAAAAAGTAGGCCATTTATAAGTAATATGATTTATATGTACTATATCTAATTTTAAATTGTTAATTTGTCTATTAATGCTAATCGGTGATTTCGGACAGATAATTTCTTTTGCTTTTTGGTAAATTGTTTCTTGTTTATCTTTCTTAAAATGTATTAGAAAAAGGTCAATTTCAGGATCGTTGATTTTGATTATAGCAGACAATAATTTTTTTTGACAAAATGCCGGGCCTGATAATACATTTTCATCAATACCCGAGGTAACGACCCCTATTCTTTTTTTGTTTCTTGATGGCATATAGCACTTGTTTAAGAAAATTTTTCTTTGTTTTTGATAATAGATAAAATCCTTGAGGAACTGTTTCCATCAATATATTGAAAATACTTTTTTCTTATTTTCTCCCTCTTTTGCATAGAACTGTCTTGGGCGAGTATTTTGTCTATTCCCGTCATTAATTCTTGGAGATTGTACGCCTTAATTCCGGGGGAAAAACTTTCATAATCAAAATAAAAATCTCTATCTTCGTTTATGTATTTTTTTAGGTCGTATGGAAAGAAAAGTATGGGTTTATTTAATAATAAATAATCTGATGAAATTGAAGAATAATCTGTAATTAAGGCATCGGCGAGGGGTAATAATGGATAAATATCAGAATTTGGCTTGGCAAAATAGACATTTTTAAGCTGTTGCAAATTTTGTTCTTGAAACGACTTATAAGAATTAGGGTGTGGTTTGAATATAAAAAGAATATTTCGTAATCGTGAAAATTCGTTAATGACGCTTAGAGCGCTTAATATGTTATTTCTAAAAATGTCTTCCTTAGTGTCTCTGAAAGTTGGAATATACAAAAGGATTGTGCTCTTACGGGACTTAAATTTTTCTATTTTTAATTTGAGGGAAAAATCAATGCCAATGTCAGCATCTTTTATTTTTTTAAAAAAAATATCATTTCGGGGATATCCTGTTATAAATATATTTTTTTTAGGAATATTGAAAGCCGAAGAGCTTATTTTTTGGTAGAGGGGCGAGGTGCAGAAAAAATAATCAGTGCGTCTGTTTAAAAAAAGATGGGGGGCGAGTAGTTGGATAAATAGTTTTTTTATGCCCTTTGCCTGAAAGATCCTCGAGAGTTTTCCTCTTTTTATATCATTATCGCTTGTTTTAATTCCCACTCCGTGCCAAAGATTTATTTTCTTGCTTCCCGCAGATAGCCAGAAATAGATTCCCGGCAAATAAGAATCAAAAATAAAATATTTTGCCCGAATTATCGTAATTATTCCTTTTAAAGAAAAACAATAGAGAGAGTTATAGCCCCTTTTTTTGAGAATTTTTGCTAATTTTTTGTTTTTAGTCATCCACGTAGGTAAGCATATATTTTTGTTGCCCTGGACTAAAAAGAGAAAAAAATATTTGCAATTATCTCCGAATCCATCTTGCCTATGCGGAATGAATACCCAATTTTCTTTTTTTCGAGGAATTAAATATATAATCCCATAGATTATATATAAAAAGGGATGATATATGGCTTTCGTGAGCCATTTAAATACATATATCAGGCGATTAAACATATTATTTCTTCGTTTTTATTTTGAATACCTGATTAATTATATGGTGGTCCCAAGGATGTGTAATTTTTAAATTATCATAATTTATGTTGATTACACACATGTTGCCAAGTTTATATTTTAGAACTAAAGCACAATTATCTGAAACCCGTCTAAAGCCCTCCTTGTATGCAAGATCATGGGCTTTTTTGATAATGCCAAAACGAAATCCCTCGGGAGACTGCCCTCGCCCTAAGAATTTTTTTTCAGGAATTTCTTGAATAATTTTTTGTTTATTGAATTTGATAATCGCATCAGATGATGAGAATGTAGCAACGCAACCAACAAATTTATTTAAAGTATAGATTGTATCAGAAATTATTTTTGCTGAAGTTAATGGCCGGACTGCCTCTTGTATAAGCACCTTTTGCGGATTGCTTTCTTGACAAGCATAGAGCCCAATGCGTGTTGACTCTTGTCTTGTACTTCCTCCGGTTACAATTTTTTTTACTTTTTTGAATTTTTCCTTTACAACCAATTTTTTGCATTTTTTTTGAGCTTTTTGATTAATTACTATTACAATTTCATCTATCAAGTGGTGTTTTTCATATGTTTTTAGCACGTGAAAGATAGCCGGTTTTTTTTTAATAAGCGCAAATGACTTGTTAATTTTGTCACTAAAACGAGAACCGATCCCTCCGGCTAAAATTATAGCAATATTCCTCCCCCTTTTTCTTTTGTTTGTTTTTTTCATAATATTATGTATAATACCACAAAGTATTATAATTTTCACATTATTCTTTTATTATATATATTATATGTATATGTCAAAAAACGGAATAAAAACACTTCTTGTTGGTTGTGGGAGGGCTGGTTTGGGCCTTATTTATCCACTTTTTAATGAAGCGGGATATAATAGTATGTTTATAACTGATTGCGATAAGAGGCGTTTAGATATTCTTGCAAGGGGCTATATTCGAAAAACACCCAATAAAGTTTTTAAAATGCAGCCCACAGTTTTATATATAGAAGATGTTAAAGATAATTTTGACCTTATTGTAACTTCGGTTGGGAGAAATAATTTAAAAGATGTAGCAAATTGGTATTATAAAAAAAATTTTTCGGCACCAGTTATTCTTGCAGAGAATTTGCAACAACCAGACAATTTGTTTCCCCAAAAAATCCCAATTTTTATTGATAGAATTTGCTCGAAAACAATAATAGAGAATAAAACGATGACAGTAATTACAGAAGATTATTGCAATGTTTCTGTTTTAGAGCATTTACTCACTCGTCCGCTTGCAAGCGTTAACTGTGTCAAACTAGAAAGTTCTGAAAAAAATATTGAATTAAAAAATAAACATAAGATTTTTACAGTTAATACATCTCATGTAATTTGTGCTCTATATGGAATGCGGGAAGGATATACTTTCATTGAAGAGGCGGTTAGGAATCCGGACATTGTTTCAGAACTTAAAAACGTGATGTTAGAGATTGGTTATTGGTTTAATTTTAATCCCAAGGAAATTCAACGCCGAACTAATGAAATTATTACTCGACTTTCAAGTCCTATTCAAGATCCTGTTTCGCGCATATTGGGGCCAGGAAAACATAAGTCAGCACTTCGGTATATAGAAATTCCGTTAGACAGTATTACTTCAATGGGCCTTCGAGCGCCATCGCTGGAGAAGGCATATAAATCATTAAAAAAACAAATAAATAATTAGCGCTTTATGGATTTTAGTGTTATTGTCGCAACTTATAAGAGAGAAGAAGAATTAAGAAAGTGTATAGATTCTATTTTTAACCAAAAATTCCCCCCCTCTGAATTATTGATTGTGGACGATGGAGAATTGGCTAAAGATTTTATCAGTGAAGTAGAAGGAGGGACGGAGGGTAAAAAAATTAGATTTGCTTATTATAAAAAAGACCATACTAAGGAAAGAAGGGGGCTTTCTGAGTCAAAAAATATCGCTGTAAATCTTGTTAATAATGAGGTTTTTTTTATTTTGGACGATGATTTGGTTTTGGACAATGATTTTTTTGAAAAGATAATGAAGGTTTGGCAGGACAATGAGGACAATAATTTAATTGGGGTAGGTGGAATTATTAAAAATAATAGAAAAAAGAGCAAATTAGAAAAAATATACAACAAGATATTTGGGTTAACCTCCTCAAAACATAAGTGGGATATTAATAATGTTGGGGTTCAGGTTTGGGATGAGGGAATTAACAAAAGAGAAAAAGGATATTATGCGCATGGCGGAGTTTGTTCTTATAGAAAAACTTTGGTTGAGAAATTGGGCGGATTTAGTGTTTTTAGCGGAGGAAGGACTGCCCTAGAAGACATTGATTTTTGTTTGCGTACGAAAAATAAAGGATATTATTTTATTGTTGAGCCAAAAGCCAAAGTTTTTCATAATCATAAATCAGTAAAACAAGAAAGCCAATTTTTAATGGGCTTTAAAGAAAGCTATAATCGTAAAATTATTTTTAAAAATAATTGCCAAAAAACCTTTAAAAATTATTTATGGTTTTATTGGGCAAACATTGGTTGGATTTTAAGACAATTTTTGGCCGGAAATTTTAGAAAAGGTCTTGGAATGATAAAAGGATTATTTTCATCGATAAAATGAAAATTTTATACGTTATTACAAAAAGTGAAATTGGGGGGGCGCAAACTCATGTTTTGCAGCTTGCTAAATATATGGCAGACAAAAATGATGATGTGGCTGTGATGGCGTATCCGGGAGGGTGGCTAGAGAAAATTTTTAATTCTCAATTTTTAATTTCTAATCAATTTTCAATTTCTAATTTTCAAACTAAAGATCAGATTAAGTTTTATCCAAATAGGTATTTTAAGAATAGTTATAGTCCTTTTTTGGGAATTAAGGCAATGGCAGAAGTGAAAAAGGCGGTAAAGGATTTTAAGCCGGATATTGTCCATTGCCATAGTTCTGCTGCCGGGTTTTGGGCAAGGTTGGCATTGAGATCCTTCACCCCTCGACCCGCCTGCAACGCTGTAGCACTGCGGGCAGGCAAGCTCGGGGTTCAGTATGACGGCCTTGCCGTCATTTTTACGGCTCACGGATGGTTTTTTACCGAAGGAGCGGGACTAGTGCGGAGAATCATTGGCATAATAGCAGAAAAGTTTGCTGGAAAATTTTGTAAAAAAATTATTTGCGTTTCGGAATATGATAAGCAGTTGGCCATAAAATACAAAATAGCGGCTGAAAAGAAGTTAGAGGTGATTCATAATGGGGTGGAGGTAATGCCGCGGAAAAACGCGGAATTTTACGCGGAAAAACGCGGAAATAAAAAGTGTAAAATTGTTTTTGTAGGGAGGTTGAGTAAGCAAAAAGATCCGGAGTTATTGCTGGAAGCATATTTTCAACTTATAACCGACAACCAACAACCAACAACAAACAACCAACAACTAATAATAGATACGGAATTATTAATTGTAGGAGATGGACCAAAGAGAAAGAATTTGGAATTAAGAATTAAGAATTATGCATCGGAATCAAAAATTAAGCTTTTAGGAAGCTTGGCGAGGGAAAAGGTTTTTGAAGTTTTGCAACAAAGCGATATTTTTGTTTTAACTTCCAACTGGGAAGGTTTTCCGATTACTATTTTAGAGGCAATGAGTTGCGGATTGCCTATTATTGCTTCTGATGTTGGAGGCGTGAAAGAGGCGGTAGACGAAGAGGTGGGTTATCTTATAAAACGAGGAGATAAAGAGGCGCTGAAAAAAGCATTAATTGAATTAATAGAAAATCCTGAGCTTGCTAAGAAAAAAGGAGAAAATGCCCGTAAACGAGTGGAACAAGAATTTTCTTTGGAAAAAATGCTGCAGGAAACAGAAAGGATGTATAATAGTATAACAAACAAGAGCCATTAAATTTTTATCTATGAAAGTTCTTATTTTAGCCGGGGGGAGGGGAACGCGGCTTTGGCCGGCTGTTCGGTACGGTTGACAATAAAACAGAACATAATATAATTAAGATGTATGGTAAAAGATTTACCAATTTATACGTTTCGAGTGATTATTGAGCCGGACGAGCCGTCAGGGTATCATGGATTTATCCCTTTATTAAAGGGCGTTCATACCTATGGAGAAACTATTGAAGAAGTAAGAAACAACCTTAAAGAAGCAATTAAATGCCATATTCAAGGGATGTTAAAAGATAAACAAGCCATTCCCCAAGAAGAAAAAGCATTAGAGCTAATCCAAAGCTTTACTTCTAAAGAGTTGGGCTTGGCTAAATAAATGAAATGCCCAAGATTCCTGTTATTAAAGCTAAAGAGTTAATAAGAATTCTTCAGAAGTTAGGGTTTAATAAGTACCATCAAGTTGGCAGCCATGCGCAATTTAAACACTCTGACGGTAGAAGGGTAACTGCGCCTATTCATCCGGGCAAAGACATTGGAAAGAAAACTTTAAAAGGAATTATTGGGGATATTGATTTGACGGTAGAGGAATTTGTTAAGATTTTAAAAAAGAAATAATATGCTCCTTTTGGAAGGAGTTTTTAATTTATGAAAGTCCTTATTTTAGCCGGGGGGAGGGGAACGCGGCTTTGGCCGGCCTCCCGAAGCTATAAGCCGAAACAATTTCAGAGTTTTTTTGGGAAAGAGACAATGCTGCAAACTACTTTTGAAAGGGTGGCGCCTTTGGTGGAGCCAGAGGATGTTTTTGTGGCCACTAATGAATATTATTTTCAAGAAATTAAAAAAGAACTTCCGCAAGTTTTGGAAAAAAACATTATTTTAGAGCCGGCCTTTCGGGAAAGAGTAGCCGCTTTTTTATTGTTTTTTTGCTATCTTTCGCCAAAAGAATTAAAAGAGCCGGTAGTGATTTTGCCTTCTGACCATTTAATTAAAAATGAAGAAAAATTCCGCAAGGCAATACAGGCAGGGATGGGGCTCATTAAAAAAATCCCCAAGCAGATTTTACTTTTTGGGGAGAAGCCAAGGTTTCCTGATATTGGGCTGGGATATATTAAAAAAGGAAAGCTGTCTAAAGAATTAGACGGTTTTAAGTTTTTTAAAGTAGAGCAGTTTAAAGAGAAGCCGAATTTAAAAAGAGCCAAAGAGTTTTTAAAAGAAAAGAATTATTTTTGGAATGCCGGGATTTTTATTTTTATCCCGGAATTGGTTATTAAATTAGCCAAAGAATTTGTGCCTGATAATTATGAGAAGTATAAAGTTTTAAGAAAGCACATTGGACAGAAGGGTTTTGCAAAGGTTTTACAAAAAGAGTATTCTCAAATGGACAAGGCCTCTTTTGATTATTCTATTTTGGAGAATTACAATAATAATGTTGTTTTGCCGATATCAATGGGCTGGTCGGACGTGGGGAGCTGGTCTGTTTTAAAGGATAATTTATCTCCGAAAAACAAAAATTATATTAAAGGAAATTATTTGGGCGTGGATTCTAAGAATATTATGGTTTATGGGACTTCTCCCCAGCTGGTTGCCGCTTGCGGAGTTAAGGACTTGATTATTGTGGCTACGGATGATGTTATTTTTGTCTGTAAAAAAGAAAAAGCCCAGGATGTGAAAAAATTGATAGATAAAATAGAAAAGAACGGGAAGAGGGAATATTTGTAGAGTTTTATTCTGGATCCCCGCCTACGCGGGGATGACATTGTACATATAAGGATGACATTGTGCACATAGGGATGACATTGTGTATATAGGGATGACATTGTGTATATAAGGATGACATTGTGCACATAGGGATGACATTGTGTATATAGGGATGACATTGTATACATAAGGATGACATTGTGTACGCGGGGATGACATTTTTAAAGGGCGGGGAATGAGTCATTGTCATTGCAAGGCCGCCTCTCTATTTGTTATTGCAAGGCCGCCTTCCTATTCGTCATTGCGAGGCCCGAGTGAAACGAGGGGCGAAGCAATCTATCCGTGAGATTGCTTCCCGCCACGCCCGCTACGCGGGTTTGCGGTCGCAATGACGCGGTGTGAGATTGCTTTGTTGGCTCCCCTTCGACAAGCTCGAACAGCAATAATAAGGTATGTTCTCGACAAGCTCGAACAGCAATAATAAGGTATGTTCTCGAAAAGCTCGAACAGCAATAATAAGGTATGTTCTCGAAAAGCTCGAACAGTAATAATAAGGTATGTTCTCGACAAGCTCGAACAGCAATAATAAGGTATGTCTCGACAAGCTGGAGTACTAATACATTACTCTTCGAGTGAGCGCAGCGAGTCGAGAAGAAAAGTTTCGAGCATGTCGAAGGGCTCGAGCAGTAATAGTCCTCCCCCTCCCTCAATCCCTCCCCCTCCTCCGGAGGGGGAGGGAAGGGTGGGGGAGGTGTCGAGAAGTACCTCTATTCTTTTTTGAAAAAGAGTTGAAAAGTTTTGAGAAGGATTTGCAGGTCTAAGGTAAAAGACCTGTTTTTTATATAATAAAGGTCGTATTGGAGTTTTTCGTGTGAGTCAACAATGCTTCGTGCATAACGGAATTTAATTTGCGCCCAGCCGGTGAAGCCGGGTTTTACCAAGAGACGCAGATGATAATGGGGAACTTGTTTTTCTAGTTCCTTGATAAATTCCGGGCGTTCGGGCCGGGGGCCGGTTAAGGAAATATCTCCTTTAATGATATTGATGAGCTGGGGGATTTCGTCTAAATGGAGATTTCTTAAGACCTTGCCGATTTTGGTTATTCTTTGGTCATTGGTGTCTGCCCAAAGCGCGCCCTGCCTTTCCGCTTCTTTGTTCATAGACCGAAACTTATAAAGCCAGAAGTCATTTCCCTCTTTGCCCAACCTTTTTTGCTTGTAAATGATTGGGCCCTGGCTGTCTATTTTTATCAGAATGGGAATGATAATCCAAAGGGGCAGGGTGATGATGAGGAGCAGAAAAGATAAAATAATATCAGTAATTTTTTTGGTTTTATCATAAAGCGATTTTTTGCCTTCTTTAAGGTTTTCTAAAAACCATAAATAGTCGGCATAATCAATGGGGATTTTTTGGAAAATGATTTCATAAGCCCGGGCAAGGTCTAAAATATTTATTTTTAAAGAAAGGCACTGGTAAAGGGCTTTGTTCAGTTCCGGGCTGGAAGCAAGGTTTTTAGCGATAATCAGAGTGTGAATTTTAAATTTTTTTATTTCCTCGGCAAGATGAGCCGCCTGTTCCGAGGGAATGACTTTTATTAAGCGGTAGCCGAGATGAGGATTTTGCTTAAGCGCGCTTGCCAGGGCCTGTGACTCTTGGTTGAGCCCGATAATGATTACCCGGCTTGTCTGCAAGGCAGAGAAAGAATAAAAAGCAAGTTTTCTCCACAGTAAAAATCCTGCCCAGAGAATGGCAACGTATATTAAAAGATTGGTTTTAGGAGAAATATGCAAAGGCAAAAAGTAAAAGAAAGTAACGGCTATGGCAAGGCAGATAAGCATTCCCAGGGTGATTCTTACAAAAAAAGAAAGATTGCTTTTTAAGGCATCCAATTCATAAAAATCAAAAATCAGGAAAATAGCAATCCAGAAGAGATAAAGCAGAGTAAAGGGGAGAAGGTGTCCTGTCAAAACTGTGGGAGAAAAGCTTTGACTAAATCCAATAATTAGGGCTATAATCAAACAAAGGTAGAGCAAACAAAGATCTCCTAAAAAAAGAATTATTTTTCTGAAAGCGGGAAGATTAATCATTTGGTCATTTTATTTAATTATGGGGAAAAAATCAAGGAAAAAGAGGGAAAAACAATTGAATAGAGAAAAAAACGGTTTTGCAGGAAAGCATAAAGCGCCGATAACCGGAATACCGGCAGCAACAGAGAAAATATACTTGGCAGTGATAAGGTGGGGAATATATTTTCTGCTCTTTGTGCCGTTGATAGTGCATAATAATTTTTTTTATCCTTTCGTTGGGCCTAAAGGGCTTTATATAATGGGATTGATACAGGTTATCTTTTTTGTTTGGCTGTTTTTAGCCATTCGTTTTCCTAAATATCGCCCGAAAAAGAATCCCTTATTTTTTGCCTTAATTGTTTTTTTAATAATTTTAACTCTTGCCACTATTTTCGGCCAGGATCCGGCGCGCAGTTTTTGGTCAAAATTTGAGCGGACAACCGGGCTTTTAATGTGGTATCATCTTTTTGCTTTGTTTTTAGCGGTTTTTACTGCAGTAAAACAAAAAAAGGATTGGCTCAAGATTTTTGCCGTTTCCGTGTTTGCGGCTTGTATCGTCTGCTTTCTTTTTCTTATGAACCCGGAAGGCGACGGCAAGCTTGGCACGGCAAAGCTTGGCTCTACTCTGGGCAACAGCTCTTTTTTAGCCACTTATCTTCTTTTTAATCTTTATTTTGCCATTTACCTTCTTGTTAGTGTTTGGAAAAAAACATTGTCGCGTCTCGCCAGCGCTTTGTGGAGATTTGCTCTGGCCGGTGTAATTTTTTCAATAGTCCTAATGTTTCTTGTATTATACAGGTGTGGAGGAGAAGGAGCGTTTCTTTCTTTTTTGGGCGGATTGGGATTGCTTTTTCTGTTTTGGTGGGCATTTCAAGTAAAAAAAGAAAGATTAAGAAAATTGGGAAAAATAGCTTTGGCGAGCGGGTTTTTAATGTTTCTTTTGGCCGTGATTTTGCTCCATATTCCGGGTAGTATTATCCAAGACAAGTTAATTGAAGTTAGAAGCATGGCTCGGCCCTTGGTTTGGCAAAGCGCCTGGCAGGGGTTTTTAGAAAGGCCTATTTTGGGCTGGGGGCCGCAGAATTTTGCCATGCCTTTTAATAAACATTTTGACTCGTGCTTTTATTTGCCCGTTTGCGGAGGCGAGTCGCGCTTTGACCAAGCGCATAATGTTATTTTTGATAATTTAGTGGACGGAGGAATTTTGGGGTTTTTGGGATATTTTTCTGTTTTAGGGAGTTTTCTCTTTGTCCTGTGGAAAGCTTATTATAAGAGAAAATTGGATTTTTGGATTGCTGCAATTTTTTCCGCGCTTTTAATCGCTTATTTTACCCAAAACCTTTTTGTCTTTGATATGCCGACAAGCTATTTAATGTTCTTTCTGGTTTTAGGATTTGTTGCGAGCGTTACCGCCGGCAAAGAAAATCTTGACAATAATATTATAAGCACCGGGGCGCCTCAAGGAATAATAGCCGCTGTTTTAATAATATTATTTATTTTTACTTTTAATAATTTTGTTTTGAAACCGAGAGCGTCGGGCTCGGGCGTAATTCAAGTTTTAGTTGCTCGGGATGGAGAAGCCAAGCAAGAGGCCTATAATAAAGCCCTGCACTCTTCGCCTATGGGAATATATCAAACAAGAGCTCATTTAGCCGTTGATTTATCAAGCCGCATCCAAAGAGAGGAAGTTCCCCAATGGGAAGCAGAGCTGTTGCTTAGCGAGCTGAAAAAAAGCGTTAAGGCGTCGCCCCTTGATTATTACAGTTATTTAATATTAGGCACTATTTATAATGACTACGGCGCAGCTTTTCAAAATACAGAAGCGGTACTGAGAAGCGAAGAAATTTTAAAGAAAGCAATAGAAATTGCTCCAAGAAAACAAGCCGGTTATTGGGAGCTTGCTAAAAACCAAGCCATGCTTAATAATCCGGAAGAGGCAATTAGATATGCCCAAAAAGCGGTAGATCTTGAGCCGAGATATGAATATTCGCATATTTTTCTTTTAAATATATTAAATATTTTTGATAAAACAGAATTATTAGAACAAAAAACCCGGGAAGCGATTCAGGTTTTGCCCGGGATTGCGCCGAAAGTAGAACAATTTCTGCCTCACGAGGTAAAAATAGAGGATGGCGGAACAATAGATTTATCCCTTTAGCCGGTTTTGCGGCATTTGGGGAAAAGTGATTGGCAAGAAATTGTTCCTTAAGGTATAATATAGTTAAAGATAGAAATTTTTGGTTTTTAACGGAAGAGGGAGGTCTTGGTTAATAAAAAAGGTCGTTAAAATCACCAAATAACAAAAATATGGACTTAACAACTATTGGGCGCTGGGCTTTTGTTATTGGCGTGCTTATTTCGATTATTGCCGGACTGGGAGGCGTTATTCCTGCTCTGGTAAGCATTCTTTTTATTTTGGGTTTGATTGTGGGATTTTTAAATGTAGGAGAAGGAGAAAGCACGCACTTTTTAGTGGCCGTAATCACTCTTTTGCTTATTGGCGTGGCCGGCGTGCAGCTTCCCCTCGGACGGTTTACTTCTCAAATTGTAGGAATTATCCAGAATCTAATTGCCTTTGTTGCCGCGGCCGGACTTGTGGTGGCTATCAAGCAGGCATTGGGTATTGCCAAAAAACTGGATTAAAGGGCTTGACAAAGGCAAGAGAATTTGATAGGATGTTAGTAATTAGTGAGTGTTCTGAAATTTGTTTTCAGAACTCCATAAATCGGCGAAAGGCCCTTTCGGGGGCTTTTTGCTTGGGGATAGTTTTCCTCTTTTCCTCTTTTTTGTCATTGCGAGGCCACCCTTTTCATGTCATTGCGACTGCGAACCCTCGTAGCGGGCGTGGTGGTATCCGCGACCCTTTTCACGTCATTTGTGCGAGGGCGTCAGCCCGAAGCAACCTATTCGTTCCAGAGGGAGTTGAATTCTCAACACAATAGAAATGTTCTTTAGTTTTCCCCCTTAGGGGTTGCGTTGTTGTATTATTATTTGGTATATTGAATGTGGGCCTTCGCGCTGCACTCGCTAATTAGATTTATCGGAGTTAAACGGCGAGGGCCCAATGAGGATAATTTTTAATTTTTAAATTTTTAAACCTTCAGCGACTAATAATCCAAAATGCAAACCTCAAACCTCAAAATGAAAATTAAAAATGTAAAATTGACACAGTAGTGTCATTTTGAGATTTGCCCGTCTGCATCGATATGCGAAGCATTGCGGGCAGGGATTTTGAGATTTGGATTTGTTTTATTGTTTGAAAGTTAAATCATTGCCTGCCCTGCTGTCTGCTACAGCAGACGGCCTAAGGAAAATTGATTGAAAACTGCTTAGCCCGCTGATCGCTCCAGCGGTCAGCATAGGGAGAATTGAAAATTGAAAATTACTTATGGTGGACATAAAAAATTTATTGCCAAACATTAGAGAGGGCGTTCCTCTGGCAGAGTATACCACTTTTAGAATCGGGGGTCCGGCGAAATATTTTTTTTCAGCCAAGAGCAAGGAAGAGTTGGCAGAGGCGGCTAAAGCGGCAAATGAGATAGGTTTGCCTTTTTTTATTTTAGCCGGCGGCAGTAATATTTTAATTTCAGACCAAGGTTTTTCCGGATTAGTCATTAAAGCGGAAAATTGTAGAACAGAAATCAGTTTTCGGAACTTCGGAAGTTCCGAAATATATGCCGAGGCCGGGGCAATGCTTTCCGACGTTGTGGAGCTTGCCAAAGAAAACTCATTAACAGGGCTAGAATGGGCTGCCGGAATTTACGGAACAATAGGCGGAGCAATAAGGGGATGCGCCGGCGCGTTTGATGGAGATATTTCCAAAGCGGTAAAAGAGATAGAAGCGCTTGATCTGTTATCCGGAAAGATAAAAATTTTTGCTAATAAGGAATGCCTTTTTGAATATCGGAGCAGTGTTTTTAAGAAAAATAAAAATCTTATAATCCTTTCTGCCGTATTTCAATTAGAAAAGGGAGTTCAAGAGAAGATAGATGCCAAGATGAATGAGCATGGAGAATATAAAAAAAATCATCATCCGTTAAATTTTCCTTCTGCCGGTTCGGTTTTTGAAAGCGTTAACTTAAAAGATTTTGATAAAACGGTTTTAGAAAAATATCCGGAAATTAAAAATTTTTCTGAAAAAGTTCCGGCCGGATTTTTAATTGAAAAATCCGGATTAAAAGGAAAGATTATAGGAAACGCGCAAATTTCTGAAAAACATGCCAATTTTATTGTTAATTTAGGAACGGCAAGAGCAGAGGATGTTTTTAGTTTAATTGATTTGGCTAAAGAAAAAGTAAAAGAAAATTTTAAAATAAAATTAGAAGAAGAAATTATTTTTCTTTCATCCCCGCGCGTGCCCATGTCATCCCTGCGGACAACTTAACTTTGTCATCCCCGATTTAGTCGGGGATCCAGGATCATTGATTTCCCTCTCCAGGGGAATGACAAATGGGTTTCCGCTCCCCGATCGGGGTCGAGGACAAATTTCGCGGGAATGACAAAGAGAGAGGGGGAATGCTTTTCCCCGTAAAGATGGGGAATAAAAAGAAGTCGAGCAGGCCCGAAAATTAAATTTAACAATTTTGTAATTCAAAAAAATTGTGTTGAGAGCGTTTAAAGATTTCCACAATTGACCCTGTTAGAGTTTTTATAAATTAATAGGTAAAAGTTATTCACAGCATTCGTTTAAATTGAGCGTAAAATAAGGCATAAATCTTCTGAAAGTAAAAACTCTAACAGGGTTGACATATTGTTTTTAAAATAAGAAAATAGAGTAAGGGAGGCCGAAAAAGAAAATATAAAAATATTTTTTAATATGCCAAAGAAAAAAACAGCTAAGAAAAAAACAGTAAGCAAAAAGACAGCTAAGAAAAAAACGAATAAAAAAAAGATAGTTAAAAAAACTGCCAAGAAAAAACGTACTACCAAAAAGAAGAAAAAATAAAAGGAAAAGCTAAAAAACTGAATTTGCATGCGCATTAATATTAGGACGAAAAATATTGAGCTAGACGAAGCTCTTAAGGCCTGGGTTTACAAAAAAATTGGTGAACTGGACAGGCTGTTGTTTAATTTGGAAAAAAGTAAAGATTTTATCGGAGGAAGAGCAGAAATAGAAATTCAGGTAGAAATTGGAAAAACTACTCGGGGACAACTTAAGGGAGATATTTTTCGTGCAGAAGCACAGCTCTATCTTCCCAAAGGAAACTTAAGGGCAGAGTCAACCCAAGAGGACTTAAGGACGGCCATTAACGAAATTAAAGACGAACTGCAAAGAGAAATTAGAAAGTATAAAGAAAAAAAAATAGTTCAAACCAGAAGGGGATCAAGAATTGCTAAGAAAAGGTTTCGTTCCCCTGAAGCGGCGCGCAGAAGACAAGAGAAGATAAGAAGGTTAATGAAAATTTTAAGAATACGGAGGAAAAAATAAATTTAAGCTTCAGTAAGAACATTTTTTCCCGAACTTTTGTTTTCCACAATTGACCATACCTCTCCATTGTTATACATTTATTATAAAAGAGATTATTGAGAGTTGGTCGCCTCAATACTTTTTGCAAAATAGATAGCTTGGCAGGGCAGAAGAACAATCTTATTTTTCTAAAAGTCCTAAAAAGCTGTTTACCCAAATGGCAAAGAAAAAAGCGAAAAAGAAGAAGAAATAATAAAGGCGCCTCTCAGGCGCCTTTTTCTGTGTCTTTTAACTTGCTCTCTTTTGTGATAGATTAAAGAGGTAAGTCAAATTTTTAATATGTCAATTTTAAAGAAAATTTTTGGGGACGAAAACAAAAAAGAGCTTAAAAAGATTCAACCGCTTGTTGATGAAATTAATTCTTTAGAGCCGGAATTTGAAAAATTGGACAATAATCAATTAGTCCAAAGGACTTTAGAATTGAAAGAACTTCTTAAACAAGGAAAATCAAAAGATGAGATTTTAACACAAGCGTTTACTTTATCAAGAGAAGCGGCAAAAAGAACTCTTAATCAAAGACATTTTGATGTTCAGATTATCGGAGGCATTGTTTTGCATCAAGGCAAGATTGCAGAAATGAAAACCGGCGAAGGCAAGACATTAGCTTCTACGTTGCCAATTTTTTTAAATGCATTAGACGAAAAAGGAATCCACGTAGTAACGGTAAATGATTATTTAGCAAAGAGAGATACGGTCTGGATGGGACAGATATACCACGCGCTTGGTATGTCTGTTGGATGTATAACGCATGAGGCGGCGTATATTTATGATCCGGGATACCAAACAGAAATGCAAAATTCAAATCTCCCTAGGCCGTCTGCTGCCGCAGACAGCAGGGCAGGCAAACCTCAAAATGAAAATTTAAAATTAAAAAACCAAGAGACAAAACAAAAAGAAGATAACCAAAGAGATAATGAGAGAGATGCAATGGGAGGGTTTAAGGTAGTGGAGAGTTATTTAAGGCCGGTTTTGCGGAAAGAAGCATACAAGGCAGACATTCTATACGGTACTAATCATGAGTTCGGGTTTGATTATTTGCGCGACAATATGGCGTATAATTCGGAACAACGCGTGCAAAGAGAATTGTCTTTTGCCATTATTGACGAAATTGACTCTATTTTGATTGATGAAGCAAGAACGCCGATGATTATTTCCGCGCCTGATACGGAAAGCTCTATAATGTATAAAGAATTTGCCCGCATTATTCCGCGACTAAAATCAACGGAAGATTATGAACTTCATGAAAAAGAAAAAGCGGTTACTTTGACCGACGAGGGAGTTGGGAAAATAGAAAGGATTTTAGGCATAGATAATATTTATCAGGAAAAAGGCATTAAATATTTACATCATTTAGAGCAGGCGCTTCGGGCAGAAGCCTTATTCCAAAAAGACAGGGATTATGTCGTTAGGACGGGAGAAATAATTATTGTAGACGAATTTACCGGTCGGCTGATGCCCGGAAGAAGGTGGTCGGGCGGATTGCATCAGGCAGTTGAAGCTAAAGAAGGACTAAATGTCAATCCGGAATCTTTAACCTTGGCATCTATCTCTGTTCAAAATTATTTTAGGATGTATCCAAAATTGGCCGGAATGACCGGCACGGCCGCTACTTCGGCAGAAGAATTTGAAAAAGTTTATAATTTGGAAGTAATAGTTATACCAACCAACAAGCCAATGGTTAGAAAGGACTTGGCCGACGTGGTCTATAAAACATCAAAAGAAAAATATCAGGCAATAGTTGGAAGAATTAAAGAGAGTTACCAAAAGGGCCAGCCGGTCTTAGTAGGAACGCGCTCCATTGAAAAAAATGAATTAGTGAGCGTTTATTTAGAGAAACAGGGGATTAAACACGAAGTGTTAAATGCCAAAAACCATCAAAGAGAAGGAGAAATTATTGCCCAGGCCGGTAGAAAACACGCGGTTACCGTGGCAACTAATATGGCCGGCCGGGGCGTTGATATTATTTTAGGAGGAAATCCACCCGATAAAAAAGATGCAGAAGAAATTAAAAAATTAGGGGGATTATTAATGCTGGGCACTGAACGGCACGAAGCAAGAAGAATTGACAATCAGTTGCGGGGAAGGTCGGGCAGGCAGGGCGACCAGGGCGAAAGCCAGTTTTATCTTTCCTTAGAAGACGACCTTGTCAGAATTTTTGGAGGAGACCGGATAAAAGCAATAATGGAAAGATTCAAAATTCCCGAAGGCCAGCCCATTCAATCAGGCATTATCAGCAATGCCGTAGAAACGGCTCAGTCAAAAATAGAAGGAATGAATTTTGATATGAGAAAGCATCTTTTAGAATATGACGATGTAATGAATATTCACCGCACTTCTTTTTATAAAAAGAGAAGGGCAATTATTGACGCCAAAAAAGATGAGTTAAGAGAAAAAGTATTGGCTATTTTTGAAAAGCAGGGCGTTTCTAAAGAAAAATTTTTAGAAAAAGAAAAAGAAATCGGAGAACAATTTTTTGATGCGTTGCGGTTTGTTTGCCTAAGAGTGTTTGATTCTTTTTGGGTGAGGCATTTAGAAGAAATGGAATATCTGCGAGACAGGGTGCGGCTAAGGGCTTATGGGCAAATGGATCCTTTAGTAGAATATAAAAACGAGGGTTATAAAATGTTTAAAGAGTTTTTGCAGGAAATAGATAATTCCATCATCCAAACAGTTTTAAATCTCAAAGACCGCGGAAGCCAGCCCTCCCCCGGCTTAGCAGAAAAATCGGTTAGAGTTCCGGCTTCTAACCAATTTTTCGGGCAGAGTTCTGAAGGACAGAGTTCGGGCGGTCCGGGCACTCCGGCCGGCCAGAGAGGCCAGAAGTTTCAAAAAGTGGGGCGCAACGACCCTTGTCCCTGCGGTTCAGGCAAAAAATTCAAAAAATGCCATGGAAAACAGTAAAATCAAAAGAAAGTTATTTAAATTAAAACCGGGACAAGTTAATTATACCAATATACGCTATGCTCCGGTGATTAACTGTGTTTTAAAACATAAGGATAAGTTTTTAGTAGTTTGGAGAAGCAAAAAATTAAACTTTTATCCCGGATATTGGAATGGGATTTCCGGTTTTTTAGACGACCAAAAAGGGCTGGAAGAAAAAGTAATTAGAGAAATTAAAGAAGAAACCGGCATTCTTAAAAGTCAAATAAGAAGCATTGAGCTTGGCCAAATATTTCACCAAGAAGAACCAGAATATAAAAAAACGTGGATAGTGCATCCGGTTTTGGTTGAGGTGAATACCGATAAAGTAAAACTGGATTGGGAGGCAGAGAATTATAAGTGGGCAAGAGCAGAAGAGATTAAAAAACTTAAACTAATGCCCGGTTTTGATAAAGTTTTAAAACGGATAAAGCTTTAAGCAATTTATCACAATCAATTATAATCATTCTCTTAATACCAACATTTCTACGATCGTAGAAATGTTGGTATTGGGTTTTTTTAGGTTTTTGGTTGATAGTACAAAAAAATAAAAAAGCAGTTTTAAGTGATGCTTAGCACTAAGCAGTTTTAAGTGATGCTCAGCACTTCCGATGTTGGATGAACCAGACGGTTGCGGCGATTGTGGCGCCTATCAGCTCCCAGGTGACACCATGGATGAGGCGATTGCGGAAAGGAAGGTGTGATAAATCCACGCCCATCCACTTATCTACGACTACCCCAATAACAGCGGTGACGACTATGACCCCCAGCACAATTAGGACTTTGATCATCGCGATAACCTCCTTTGGGCAACATTAGTATTTGGTTGCCAGAATTGCAACATGGCCTATTGGCCGGCTCTCGCCTTGCTTCCATCGTTGAGAAGCTCGGCGATTATTTCTGCTACATCGTTTGCGTTGCGGACGGTTTTTTGGCGGAGCGCATTCTGAACATCAACCCAAAAAAACTCATCGGGGTCCAGTTCCGAGCTTCCGTCATAGTAGACATCCCCGCCGACACCCTCTCTAAAAGTGACATGAACAACAATCTTCACTTGCGTAGATTGGTTCATCGCTTCATCCCCTCCTAGATGATTTCGGATGTTTTAATTATAACATTCTTTAATTTTTTGTCAATAAGAGACAAAAAAAGTTTGCTTTTTTGGGGGAATTATGTTTATAATATTCCAATGCAGAGAAAACACTCTAAATTTATCAGCATAGCCATAATAATCTTGGCCTTAGGGGCGGGTGTTTTTATTGAGCCCGGACCTTTGAATAAGGGGATTAATATGTTGAATAACCAGTTTGACTGGTCATTGCCGGAAATTAACCCAAAACCGTTTTTGCTGGGATTAGACATTGAGGGCGGAGTAGAGCTTTTGTATGAGGCCGATTTATCCCAAATTGATGCCCAAGACAAGGATGAGGCAATGAGCGGGTTGCGCAATGTCATCGAAAGAAGAATTGATGCTTTTGGTGTAAGAGAGCCGGAAATTGAAACAGTGCGGGTGAGCGATAGTTATAGGTTGAGCGTTAAAATTTCAGGAATTACCGAGCCGGGCCAGGCAATTAAGGAAATTGGAAAAACTCCTTTTCTTGAATTTCGGGAGCCCAAAGAAAATTATCTGGAAATTGAGGAAAATAACCAGCGGTTTTGGCAAACAAAAGAAGGAGAATTTGAAGACCCTTTTTTGCCAACCGAACTTACCGGCCGGTATTTTCAAGGGTCTTCTGTTGAATTTGACCCTCATACTCACGAATCATATGTGGCAATTCAGTTTGATGACGAGGGTGCGGAACTTTTTGAGGAAATCACGGGCAGAAACATTGGCAAGCCATTAGCCATTTTTATCGATAATAAAATGCTTTCTGCACCCACTGTGCAGGATAGAATTTCCGGAGGAATGGCCCAGATTACCGGCAGATTTACTATTCAGGAATCAAGAGAATTGTCACGCAATCTTAATGCAGGCGCTCTTCCTGTGCCTATCGGGGACCCTATTTCCCAAATTACCATTGGCCCTACCCTGGGCAGAATTTCTTTAGAACAGAGTTTGAAGGCCGGAATTATCGGGTTTTCAGCGCTAATTATATTTTTAATTATTGTTTACCGCTTGCCCGGCTTATTGGCCGCCTTGGCTTTGTTAATTTACGGAACCCTGCTCCTGGCCTTTTTAAAATTGATTTCCGTAACCTTGACTTTGGCCGGTATTGGCGGATTTATTTTATCTTTAGGCATGGCCGTGGATGCTAATGTTCTTATTTTCTCGCGAACAAGAGAAGAAATAAGAGAAGGAAAAGAGCTGTCCGTAGCCATAGAACAAGGATTTAAAAGGGCTTGGCCTTCAATAAGAGACAGTAATTTTACCACCCTTATTGTGGCGATGATTCTTTTTGGAGTGGGAACCAGTTTTGTACAGGGCTTTGCTACTACATTGTCTTTCGGTATTATTTTTAGCATGTTTTCAGCTATTTTTGTAACTAGAAGTTTTCTCTTGGCTATTGTCAACACGCGCCTGAATAAAATTAAAAAATTATGGCACTAAAGATATGAATTTTCCCTTTTTAAAATTTAGCAAGGCCTATTTCTTTTTTTCCGGGGCATTGGTGCTTGCGAGTGTTTTCGCCATTATTTTTTGGGGCTTAAACTGGGGCATTGATTTTGTCGGAGGAAGCGTTTTACGCATGGATTATCGGGCAGACAGGCCTTCTCAAATCGATATTTCTGAAGAGTTGAATAATTTGGGTTTAGAGAATTTTACCGTGCGCCTGAACGGAGAAAAAGGGGTAGCAGTAAGAATAGCCGGACTTGTTCCAAAAAAACAAGAAGAACTTTCTCATTATTTTTACGAACATCCGGAAGTAGAAAGAGAAACAATTATATTTGAATCGGTAAGCCCGATTATAGGAAAAGAAACAAAAGGCAAAGCCAGAACCGCTATTATTTTTTCCGTAATAGCCATTGTTTTATATGTTGCCTTTGTTTTTAGAAAGGTTTCCCGACCGGTGAGTTCCTGGCAGTACGGGATAGCCACGGTTATTGCCCTATCTCACGACGTCTTAATACCGGTAGGCCTGTTTGCTCTGCTCGGGCACTGGAAAGGAATAGAATTTTCCATTCCTATACTAACTGCAATTCTTACAATTTTTGGATATTCGGTAAATGATACGGTAGTGGTTTTTGACAGAGTTAGAGAGAATCTTATAAGAGGCGGTTATTCTGATTTTCAAGAAGCGGCTGATAAAAGCTTAAATCAAACACTGATTCGTTCTATTAACACCTCTTTTACCACCCTTTTGGTGCTTTTAGCGATTTACTTTTTCGGCGGGCAAAGCTTATCTTATTTTTCTTTAGCTCTGATTGCCGGCGTTTTAGCAGGCACTTATTCTTCTATGTTTTTAGCCGTTCCCTTGCTAGTTTTTTGGCTTAGAATAAAACACAAAACTTAGTATTGACAAGCAAAAATGGACATGTTTTAATAGATTAATGCTTAAACATTAAAAAAAATATGACTATCAATTATCCTAATATTTTGAAAGAGGTCTTAGCAGAGCTCCCGTCTCGTAAAGGAGAGATTATTGAGCAAAGATACGGCATTAATTCTGGAATTCCTTTAACTCTTCAGGCGATCGGAGATGAATTAAATATTACCCGAGAAAGAGTGCGTCAGATAGAAAACGACGCTCTGGGATGGATTAAAGAAAATAAAATCAACAAGCTGGAATCTCTTTTCCGCTGTTTTTTGGATTATTTTGAACAACACGGAGGATTAAGGGAAGAGTCTCGCTTACTTAAAGAATTAGGAGAAAACAAGTTTCAAAATCACGTTTTTCTTATATTAACCTTAGGAAATGATTTTAAAAAATTTAAAGAAACAGAAGAATTTTATCCTTTTTGGGCTACTCGTCCGGATTCTCCCCGGAAAGCAAGAAGCGTTTTGCAACAGCTTATAGATGCATTTAAAAAAGTTCATTCTCCAATGTCTTTGGAAAAAGCGGGAGAAAAGATAGCTATCAACATTAATCCAACAATTCTTGTTTCTTATATTGATATTTCTAAGTTTATATTCCAGTCACCTTTCGGCATGTACGGATTGATTGACTGGCCTGAAATAAATCCTCGGGGACTGAAAGACAGGGCATATTTGGTTTTAAAAGAAAACCAGAGACCTTTACATTTTATAGAGATTACCCAAAAAATTGAGGAATTGCCGAACTTTTCCAAAAAAGTACTTCCAGAAAGCGTTCATAATGAGTTAATCAGGAACGAAAGATTTGTTTTAGTGGGGAGGGGCATCTATGCTTTAAGAGAGTGGGGCTATCAACCGGGCACGGTAAAAGATATAATGATAGAGATATTAAAGCAAGCCAAACGGCCGTTGCCTAAAGAAATTATGGTACAGAGAGTATTAGAGCAAAGAGAGGTTAAAGAAAGCACCGTTGTGCTTAATTTACAGGATAAAAACGTGTTTCGACACGATAACAAAGGCAGATTCTTTTTGATTTAAAGAATAACAAAGGCAAACTTAATTTTTTTTAATGGAGGATTTTTCTCAGTTTTTTCACTATATTTGGGCGGTTTTGAAAACATGGTGGTGGATTTTGCCTCTGCTTGTTTTATGGCGCCCTTTTTTGTTTATTTATAAATGGTGGAGAAGTGATGCTTATTCTAAAGGAGTGGATTCAATCCTTTTGGAATTGAAAATGCCCGGAGAAGTGGAAAGGCCTTTTCGGGCAATGGAGCAGGTTTTTGCCGGCTGGTGGATGCTTTACGACCCGGCCGATTGGTGGGAAAAATGGATAGAAGGAAAATATCAGATTCCTTTATCTATTGAGATTGCGGGAGAAGAGGGAGATATTCATTTTTATTTAAGAATTCCCAAAGAATCGCGAAATTTAGTAGAAGCAAGCATTTATTCTCAATATCCGGAAGTAGAAATTTCTGAAGTAGAGGATTATACCCAAAAAGTTCCTCAGGATATTCCCAATGAAAAATGGGATTTATGGGGTAGTGATTATGAGACGATTAAGTCCGATATTTATCCGATTAAAACATATTCTAAGTTTTTTGAAGAAAGCCCGGTTGCTAAAGAAGTGAAAAGAATTGAGCCGATAGCCGCTTTATTGGAGGGTATGGCAAAACTAAATCCCGGGGAATATGCATGGGTACAGATTAGAGTAAAGCCGGTTACCGTGGCGGAAAACAATTATAAGGAAAGAGCCAAACAAGAAGTAGATAAGCTTTCTAACAGGCCGGAAGAGAAAAAATCAAAAAGACATCCTTTAGTAAAAGAAGCGGCAGATTTTTTAATTACCGGAGAGCATCCCGGAATGCTTTCTGGAGAAGAGAAGAAAGAGGAAATGTTTTTACCTCCGGAAATGAAGCTTACCCCCGGAGAAAGGTTAGTGGTTTCGGCGATTGAAGAAAAAGTAAGCAAGACAATGTTTGAGTGCTATATTAGGTTTATGATTTTAGGGGAAAGAGAAAAATGGAACAAAGCTAATTTAAGAAATATTTTAGGTTTTTTTGCTAATTTTAATACGGAAAACTTAAATGCTTTTAAGCCCTGGTCGCCAAGCATCACCAAAATTCATAAGCACGAGCATTTATTTGCCAATATCTTTTTTTATGACAATTTGCTCTTTTTAAGAAAGAGAAAATTATGGAGAAGATATTTGAATCGTTTGAATTATAGCTTTCCAAAGGAAGATAAAACCTTTATACTGAATACAGAGGAACTGGCAACTATCTTTCATATTGTTGGAAGAAGCGCGGTGCCGGCGCCGATGGTTCAAAGAGTAGAAGCAAAAAAAGTGGAGCCGCCCTCTCATTTGCCGGGCTAATAATTTTATTTTTTATGAACGAAGAGGATTACATTAATTATTTTGCCGAGACAAACTTTCGTAATGCGCGAAAAAAATTTGGCATACGTCTTGACGATCGGAGAAAGCATGTCTATATTATCGGAAAAACAGGCATGGGTAAGACAACTCTGCTTGCTAATTTAGCTATTCAGGACATTAAAAACGGATATGGGCTGGCTTTCGTAGATCCTCACGGAGAACAGGCAGAAGAACTTTTAGAGCATATTCCCAAAGAAAGAGCAGGTGATGTTATTTATTTTAACCCTTCAGACATTGACTGGCCGATCGGATTTAATATTATGGAAATTAAAGATCCTAACACTCGCCATCTTATTGCTGCCGGCTTAATGGGAGTTTTTAAGAAGATTTGGCCCGATGTTTGGTCAGCGAGAATGGAATATATTTTAAATAATTGTATTTTAGCCCTTTTAGAATTTCCGGGTTCTACTTTATTGGGCATTAACCGTATGCTTGCCGATCTGGATTATAGAAAAAAAGTGATAAAATATATCGTGGATCCCGTAATAAAGTCATTTTGGACCCAGGAATTTGCCAGATATTCGCAAAGATATGAGGTAGAAGCCACAGCTGCTATTCAAAACAAAGTAGGGCAGTTTGCCTCTAATCCCTTGATTAGAAATATTATCGGGCAATTACGTTCTACTATTGATATGAGGGAAATTATGGATAGCAAAAAAATTCTTATCGTCAATCTTTCTAAGGGCAAAGTCGGAGAAGCCAATTCTATGCTTTTGGGAAATTTAATTATTACTAAGCTTTATTTAGCAGCTATGTCCAGGGTAGAAGTTTTTGAAAAAGAGAGGAAAGATTTCTTTTTATATGTTGACGAATTTCAGAATTTTGCCACAGAGTCTTTTGCCAGCATTCTTTCTGAAGCAAGAAAATACCGTCTTTCTTTGACCCTGGCCCATCAGTATATTGCTCAAATGGAAGAAGTAGTTAGGGATGCGGTATTTGGCAATGCCGGCACTATTATCTCTTTCCGTATTGGAGCCGAAGACAGCGAATATTTGGAAAAAGAATTTGCGCCCGTTCTTACGGCCGAGGACTTAGTTAATCTTCCTAAATACGAAATTTATCTTAAGCTTATGGTTGACGGCGTGGCAGGAAGGCCTTTTTCCGCCGCTACACTTGCTCCTTTTATTAGACCGGAAGAGATTTCCAAAGAAATTATTATTAAACGAACCAGAGAGCATTATGCTATTCCAAAAGCAGAGGTGGAAAAACAAATCAGTGATTGGGCGCAAATTGAGAATATTCCGCCGCAGAAGGCAAGGCCGGTGAATAACAATAACAATAAAAGCAATCAAAAAAGCAATTTTGCTATTCCATTTAAAAAAGCCATTGAAAAAGAACCGGTTTTCTTTTCTCCTTCCAGAAAAAACAGGGAAAAACCCGCTAAAGAGAAAAAAAAGCCGGATATCGGAGGTTTAAAAAAAGCCATTAATAACGCTTTAGGGGAAAACAAGAGAGAAGAGAAAGAATATGAAAAACAAGAAGGGGTTTTGAAGCCTGGCCAGAGAATAAGTTTTGAATAATTAGCTTATTGCCTCTTTTTTGGTCCTCTTTCTTCCCATAAGGAGAAGGAGAAAGACGAGGGGGGTTATTTATATTATGAAAACTTTAAAAGATTTTAATTTTCAAAACAAAAAAGTTCTTTTAAGAACGAGTTTTGACGTGCCTATCAATAAGAAAGGGGAGATTGAAGATGATTTTCGTATCAAAAAGTCGTTGTCCACCATTGAATATCTTTTAGAAAAAGGCGCGGCTGTGATAATAATAAGCCATTTAGGACGGCCGTCCGCAGGAGAGAGAATTGGATTAAAACCAATAGCAGAACGTTTAGAAAAACTTTTAAAACGAGAAGTAATTTTTGCAGGAGATTGCGTTGGCAAGGCGGCCCAAACGGCGCAATCAAGCATTAAAACCGGACAAGTATTATTTTTAGAGAATCTTAGATTTAACAAAGGGGAAGAAGAAAATAGCGAGGAATTCAGCAAAATGTTGGCATCTTTTGCTGACATTTATGTTAACGACGCTTTTAGTGTTTGCCACAGAAAACATGCTTCTATGGTGGGAATTCCTAAACATATACCTTCCTGCGCCGGATTGATGTTAGAACAAGAAATAGCTATTCTTTCTTCGGCTATTCAGGAACCGCAGAAACCCCTGACCGTTGTTTTAGGCGGAGCGAAAATTGAGACCAAGCTTCCCCTTTTAATCAATTTTTTAGATATTGCCGACCATTTGCTTATTGGAGGCAAATTGGCTCCGGTTATTCTGGGAGCCAAGGAGATTTCTATGACTTCTCTTTATCCGGGAGAAGAGATAGAAAAAAAACTGGTTGGTTTGGAATTAACCAATCCCAAGCTGCATATGCCGATAGATGCTTTAGTTGGATTAAAAAATCATGATGAAGATTATTTGCGCCAGTCCGCAGTGGGAAAAATAAGAAGCGAGGAGCAGATGTTTGATATTGGTCCGGAAACGGTGAGAATTTTTTCTGATATTATTGAGCAGTCAAAAACAATAATTTGGAATGGGCCTATGGGATACACCGAAGACAAAAGATTTGCTTCGGGAACCTTGGCTGTTGCTAGTGTTATCTTGAGGAGCGGCGCTTATTCTATTGCCGGAGGAGGAGATACCGTGGCTTTTTTAGTAGAAAATAATCTTCACGATAAATTTAGCTATATCTCTACCGGGGGCGGGGCAATGATGGATTTTTTCAGTAGAAAAGAACTTGTTGGAATTAAAGCATTGGAAGATTAAATGACAGAAGAGTTTTTACCCAAGGGAATAAAGGAAGCTGTTGAGCGGATTCTAAAAGCGGCAGATAAAAAAGAAAAGATTATCATCTTTGGCGATACCGATTTAGACGGTATCGCTTCTGTTGTTATTTTAAAAGAGCTTTTTGAATTGCTTAATCTTTCCTATATTAAGGAAAAAAAGGTTAAGGTATATTTTCCTGACCGAGAACAAGAGGGACATGGATTAAGTATTCGGGCGCTTAAAACATTTAAAGATGATGCGCCGGCTATTCTTTTTGTGGTTGACTGCGGAGTAAATAATTTTCAGGAAGTGGAAGAGGCGAAAAAAATGGGCCTGGAGGTGATTATTATTGACCATCATTCTATTATTGGCAAGGTGCCTAAAGCGAGCATTCTTATTAATCCCAAGAAAAAAGGGGATCCTTATCCGTTTAAGGAGTTTGCCGCGGCCGGCTTGGTCTATAAGTTGGCAGAAGCGGTTTTGGCAAAAACCGGCCATCCTGATTTTGTTGCAGAAGGCTTTTTAGAAATAGCAGCATTGGCTACTTTGTCTGATATGATGCCCCAAGAAGAGGATAATCAAGAGATTATAGAGAAAGGACTGGAGTCATTGCAAAGGACCCAAAGACCCGGTATTTTGGCTCTTGCCGATCTACAAGATGCTGATTTACAAGAAGAAATAGATATTTATCAAAAAATTATTGCCCCTTTGAACAGTGCCAAATTAAAAGACAACATTGCCGAAAGTTATATTTTGTTAACCGAAAGCCCTCCCCAAAAAGCTAAAATTTTAGGCCGGAGATTAGTTAAACAAAATCGGGAAAAAAAACGACTAGTAAAAATTGCGGTTCAGGATATGAAAGAAAAATTAAACTCCCAAGAGCAGGATTGCTTAATAATATTTGAAGCCAGCGATATGTGGATCGTGCCTCTTTTAGGGGTTATTGCTTCTAAGCTTCTTCGTGAGTATAAAAAACCGGTTTTCCTTTTGAAGATAGGGGAGAAAGAAAGCACTTGCTCGGCGCGATTGCCCCAAAAAATAAACGGAGTAGATGCTCTAACTTATTGTAAAAAGTATTTAGAGGCCTACGGCGGCCATCCGCCTGCCTGCGGCTGCCGTTTAAAAAACGAAAACATCGGCAAGTTTAAGAATTGCCTGGAAGAGTTTTTTAAAAAATAATTGAAAAAATAACAATGGAAAAAATTATTATTTATACAGACGGTGCCTCTCGGGGCAATCCCGGCCCGGCTGCCATTGGAGCAGTTATTTGCGACAGCAAGGGCAATATTGTTAAAAGATATTCAAAATCTATTGGAAGAGCCACTAATAATGAAGCCGAATATCAGGCCGTAATTTTTACTTTGAAAAAAATTAGAGCGCTTTATGGAAAAGAGAAAATCAAAAAACTTTCCGTGCTTATTAAATCCGACTCTCAGCTTCTTGTTTCTCAAATGATGGGCAAGTATAAAATTAAAGAGGAAAACATACAAAAACTTTTTATTCAGGCATGGAACCTTAGAATTGATTTTAAGAATATTGATTTTGTTTCAATACCCAGAGAAGAAAATAGCCGTGCCGACAATCTTGCTAACCAAGCCCTGGACGACAACCCCAAACCTCTCTTATAACAATAACTATGACCATAACGATTGACCATTGGCCATTGATACTCCCGTCATTGCGAGCCCCGAGCCAAATATCCATTTCGTCATTGAGAGCCCCGAGCCAAATATCCATTTCGTCATTGCGAGCCCCGAGCGGAGCGAGGGGCGAAGCAATCTCATACCAAAGAAAATAAGGGATAGTCCCTTGTAAAGGATAAAACTTGCGGAGGTCGGGTCTCGCAAGCTTTTTTACACATTGACTTGGTTTTGTTTTAAAAATCAAAAAAGCTTTCCGTAAAGAAAGCTTTTTTGATGTCCAAGTAAATAATAGGCCGAATTCTGTGCCCCTTTCTTTTTACAAAGTAAAGGGCGGCAATCATCTATCTAGCCCCTCGATTACTCTCGGGGTCATGCGAGCTACTTTATTTGCTCTTGCACTCAGGCAAGGATTTAGCCGTATCACTAAAACATTCGCTTTGCGAATGTTCGTGCGAACAAAATGCCTAAGCATTTTGTTTTAGCACCCGCGTTTCCGCGGCATTAATCCCGAAGGATTCCCCTCTCCTTGCGGTTCGGGGCGTCACTATTCGCACCTCTATCCTCACGGACGACGGGTATTACCCGCTGCCTGTGTCATTGGTGAACAATGACCGAGTGTTCGGACCTTCCTCCCCTCATCAAATTTTGGTGAAGGGCGATTGCCCTATTTACTTGGACGCTGGCATTATATCAAAAATTAGTATTTTGTCAACTTTAGTTGTCGAACCGCGCTTTTTACTCTACAATAAAAGATTAAATTGTTGTTCTATGATTAGACGAGCCCTTAATCTAAAAACCAGTAATATTCCTGTCGCTGCTTTCATTTTGGGAGCGGCGAGTTTGGGCAGTGCTCTTTTAGGCATTTTTAGGGATCGGCTTTTAGCCGGAACTTTCGGAGCAGGATATGAGCTTGATATATATTATGCCTCTTTCCGTATTCCTGATTTCGTTAATATGACCCTGATTACCGGTGCTATCTCTGCGGCTATCATTCCGATTTTTAGTTCCTATTGGACAAAAAACGAAGAACAAGCACGGGAGTTTATTTCCAATCTCTTGGGCATATTTTTCTTTTTTCTAATTATTGTTTCTTTGTTGTTATTTTTATTCGCTCCAAGCTTTATTTCTTTAATTGCTCCCGGATTCGAAGCCGAAAAAAAAGAACTTACCACAATCTTAACCCGCATTATGCTTTTAAGCCCTATTCTTTTGGGGTTAAGCAATATTATCAGCGGAGTTTTGCAGACTTTTTCACGGTTTTTTATTACTTCCTTATCTCCGATTATGTATAATATTGGCATTATTTTCGGTATTTTGTTTTTTGTTCCTATGGTCGGTCTTCCCGGATTGGCATGGGGTGTAGTTTTGGGTGGATTTTTGCATTTATTGGTGCAGATTCCTATTTTCTTTTACTTAGGTTTTAAGATAAAGAAAAAAATTAAAATTTTCCATTCAGGAGTAAATAGAGTCATTAAGCTAATGTTGCCGCGTTCTTTGGGATTGGCCGCTGCTCAAATTAACCTTATTGCCATGACCGTAATCGGTTCGGCGCTGGCAGCCGGGTCTATTGCAGTTTTTAATCTGGCAAATCATTTGAGCCATATTTTAATTATTTTAATAGCCGTGCCCTTTTCTACCGCTGCTTTTCCTGCTATGGCAAGGGCGTTTTCTCAAGAAAAAAACAAAGAATTTTTTAAAAAACTTTCTCTTTCCGTGCGCATGGTTGTTTTTTTAATCGTTCCGGCAAGTATGCTTATTTTTCTTTTTAGGGCGCAGATTGTAAGAATTATTTACGGCACCGGCCAATTCGGATGGGAAGATACGCGCCTTACTGCCGCTTGCGTAGCGCTTTTCTCTTTAAGTTTATTTGCTTATGGGCTGGTTATTTTATTGTCCAAAGCGTTTTATGCCATGCATAATACCAAAATTCCGGCCATTAGCAGCGTTATGGCAGTGGCTTTAAACATCGCCCTTTGTTTGTTTTTTGTTTTGCTCTTAAGGCAAGGAGGAACTTTCAAGGACTTTTTGCAAATGACATTGAAACTAAAGGGGCTAACAGATATTAAAATTATTGCCCTGCCCCTGGCTTACTCTTGTTCCGGTATTTTTTATTTTTTCCTTTTACTGTTTTTGTTAAAGAGAAAAATTTCCGGGATTAACTTAGGACTGGCTCAAGGCTTTTTAAGAACAATAGGCGCTGCTTTGCCTATGCTTTTAGTTGGCTATTTGTCATTGCACGCTTTTGGGCTTTTTTTAGATATGACTACTTTTTTAGGAATTCTTATACAAACCCTTGTTTCTGCAGCCATTAGCGGAGTCATTTATTTCACTTTTTCTTTTATCTTGAAATCCCCGGAGGCATACTTTATAAAAGAGATATTGGAGCAAAGATTTCTTAAAATTAAGAAATAAAAAATAATCGCTACTATGAGCGCAAATATTAGAAATTTTTGCATATCAAGCCATATTGACCATGGAAAATCCACTTTAGCTGATCGTTTTTTGGAAATTACCAAGAGCGTGGACGCAAAAAAAATGCGTCCTCAGTTTTTAGATTCTATGGATTTGGAAAGGGAGAGGGGGATTACCATTAAAATGACGCCGGTGAGAATGGAGTATCAGGATTATGTTTTAAACATGATAGACACGCCCGGACATGTTGATTTTTCTTATGAGGTTTCTCGGAGTTTGGCTGCTATTGAAGGCGTGGTTTTATTGGTAGATATTTCCAAAGGAATTCAAGCCCAAACCTTGATTAATTTGGAAATGGCAAAAAAAGAAAATTTAACCATTATTCCGGTGTTAAATAAAATTGATTTAATAGGCCACAGCGAAAGCGGCAAAATTTTTATTGACCAGGAAAGAGTAGATAAGGTTGCCAAAGAACTTGCCCAGCTCGTTGGAGCGGGGGAAAAAGAAATCTTAAAAATTTCTGCCAAAAACGGAATAAACGTGGAAAAAGTATTAGAAGCGGTAATCCAAAAAGTGCCCGCTCCGAAAACAGACCTTCAGTCCCCTTTCAAAGCTCTTATTTTTGATTTTGAATATGATCATTACAAAGGAGTAATCGCTTATATCAGAGTAATAGAAGGAGAACTGAAAAAAGGGGAACAAATATTTTTGCTTAATGCGGGCCATGCGGGACAAATTAAAGAAATAGGAAGTTTTAGGCCCGAACCCGTTGTTCAAGAAGTGCTTCAGAGCGGAGAGATTGGATATGCGGTTTTGGGTATCAGGGAACCGGATAAAGTAAAAATAGGAGACACCGTTACGCCTTTGCAATACTTAGAAAAGGTTAGGCCCTTGCCCGGTTATAAAGAACCGAAACCGGTAGTTTTTGTAGGGCTTTTTCCGCAGGATCCCAATAACTGGGGGCTGTTAAAAGAAGGGCTTTCAAGATTGAAATTAAAAGACCCGGCATTGAGCTTCAAGCCGGAAAGCAAATCATCTCTGGGTAGGGGATTTTATTGCGGATTTTTAGGGCTTTTGCACGCAGAAATAGTAATAGAGCGCCTCAAAAGAGAATATGGTTTGAATCTAATCAGCTCTTCTCCTTCGGTTTGTTATAGAATGGTTGATAAAGACGATAATGTTAAAGAGGTATGCTCTGTTATTGATTGGCCCGACCCTTCTGTAATCAAAAAAAGCCAGGAACAGTACTGTTTTTTAAGAATAATTGTTCCGGTTCAGTATTTGGGGAAAGTGCTTGAATTAGTGGAGGAAAGGAGCCCTCGTGTGCGGCAGCTTAGCTTAGATAAATCGCTTGTAGAATGCTACCTGCCTTTTAGGGAAATTATGGCAAATTTTTACGATAAACTAAAAAGCGCTACCCAGGGCTATGGTTCTATGGATTATAAATTCAGCCATTGGCAAGAGACCAAATTAGCAAAACTGGAAATTTTAATTGCCTCAAAGCCGGAGCCGGCCCTTTCCAAAATTGTTCCAAGCGAAGATGCCTATAAAGAAGGCAAGGAATTAGTTGAAAGATTGGAACAGGTTTTTCCTCTCCAGCAATTTAATGTGCCCCTACAAGCAGCTATTGGAGGAAAAATCATTGCCCGGCGTACGGTAAAAGCAAGAAGAAAAGATGTTACCGGCGCTCTTTACGGGGGCGATTATACAAGAAAAAAGAAACTTTTGGAAAAGCAAAAGAAAGGCAAAAAGCGCCTCCAGGACAAGGGGAAAATACGCGTTCCCCAAGAGGTTATTTGGAAAGTTTTCCGCAGCGAGTAGTTTGCTTTGCGTGTGAGTATTTTTCTTGAACAATTACTCAATTAGGAGTATGATTTAAAAAAGACCCATAGCTACAAAAGACAGCACCAAACTTAAAATTATTAAGATGACAACAATTATCCAGGCGATTCTTATAAAAGTTTTTCCCTTAATATTTTTCATACATTAATATGATAGCAAAAAAAACCACATTTAAAAAGCGTTCTTGGGAAAATAAGTTTCTCATAGGGCTTTTGGCAATTTTTAATATTCTCATCATTGCTTTTCTTTTTATCAGCAATCTGAAAGTTTATTCCCAAGCGCAAGAGATCAAAAGCCAATATATTAATTTGAACCAAGAAATCAGGGACTTGGATAGAAAGAATCAAGAACTTAAAGAAATGTTTTCTTTTTTTTCCGAAGAGGGCTATTCTGAAACATACCTGCGGGAAAAAGGGATGTATCAGAAAGAAGGAGAGCATGTAGTAGTAATTCATAGAGATGAGTTTTCCGGGCCGAAAACCGTTAGCCAAGATGCCTCGCAAAAAGGGACTGCTTCTTTACTGGATAAGATTAAAAATTTTTTCGAAAGCATTTTTAAATAACGCGGAAAATGCGCGAGCGTAGCTCAATTGGCAGAATGATTTTTCTCTTCACTCTTCACTAGTTTATGCGAGGTTAGTATAGTGGTAATATGCAACCTTCCCAAGGTTGAGATGCGGGTTCGATTCCCGTACCTCGCTCCATTGCTATGTTTGAAATTCGCCTAATTAAAAAACCTATAGACAAGGCAGAGCTTCAGAGAATAGCTGAAAGCGGGTTTGGTGATTTGGTAAAAGCAGTGGTTGACGTAGCACAGGAGATTATAGGTGTAGGCGGAGAACTTCATACTGATGAAGAAGTGTGGCTTATGGAGCAATACGGATCTAAAAGAGAAGACACTTGGGGCATTAATATTTATCCGGCCAAGCCGAGAGGCGAAATGATAGAATTTGATTCTATTGTTAACATTAAGCCATCTTATGGCAATCGTTCTCGTGATATAGAAATCCCGGAGGTTAAGCAAAAAATAAAAAATATAGTAGAAAGGTTAATCAAGGAATAAATTTATGGCTTATCTTCACAAAAATTTAGGTCAAGGAAGGTGGCAAAAACTTTCTCTGGCTGAGCAATTAGCCAATATCGGCGCAGAGGTAGGCAGAACAGCCAAATGGCAGGGCAAAGATGAAGCGCTTTTTCAGGGCGCTGTTTTAAGAGCTTTAGAACTTTTTGATTTGACTTTGGCAGATCAAAGGTGGAAAGGCCGGCTCCGGGAAATAGGGAGATTAAGAGAAGCGTTTTTGGACGGAACAGAAGGAGGAAAGGAATACAACACTTCACTTAAAGCTTTAGAAAGATATTTTATGCCGTTTACGGTTTTTGCAAGAAGCAGGGCCGGGGCTTAACAAAAGGAGCAGATTCCGGATATCATCCGTCCGAAATATATTATCGGGCGTTGCCCATCCGACATTTAGCTCTGTCATTCCCGCCCTCCTCCTTGTCATCCCCGTTCCTTCTTTGTCATCCCCGCCCCTTCTCTGTCATTCCCGCGGAAGCGGGAATCTAACTCGCGGAGACCCACCCTTCGCACTCTCTTCAAGTTGCGGAGGCCCGTCCTCTAACCATTTTTATAGCGGCCTACCAGCCGCCGTTTTTGCTTTTAATCCCCGCCCGCCAATTTAAACTAATACAAAAGCAAAAAATAAAATTACAACAATAGCACGATCGTGCTATTGTTGTACTATCTGTAAATCTGTAAATTTACCATACTATTTTACCATGGTATTTTACTAGAAAAAATGTGCACATCCCTATTTTTTTTGCTATCTTTTCTTTTTTGGAGTTTTTGTTAGAATAAGAATAGAAAGTGTTAGAATGGAAAGCGGAATCGCCAAGGTAGCTCAGTTGGAAGAGCAAACGCTTCGTAAGCGTTGGGTCGCGGGTTCGAGTCCCGCCCTTGGCTTAGGTAAATGGCGGGCAGGCAAAACATAGGTTGTCGGTTCAATTCCGACCATCGGAATGGAAAATAAACCATCATTTTTTATAAAGAGAGTTCGTTCTGCGGACTTGTTTTTAAATGGAAATTATAGTTAATCAAAAAAGTTATTACCGGTTGCCTATCAAAACTCATCTTATTGAATTTGGCGAAAATTTGACCGGTTTGGTAAAAAAGTATATAAGCCCTTGTTTTCAAGAGGGCGATTGGTTGGCTGTTTCAGAAAAAGTTGTTTCTGTTTGCCAAAATAGATCTCGGCATATTTCTACTGTTCAAGCTGGAAAGTTGGCAAAAATAATTACCCGGTTTGTGAAAAAGTACCCCAAAGATATCGGCTATTCTCGACCGGAAAAAATGCAAGTTGCCATAGAAGAAGCCGGGTATTTGAGAATTATTTTAGCAATGCTTTTAGGAGGATTTGCCAAGCTTTTAGGAATTCGCGGAATTTTTTGGAGAATAGCCGGCAATCGAGTTTCGGAAATTGACGGGTTTGTGCCCTATGCCATGAGCCCTTATGACGAATATGCCATGCTGCCGCCCGATAATCCTCAAAAAGTCTGCCAAGAGATTGAAGATACCCTTAATATTCCTTGCGTTATTATTGACGGTAACAATATTAATGTAAAGATAATTAGCCAAAGCCAAAAAGTGCCTTTATGCAAGAAGCTGACCAGAAAAATATTACTTGATAATCCAATGGGGCAGGATAAAAAAATGACCCCGTTTATTCTGGTTAGAGAGAGTAATTTCTAAAAAAGTTTTCTTTTTGAAAAAGTTATGCTAATATTGAAATGTTATGGAAAAGGAAATTACAGAACAAATTAATTCCCTTGAGCAAAGAATAAATGGCCTAAGGGAAAGTCTTTGACCTGCCCAAGAAAGAGCAGGAGCTTGTTATTTTAAAACAAAAATCAAAAAACCCTTATTTTTGGGAAAATCAAGAAGAAGCAGTAAAAATCTCTCAAAGCATTTCTGAGATAGAAGAGACGTTAAGCAGCATTGAAGAATTAGAAGGAAAATTAGGAGAACTAAGAGAAGCAGCAGAGATTTCACTTAAAGACGAGGCATTCATCGCGGAAAGGGATCGGCTTTATGAAGAATTGGAAAAAGCGACAAGAAATTCGGAAATTAAGGCCTTTCTTTCCGGGAAATATGATTTTTTGCCCGCGCTTTTGATTATTAGAGCTGGTGCCGGGGGAAGCGATGCCCAGGACTGGAGCAATGTGCTTAAGAGAATGTATCAAAGATTTGCCGAAAAAAAGGGCTGGCAAACAAGGGTTTTAAACCAAAGTTTTGGCGAATCAAGTCCGGAAGGAGAGATCGGCATTAAAGAAGTAACATTAGAGATTAAGGGTAAAATGGCTTACGGTTTGCTAAAAAGAGAGAACGGCGTCCACCGGTTGGTTCGCCTTTCTCCTTTTTCTGCCAAAAATCTTCGTCATACTTCATTTGCCATGGTGGAAGTTCTTCCGCAGATTTCGCAGAGAAATAATCAAGAATTGAAAATTAAAGAAGAGGATTTGCGCGTTGACACTTATCGGGCCTCTGGTCCCGGAGGCCAATATGTAAATAAAAGAGAGTCAGCCATTCGTATCACCCACCTCCCGACCAAAATTTCTGTCTCCTGTCAAGCCGAAAGATTTCAGGGCTTAAACCGGGCTAAAGCAATGGAAATGCTAAAAAGCAAGTTAATCCAGATTAAAGAACAGGAACGGGAAGAAAAACTTAAAAAAATAAAAGGAAAAAGAGTAAAAGCAGAGTGGGGGAGCCAAATTCGTTCCTATATCCTTTATCCCTATAAAATGGTAAAAGACCATCGCACAGGAATAGAAACATCTGCCGTAGAAGATGTTTTAGACGGAGAATTAGACGATTTTATTGAAGCAGGCATAAAATTTTTTAAAATCCTATGATAAAATTCGAAAACATCAGTAAAATTTATCCTCCCTCGACCGTTGCTCTAACAGGAGTAACTTTTGAGATTGGAGAAAACGAATTTATTTCTATAGTGGGAAAATCCGGCGCAGGTAAGACAACTTTAATTAAGCTTCTTTTAAGAGAAGAAATACCCACTAACGGCGAGATATATTTTGAAGAAAAAAATGTTTGTAAAATTAAATACGGAGAACTTTCACCTTATCGGCAAAAGATCGGGGCCGTATTTCAGGACTATAAGCTTTTGTATCACAAGACAGTTTATGAAAATATTGCTTATGCTATGGAAGTAATGGGCGCCACAGACACGGAAATAAGAAGAGATGTTCCCCAGCTTTTGAATATCGTTGGACTTGAAGACAGAGCCGATCAGTTTCCCAGAGAACTTTCTGGAGGAGAGAAACAGCGCACTGCCATTGCCCGGGCCTTAGCGCCCAGACCGAGAGTGCTCGTGGCTGACGAGCCCACCGGCAACCTTGATCCTTATCATACAAAAGATATAATAAATTTGCTCAAAAAAATTCACGAACTGGGCACGACAATTATTCTTTCCACTCATAATAAAGAAGTAATTAATGCTCTGAAAAAGAGAGTTATTACCCTTGACAGAGGAGAGATCGTGAGAGATGAAATAATGGGAAGATTCATGCTATAATCCTCCCTTCAACCCCCTTTTTATGAAGAGGGGGAGGGAAGTATATTCAAACCGAAATATGTTTACTTTTTTCCGCAGAACAATTCGTTTCGGATGGCAAAATTTCTGGAGAGAAAGCGGCTTAAACATTGCCACAGTTTTTGTGTTAACCATTACCATCAGCTTGGTTACTTTTATTTTTGTTTCACAAGGGATTGTTAATCATTTAATCGGCAGAATCCAGGATAAGATAGATATTAGCGTATATGTAAGAGCCGAAGCAGATATTGAAGAAATTAACCAGGCCAAAAAAATTTTAGAGCAATTGCCGGAAGTGCAAAGCGTTGTTTTTCTCTCCAGAGAAGAGGTGCTTAAACAATTTGAAGCAAGACATGCTAATGACCCGGTTATTATGGAATCCCTGGAAGTGGTGGGAAGCAATCCCTTTTACGGTTCTTTGAATATCAGAGCGCAGAGTCCTGACCAGTATGCTGCCGTGTTAATGGTCTTGGGCAGTTCCGCGCTTGAGAGCGTGGTGCAAAAAGTTGATTATTTGCAAAAGAAAACAGTTATTGATAAGCTTTCTGATTTTATTGCTAATATTAACACCGTTGGTTTTGTTTTGGCATTAGCGCTTGCTATCGTGGCAGTGTTGGTAACTTTTAACACCATCCGCGTGGCAATTCACGATTCCAGTAAGGAAATTTCCATTATGCGGCTGGTGGGCGCTACCAATAAATTTATCAGGGGACCGTTTATTGTACAGGGAGTTATTAGCGGCACCATTGCCGCAGCCATCTCTTGCCTCATCTTTTTTATTCTTGCCTATTTTGCTGCGCCTAAAATAGAAGCGCTTACCGATGGTTTTAATATTATGAGCTGGTGGTATGCCAACCTTTCCCTTGTTATTATTATTCAGCTTTTTACAGGTATTTTTTTGGGCACCTTCTCCGGCCTCATTGCCATCCATCGCTATCTAAGGGTCTAAATTTAATTCCTTGCGGGGTCTGCTAATGGTAGGCAAGTGGCCTCTGAAGCCATTAATCTTGGTTCGAATCCAAGCCCCGCAACACGTCAGTGCGACCGAGAGACCTCAAAAAATCGCTTTTTGGCGATTTTTTTGGTATTATAAGATAATGAACTATAGAAGAATAGATAAGGACATAAAACAATATCTTAATAAAGGACTTTTTACACCGTAAGCCTCAACCATTACATCCTTTACTAGACTGGGGTTAGCCTTACCTGACCTTATTTTTTTATTTCAGAATGAAAAAAACTAACAACTTTTTCTAACTCTGGTTTGATTTTTTCTATAATTTGTTTATGCATAAAATTAAATTTTTAATTAGTAAAATGAAAAGTAGACACTATATAATCTAGCTCTTCATTTATT
>CAYYED010000039.1:0-3691 GCA_964470785.1 uncultured Candidatus Saccharibacteria bacterium | reverse complement strand
TATCGACCGAGCCGCAGCATTAAGAGAGCTAAAGGTGAACCTGGGTTCACCATGGGAAGCTATTGCACAAAGGTTGGGTTTAACAAAACGCAGAGTTTTGGACCTTGTGGGTTTGCTAGATCTTCCGGAAGAAATTAAGGAAGATATCAGGCAGAAGAAACTTACAGAAAAACACGGCCGAGCCCTCAGACAGCTGCTAGACCAAGCGGAAGTTTTACGAAAAGTATCCAATTTTTTAAAAGAGAAAAAATTAACAGGGGACCAATCATTAGAACTCGTGAGAGAGATTAAAGGTGAACCCGGGTTCACCGTTGAAGAATCATATGAAAAAATTCAAAAATTTAAGAGTCCAGCAAAAAAACCAACCAAAGAGCCAGTAGATTCTGCCATAGCAGAAGGCGAAAGGTTGGTAAAATTTATTAGAAATATTGAACCGAAAAAAATATCGCCGGAGAAAAGAGAAATACTAAGAAGCAATCTTAAGAAAATAAAAAACATAATTGATTCTATCTTAAAAGAAATTTAAAGTTTAACCGGAGCTGATTTAATATGATTTATCAAGCACAACTGGATTTTAATATAAGAGAAAAAGCTTTAGGTCAAGCCTTAAAACACACTTCAAAGAAATTCCTTTTTGTTGACCTTTTTGCTGGAATTGGTGGTATAAGGATGGCTTTTGAAAAAGCAGGCGGACAATGTGTCTATTCATCCGAAATAGACACAGAGTGCATAAAAACTTATGAAGCCAATTTTGGCGAATTCCCTGATGGAGATATTACAAAAACTAACCCCTCATATTTACCTGACCATGATGTATTGTGTGCGGGATTTCCTTGTCAGCCATTTTCAATTAGCGGAAAAATGAGAGGGTTTGAAGATACTAGAGGAACATTGTTCTTCAATATACTTGAAATTATAAAAGAAAAAGGCCCCAGAGTCGTATTTCTTGAGAATGTTAAACATTTGATACACCATAACAATGGTAGAACCATAAAGGTTATATTAAAATCATTAGAAAACGAAGGCTACAAAGTTGCATGGAAAGTTCTTAATGCTTTAGATTTTGGATTACCACAAAATCGCGAAAGGATTATCATTGTTGCTTCTAAAAAAGACTTTTTTGATTTTGATTATGTTGAAACCACAAAAAATAAATTAATTGAGGATATTATTGAAAAGGAAGGAAATTTTGAAGTTTTGCCCGAGAACGACTACACAATATTGCCCAGGAGTCTTTGGAGAAGGCAAAAGAGCGGCTTAATTTTTTGTGGTTATAGAAACCGTTCAATAAGAAAGTCTGGTGTAAGACCTAACACAAAACACTTGTCTAGAGTACATAAGCAACCAAACAGGATTTATTATATTAAAGGAACACACCCAACACTACCGTCACAGGAAACAGCTGGGAGATTTTGGATTTATGATGGGAACAAAGTACGGAAATTAACCATAAATGAATGCTATCGGTTGATGGGATTTCCTGACTGTTTTAAAAAGGTAAGCAAAAATGGCGAGCTTTATAAACAAATCGGAAACTCTGTTGCGGTTCCAATGATGGAGTCACTGGCAACTTCTATTAAAAAACAACTATTGTAACTCTATGTCTGAAAAACATGTATCAGTTTTAGAAGAGCTTTACACTGAGGCTGAAAAGCAGCTTAAAGGGAGTAATAACGCACCCGTAATACCGGCCGGTTTGCCAAAAAATATTGTTTTAGATATAGACCTTATAACAGAAAAAGTCGAGTATTTCCTAGGAATTAACAATGTTTTATTAACAAGCCTTACCGAAAAAATTATTCATCCAAGCCAAGACATAAGATTTCATCAAGCAAAAATGAAAGGAGGCTATTCAGGAAGAACGCTTGATACTAAATACGTGGCCCCATTTCTTAAATCAAAACATCTTAAATCGATGGTTGAATCCGGTTGGCTTACAAGATCTCTAGAACAAGATTTCCCATATGACATTAACTATAGAGGAGCGATTAGGAATAAAAATATTAAACGCGCTTTTCTTGAAATAATAGACTATATTCAAACAAAAAAATTAGACCCGGAAAAATGTTTATTGTTTTATCTCCAAAAGCTTATTCTTTTTAGGGAAAAGGAAAAAATAAAAATCCACCCATTTAAAAACGGCTGCAAGCTTTCAATAATTGAAATTTGTCATTTATTAAGTGAGCATTTTACCCAAAGCAAAACTTATGGTAAGGCTAAGCTTCCTGTTATAGCTATTTACTCAATTTATGAGTGTTTGATAAATGAGCTAAAAAGATTTGAGGGGAAAACCCTTACGCCACTAGGCTATCACACATCGGCCGATTATAGATCTAAGGCTGTCGGAGATATTCAAGTCAATGATAAAAACAAAGAGCCATATGAAGGCGTTGAGATTAAGCATGACAAAGCCATTACAAAACAAATGATTGAAGATGTTTATGAAAAAATCAAGAGACACCCAATAAGCAGGTACTATATCCTTTCAACGAAAGATATAGAGGAAGATGAATGGCCTAAAATTCAGCGTGCGATTGACAGAATTGAAAGCGAGCATGGCTGCCAAATAATTGTTAACGGTATAATAAACTCCATTAAATATTATCTTCGGCTGATTGAAAATCCTGAGGAGTTTATAAAAAATTATACAAGTAATGTGGTTGCGGATAGTGAATTAAAAATTGAGCATAAAAAAATCTGGAAGCAGCTTATAGATGGACAAGGTCTCAAAGGAAATTAGAAGCAAAACAATGAGTTCAATCCGAAGCAAAGACACAAAAATTGAACTCGAAATAAGAAAAAGATTGCATAAACGAGGACTAAGATATAGAAAAAATGTCAACGACTTACCAGGAAAACCAGACATCGTTTTTTCAAGAAAAAAGATAGTAGTGTTTTGCGATTCTTGTTTTTGGCACGGGTGTGACAAACACTTTCGTAAACCTAAAACTAATAAAAAATATTGGAATCAAAAAATAAACAGAAATATCCAGCGGGACAAAGAAATACTTATTAAATATCAGAAAGAAGGCTGGAAAGTGCTAAGGTTCTGGGAGCATGAGATAAATAGTAATCCTGATAGTGTAGTTGAAAGAATTGTAGAAGCTTTAAAAACAACAGACTTTTAATGTTGCCTTCACCTATGTTTTTTGAAAAACATAGTTTTTAACCCTTCGGGTTTTAAGAGCAGGGGGGAAAGAGTGCCAGCTTTTTCGGTCTGATTGTCGCAAAATTATCTCTTTTTGATTAGCTTGCTTGTGCCTTTTCTATAATTTTGCCCGTTTCACTGCTTTGCTGTTTCATATTTTGCCCTGGTTAAAAAGCTTGTCCGCTTTTTATTATTTATCTGGAAACAGCGCAATCCGACACTGGAAGCTGGCTGGCGGGTGTCTGGGCTTGTAAAAATGTATTTTTCCAACCCCCGACTGCACACCTTTTCGCCCTCGCCAAAAACTTCTCGTTTTTGAGCGAGGGTTCACTTGTCCGCTTTCAGCGGACTTCGCCGACCGCTGCGGCTTCGCCTTGCTAAAGGTCTGCAGTCGGCGCTACGCCCGACACCCGCTTGCGGCTATGGCGGCATTTCCCCCCTGCCCCCTCCATTGCCGCCAGCCGCTCCTTGCCTTTACAGGCAAGGTTAGTATAAAACCCTCGCCTGCTATAAGCAGCTTTAAATTACAGCTCGGGTTTTATG
>CAYYED010000038.1:0-13375 GCA_964470785.1 uncultured Candidatus Saccharibacteria bacterium | reverse complement strand
TGCCTGTGAGGAGAGGGTTTATGTCCTGGACTTTACTTCAAAAGAAGAAGAATCTGAAGAAGAGAAAGAGTAATCTTACTTCATAACTGAAAATCCGTTTTGTCCCAACAGGGCGGATTTATTTTTCCATTAGTTTTTTGAATTCTTCAACCAGTTCTACTGGCTCCGGGTCTGTATTATATTGAAGCGCCAGATAATAGGAAGCCCAGTCAGAGAGAAGAATAGCAGAAAAAGTTTTTTCCAGCAAGGACTTTTCTTGAAGGTTAATAATTTCTCCCGCAAGCCCCTGCTTTTTTAAAAGTTTTGCTGTCAAAGTCATCCGCTTTCTAATTCTTGAATGGTCATTTTCATCCTGCAAAATAATAAAGTAAAATTTTGCGTTTTGCCTAGCCCGCTGACCGCAGTCGGCCAAGGATGTTTTGCGTTTTTCAAAGCCTACCATTTCATTATGATTCATTTCCGGAAAATAATTCCAAAAAGCCGGAGTTTTGGAGTTTTCATTAAATTTGATTTTCCAAATGCGGGCAAGAATTTTTAATTCGCCGGAAGCGTAAATTAAAGGAATTTTTCCGGATAATTTTTTAGCCAATGCTTTTCCTTGCGTTTCCCATTTCCGGGGCTGTAGTGCTTTTTCTAATGATAAAATTTCCTGCAATCCGGTTTTAATAATCCCGGCATTTTTTAGCAATTGAATTAGGGCAGAAAACTGGTATCCCAGCGCCATTCTTGGCTGGATGCCCTTAGGTATTAGAGCGCAGGGGATGTTATGTTTTTTGGCGAGCGTTTCCATTTTTCCGCCCGAAGAAATAAAAGCCGTTTTAAGCCCTTTCTTTTTTGCCTGCTCAAAACAGGAAATCGGTTCTTCAGTATTGCCTGAATATGAAATGAAGATGACCAACCAGTCCCTTTTTACTTGATTGGGCAGATTATAATTCCTTTGTAGAATTAAAGGAATATCAATATCCTTATTTTTTAGAAAAAGATTTAAAAGATTTCCCGGAAGGGCGCTCCCGCCCATTCCGCAAATGCAAATACCTTTGAAATTTCCGGAAATTTTCAAATTTTTTGCCGCTTCTGTTCCAATTTTAAATTGTTTAGGAAAACCCAAAATAACTTTTTCCATAGTTTTTGACCGGAACTTCTTGACCGGAACTTCCGAAGTTCCAATTCTTGGAACTTCGGAAGTTCCAGGCCTTTATTTAAGGGTTCGTTTGGTGTTTATATACCACTGTTCAATTTCCGCAAATCTTTGAGAGGGGTCAGGGATAAGAAAGGCATTGATTCCTTTAATTTCCCTTGAAGCAAAATAGGTATAATAAGGGTTGTATAAAAAGATTGCCGGTATATCCTGCAGGAGCAGTTCTTGCGCTTGTTGATAGTTTTCTTTCCAAGTCGTTTTATCCTGTTCCACGCGCGTTTTTTCTAAAATGCCGTCTACGGTCCTATCTTGATAGTTAGACAAGTTAAGCCCGGGATATTCTCTTTGCGAGGAATGCCAGAAAGGATAAGGGTCGGGCATTGTGCCAAGCACTTGTCCGAACAATAAAATTTCGTATTGTCTGTCTTTAATAATTTTTTCCTTTAATTCTGAAATGGAAAAAATCTCTATTTTTATTTCAATGCCCAAAATTGACCATTGTTCCTGAATAATTTTCGCGGCTTGTTGCAGAACCGGGTCGTCGCTGGTTGTAAGAGTAATTGTTACGACTTCGGTTTTTTCAGGAGCGGTTACGCAAACTTCATTGAGTTTTTTCCTGGTTCCGGGACCTACCCTGCCGTTTCCGCTCGTTAATCCTGCGGGTTTTAATATTTCGTCAGCGTACATTTCTTGAAATTTTATTACCGCTTCTTTAGTTTTTTCTCCAAAAAAACCGGTAACCTGTTTTTCAGGATATATTCCTTCTAAGCCGGACAAGCATTGCTGAAGATTTGTTACCTGCGTTCCCTTGGATTTCACGATGAGATCTTGGGTAAAGTTCATTGTTTGGGCCTGTTCAATTTTTACTAGTTGCCCTTCTTGAATAGAAAATCCTTTTTTTTCAAAAAGATTTTTAGCTTGTTCTATATTAAAAGTAATTGTTTCTGCCGGGCTGTCTAAACCGAATAATTGAGGGAGAAAAGGGGAGTCGATTTCCCGTCCTTTTCCCAAGAGCGCTTGATTAATAATTTGTTTTTTGTCTGTGGCGCAAGCAAGCGCTGTCCTAATATCTTTGTCTTGTAAAAGTTCGTTTTCTTTAGAATTAAGAAATAGGGCGAAATATCTTGGCAAAACAAAAGAATATTCTTTAAAATTATGCATAATAACATCTGTATCTTTGGCTGATTCAAAAAAAGAAAAAGGAAAGCCGTGAATGATATTATTATTCGCTGCGGCAAGCAGTTCTTGTTGGTCTTCAAAAAATAAGAAAATTATTTGGTTGATATAAGGAGAAGAGCCGTGATATTCTTGGAATCTTGTCAGAGTTATTGCGTCAATGTACCCTGATTTTGCTTGGGAAACATTGTCTAAATAATAAGGACCTGAGCCAATCGGTTCAAATATATTATATGGAGACCAAGGGAAGTTCTCGCTGGGAACATCTTGCCAAATATGGGCAGGCATTATTTTTACGGTCAGCGTTTCCAAAAAAGCCGGATAAGCGTTTTGAAGATTAAACGTTACTTGATGGTCAGAGATTTTTTTTATTTCAACACCCAACCATTTTAACTGAACAGGGCTTTTATAGCTGGGGTTCTGGATAGTTTTGATGGTAAAAACGACATCGTCGGCATCAAGTTTTTTTTTGTCGTGAAAATAAACATTTTCTTTCAGAAAAAGCGTGTATTCTTTGCCATCCTCGCTAATCTGATAATCCTTTACTAAATCAGGAACTATTTCTCCTTCATTATTATATTTAAAAAGGCCTGAATATACTAAATTAGTCAATTCTCTGTCCGCATCGTTTAATGCCGAGAGAACCGGGTTGATAAACCTTGGCTGGCCAACTATGCCTTCTCTAAAAATTCCTCCGGCGGCAGGAACAAGAGAGGTGTTTGCCCGCCAGAAGGAATTTATCATGCAAACGGCTGATCCCAAAAAAACCAAAACAAAAAAAAGGAAAATAATTTTTTCTTTTTTAGAAAAAACTTTTGGAAGATTAGCAAGGGTTTTGAATCTTATATTCGGTTTTTTAAATTTTATCAGAGAGAGTTTTTTGATTTGCAAGGATTTAAAAGATAATACTTAAAAAAGCGGTTAAAACAAAAAGGACTCCCATGACAGCAGTTCCCCAAAATATCTTTTTTTGTATTCCGCGCCTGGTACCGTAGAAAGCGCCCCCTTCTTGGCCAAAAGTAGAGCCAAGGGCAGAACCTCTTTGCTGGAGAAGAATACCGACCACCAAAAGTATTGAGACAATGATTTGAATAATAGCAAGGATATAGTTAATCATGATTTATATTTGAATTACGAAATTTTTCCATCCCCCTTCTTCCTCCCCCTTCCATTGAGGGAATGGGGAGGATTAAGGTTTTTTTATTTCCTTCCCTTTTTACTTAAGGTAAGAGGAGAAAAAGAGGGGGCTGAAGAAGGACTGTTATTTATTGTATAATATTTTTATCTGTGTTGTACAGAACGAGCCAATAATAAGAAGAAGAAACTACTTGTCCAGACGAAAATGGTTGTTAAAAACAGGTGGGTAAATCCGGAAATCTGAAAATAATTGGAAAAAATTACTCGAGCAACAAACCAAACAATGCCGATATTTATTACTAACCCAATTAAACCAAAAGTCAAGAGCTTAAGGGGAAAAAGAAAAAAATGGAGCAGGGGTTTTATAGAAGTGTTGAGTATGCCCAGTATTATTCCTGCCAAAAACAACATGTGGCGAGGTCCGGAAAAAATTATTCCTGGCACGAACTCGGCCGCCAAATATAAACCCAAGATTCCTGCCAAAGATTGAAAAAACAAATTCCTCATTTTTTTATTTTATCACAATTTATTTTGCGGTCAACCATAAAAAGGGACAGTCCATGGAAAGCAGCGGCCGGGAAGCCAGTGCCGGCATGAGCTCGCAGGCCATTTTTCCTGCCCGCAATGCAAGCATAGCGTTGCAGGCGGGCAATTTATATCAAGGGAAGTCAATTCTCCCCCAGCTCTTACTTGAAAATCAACAGCTTTCTTTTGCGTAAGCACAAAAGGAAGGGGAGGAAATGAAAAAAATTTAACCTTCCTTCTCCTTCAGAGAGGGAACAGGGAGGGAATGGGGCGGACTTGACAAAAATGAAGAGTTGATTTAAGGTATAAATTACGAATTATCGTTAATAAAAAAGGTCGTTTCAGTTAAAGTAATATTTTATTTTTAAATTTTATGAACACAGAAATTAAACCATTATCAGATCATATACTTATTGAACCGGTTACTCAAGAGGAAAAAACAGAAAGCGGTATTTTTTTACCTGACAGCGCGCAAAAAGAAAGGCCGGAACAAGGCAAAGTAATTGCCGTCGGTCCCGGCAAGAGGGGGAGAGACGGTAAAAGAATTGCCATAGAAGTAGCGCCGGGCAATGTGGTGCTATTTACGAAATATGGCCCGAATGAAATAAAAATTTCCGGCAAAGAATATTTAATCGCCCGGGAGGAAGATATTTTAGCCATTCTTGAATAATTAACCAATGTTTTATTATGAGCAAGATAATATTGTATTCTGAAACCGCTCGCAAAAAACTTAAAACCGGGGTTGATAAATTAGCCGATGCGGTTAAAGTTACTATCGGCCCCAGAGGGAGGAATGTTGTTTTAGATCGGGGATTTGGCTCTCCGACTATCACTAATGATGGTGTAACTATTGCCAAAGAGATTGAATTAGAAGATAAAACGGAAGGACTGGGAGCAGAAATTGTTAAAGAGGTTGCTTCTAAAACCAATGAAGCGGCAGGAGACGGAACCACTACTGCTACAATTTTGGCGCAAGCGATAATTTCTGAAGGGTTAAAAAATGTTACTGCCGGAGCCAACCCCTTGTCTTTGAAAAAAGGAATCCAAGAAGCCACGGCAAAAGTAGCAGAATTTTTAAAGGCCTCTTCCAAGCCGATGTCGGGCAGAGGAGACATTGCCAAAGTGGCAACTATTTCTGCTGAAGATGAAGAACTCGGCAATATAATTGCCGACGTAATAAATGAAGTAGGAAAAGACGGAGTAGTTACTATAGAAGAGTCCAAAACCTTTGGCTTGCAAAAAGAACTGGTCAAGGGATTGCAATTTGACAAAGGATATGTTTCTCCTTATATGATTACTGACTCTGAACACATGAGAGCGGAACTGGAAAATCCTTATATTCTCATTACTGACCAAAAAATATCTTCTCTAAAAGAAATAGTGCCTATCCTTGAGAAGGTCGCCCAAACCGGAAAAAAAGACCTTGTTTTAATTGCCGATGAAATTGAAGGGGAGGCATTAGCAACCTTGATAGTTAATAAGTTAAGAGGGGTCTTAAATTGTTTGGCAGTAAAGGCGCCCGGATTTGGCGACAGAAAAAAAGAAATGCTTCAAGATATTGCCTGTTTAGTCGGAGGTAAGGTAATTTCCGAGGACTTGGGCCTTTCAATAGAAAGTGCAGAGCTGGAAATGCTTGGTTCGGCAAGAAAAATTACTGCCACTAAAGACGATACAACAATTGTGGAAGGCAAAGGAAGCAAGGGTGAGACAGAGAAAAGAATTAGTCAAATAAAAAATCAAATTGAAAATACGGATTCAGAATTTGACCGGGAGAAACTGCAAGAACGGCTGGCAAAACTTTCCGGAGGAGTGGCAGTGATAAAAGTGGGCGCTCCGACAGAAACCGAACAAAAATCCAGACAACATAAAGCTGAAGATGCTTTATCTGCTGCTCGCGCTGCTATTGAGGAAGGCATTGTCCCGGGCGGCGGAGTGGCTCTATTGGATGCAACCAAGGCATTAGAAAGCATGAAGGCAGAGGGGAAAAGTGAATTGGTCAAAGACATTCAGACAGGGATTGATATTCTTAAAAGAGCGATTGAGGAGCCGATTAGGCAGATTGCACGCAACGCCGGAGTAGATGCCGGAGTAGTAGTTGCCAAGGTAAAAGGAAACGGAGAATACGGCTTTGGATTCAACGCCCAAACCCTTAAATTTGAAAATTTAATGGAAACAGGAATTATTGATCCTACCAAAGTAGTAAGAGTGGCTTTAGAGAACGCTGCTTCGGCCGCGGCAACATTTCTTACTACCGAAGCGGTGGTAGTAGAAAAACCGGAAGAAAAAGAGAACAAAGCGCAAGGAAATTATGGAAATAATCCTTACGCAGGACTCTAAAATAATTTTGTATTTCGAGAAAACAACCCAAGGGGCTACTCCCCCTCCTTTAATTCCTCCCCCTCTTCGAGGGGGAGGAGAGAGGTGGGGGAGGACCCCCTTCCTTCATTCCTCTCCCCCTTCCTTTAGGGAAGGGGGAGGAAGGAGGGGGAGGTCAGCCGGGTTGTTTTCTTTTAAAAAAGTGTTATACTGAAACAAAGAAGCTAAATAATAATTAACCTCAAAAATATGGATCCATTAGTTGCCATTTTAGCCGTTTTAGCCGTTTTGGTTGCCGCAATTATAGTAATGTTTAATAGGTTAGTCGTGTTGCGCAACCGAACCAAAGAGGCCTGGGCAGATATAGATGTCCAACTTAAGAGAAGGTACGACCTGATACCTAATTTAATAAATACTGTTAAAGGATATGCCCAGCACGAAAGCAGTCTTTTTGAAAAGGTTACTGAAGCCAGAACCAGGGCAATGGCCGCAGAACAATCCGGCGACCCCAAGAAAATTGGAGAAGCGGAAAATGCTTTAGCGGGCACCCTAAAAACCCTTTTTGCCGTAGCGGAAAATTATCCTAATCTTAGAGCGACAGAAAATTTTCAACAGCTTCAGCAAGAATTATCTGACACGGAAGATAAGGTTCAGGCAGCCAGAAGATTTTATAACAGCAATGTCAAAGCACTTAATATTAAGACCGAAAGCTTTCCTTCAAACATTATTGCCAAAATGTTTGGATTTAAGCAAATGAATTTGTTTGAGATTGAGAACGTGGCAGAACGGGAAGCGCCCCGGGTGCAGTTTTAGCAATGGAGCAAAAAGAATTATATAAATTTATTAGCGCCAGAAAGTATCTTATTTGGTGGGTAAAAGATTATAGTTGCTTAAGCCCCGAACTGATTGTAGAGGCAACCTTAAATTATGGCAATTGGGACGATGTTCAGGAATTGATTAAGATTTTGGGAATTAAACGAGCGGCTGAAATTTTTTACTTCAAGTCAAAGCCGTCGCGGGTGGGTAGGCAGAACTATAACAAAAGAACTAAGCACTACTTTAATCTCTATTTTAACAGGTATGCCAAACAAGATGCATAAAGAGGTATTAACCGACAAGCAAGTCGCGTTGTTTCCTTTGGTAAAAATTTTTATGAAGGATTTCGGTTTAGTAGGAGGCACTGCCGCCGCCCTTCAGATAGGACACCGCCGGTCCATAGATTTTGATTTATTTTCGCTTAAAGAGTTCGGCAACCTGAAGATAAAAAATTTTATTATAAGACAAGGATGGAAAATAGAAAAAACATTTAGGGACGAGCTGGGCCAGCTCACCATTGTTGTGGACGATGTTTTGATGACATTCTTTCATTATCCGTTTGAGATTAAATTTACCGAAAGATTTGAAGATATCAAGATACCTGACCTGGCAGTTTTGGCGGCGATGAAAGCATATGCGCTTGGCAGGAGAGCAAAGTGGAAGGATTATGTGGATTTGTTTTTTATTTTCAAGAAATACGGTTCAATTAAAGATATTATGAACAAGGGAAAAGAGATTTTTGGCAACGAGTTTAATGAACGTCTTTTTCGGGAGCAGTTGTCGTATTTTGACGACATAGATCATTCAGAAACAGTGGATTTTCTGCCCGGATTTGAAACCAGCGAAGAAGAAATAAAAAAAGAGTTAATTGAATTCAGCTTAGAACTATGACCCTTTATCATCTTGCAGAATCAAACGTCCGCAGGACTTGGTTTTTAATAACCTTGTTTTTGGTTTTTATTATCGGATTGGGCTGGTTGTTTAGCTATTGGCTGGACAGCTTTGTTATTTTGGCAATAGCGGTTATTTTCAGTATCGGGATGTCTGTTACCGGTTATTGGTATTCTGATAAGATTGTTTTAGGTATGGCCGGTGCTCGGCCCATTGAAAAAAAAGACCATCCCGAGCTTTATCGCATCGTGGAAAATCTTTGCATTACCGCCGGACTGCCCTTGCCCAAGATATATATTATTGACGAAGCCCAGCCCAATGCTTTTGCCACCGGAAGAAATGAAAGACATTCCGCAGTGGCAGTTACCCGGGGATTATTAGACAGATTAGAGAAAACGGAATTAGAAGGCGTTATTGCCCATGAGCTTTCTCATATTAAAAATAAAGATATGCTTTTACAGACCATTGTGGTGGTGTTGGTAGGCGTAGTGGCCATTGCTTCTAATATATTTATTAGAATGAATTTTTTTGGAGGGGGAAGAAGAAACTCTCGAAGCAGCGGTAATGCCGGGGCGATTATACTTATTATAGGAATAATAGCCGCTATTTTGGCGCCCATAGCCGCTAATCTTATTAAACTTGCCATTTCCAGAAAAAGAGAGTTTTTAGCCGATGCCAGTGGCGCTCTAATTACCCGTTATCCGGATGGCTTGGCAAGCGCTTTAGAAAAAATTGCCCAAGATCCTCATCCAATGAGAAAAGCAAATAATGCCACGGCTCATCTTTATATTTCTAACCCCTTCAGGGGTTCTCAAACAAAAAGCTGGTTCACAAAACTTTTTTTAACCCATCCGCCCACAGAAGAACGAGTAAGGGCCTTGCGCGAAATGAAAACATAAGCTTTAAAATTTTAAATTACAAATTTAAAATAACAAAACAATTTTAAATGATAAATTTAAAAACAAATTATTAAAAACGTTTTAAAATTTTAAATTGGATATTGTTTTTAAATTAAAAATTAGAAATTAGAAATTATTGCAAGGTGGGGTACCAGAGTGGTTAATGGAACGGCTTGGAAAGCCGTGACCCGCAAGGGTCTCGTGGGTTCGAATCCCACCCCCACCGCCATGAAAATCGCAGCTATTATTCCTGCTTATAATGAAGAAGCAACAATTGCACAAGTGGTGAAACGCGCCAAAGAAAGCGAGCATATTGATGAGGTCATTGTCGTGGATGACGGTTCTTTTGATGCCACAGCTCAATTGGCAGAAGATGGAGGAGCAAGGGTTATTAAATTAAATCAAAATATGGGCAAAGGTTATGCTTTAGAAAAAGGAGTTGGGGCAACAGACGCTTCTATATTATTATTTTTAGACGGAGATTTGATTAACTTAAGCCAGAAACATATTAATCTTTTGTTAGAACCTGTAACAAACAATCGAGCAGAAATGACCGTGGGAGCTATAGATAGGAGCAATATTTCTTTAAATATTAACAACAAACATGAAAAAAAAGAATCTCCGTTTTCTGGGATTAGGGTTTTAAAGAAAAGTTTTTGGGAGGAAATTCCCGGAGAGTATAAAAAAAAATTCTACATTGAAAGCGCTATCACATATTTTGCAAAAAAGAAAAAGTTAGAAACAAAACCCTTTGTTCTATATGGGGTTACCCATTTGATTAAAGAAAAAAAATTAGGTTTTCGGGAAGGATTTAAGGCAAGGATTAAAATGATGGGACAAATTATTTTTATTAATACAATTTTAAGAATAACCCCAAAGAAAAAGTTTAAAAAGCAAATAATTGAAATATAATGGAGTCCCCAATTCAAGAAATAAAAGAACGTTTGGACATAGTAGAGGTTATTTCAAGCTATTTAAAGTTGCAAAAAACAGGAGCCAACTACCGGGCTGTTTGTCCTTTTCATTCTGAAAAAAAACCTTCTTTTTTTGTCAGTCCGACTCGCCAGCTTTGGAGATGTTTTGGATGCGGAAAGGCAGGTGACGTATTTACCTTTGTTCAAGAAATTGAAGGCATAGAGTTCGGTGATGCCTTGCGCATTTTAGCCAAAAAAGCCGGCGTAGAGCTTAAAAAACAAGACCCGCAGATTGAGACGCAAAGAAAAAGAATATATGACATATGTGAATTGGCCGCCAAATTTTTTGAGAAGCAGCTTTATGCCGGACAAGAGGGGCAGAAAGCAAAAAAGTATCTTTTACAAAGAGGAATTAAAGAAGAGTCTTTAACAAAATGGCGCATTGGCTTTGCGCCTAAGTCATGGGAAGGTTTATTGAGCTTTCTTAAACAAAGAGGATTTTCCATAGGAGAAATTAAGAGGGCAGGATTGATTCTGGAAAGCGAAAAAGGCAAGGTCTATGACAGATTTCGCGGAAGAATAATTTTTCCTATTTTTGATTTGAATTCCCAGCCCATTGGTTTCGGTGGCAGAGTTTTTGGAGAAGACAAAAAAACGGTCGCTAAATATCTTAATATTCCTAATACCGCACTCTATAATAAAAGCAATGTTCTTTACGGGCTTAACCGAGCTAAGGTTCCTATTCGCAAAGAGAATGAATGTATTTTAGTTGAGGGTTATACAGATGTGATTATGTCTCACCAGATAGGAATAGAAAATGTTGTGGCAACTTCGGGTACTGCCCTTACCCCGAATCAGTTGAAAATTTTAAAAAGATATTCAGACAAGCTGACCACTGCTTTTGATATGGATATTGCCGGAGATACGGCAACAAAAAGGGGTATAGAATTGGCTCAAAAACAAGGGTTTAACATTAAAGTAGCAACTATGCCGCAGGATAAAGACCCGGCTGATGTTATTGCAGAAAACTCGGAACAATGGAAAGAGCTTACCAAGGGGGCAAAATCAATATTGCAATTCTATTTTGACAGCGTTTTTTCAAGATTTGACAAGAAAAGCCCGGAAGGAAAAAAAGATATTGCCAAAATTCTTTTGCCCCTTCTATCCAGAATTCCCAATAAGATTGAACAATCTCATTGGATAAAAGATCTTGCCAAAGAATTAGAAACCAGGGAAGAGAACATTGAAGAAGAAATGAGAAAACTTGGCTCAAGCCCCGGCCCTGCAAAAGAGCAGGCAGAGGAAGAAAATTTATCAAGAAAAGACCAAAAAAAGACCAGAAAAGAGATTATAGAAGAAAAAATTGTTTCTCTTATTCTTAACCATCCCGAGGAACTAAAGCTGTTAAACAAGGAATTTTTAGCCCATTTTTCTTCTCAAATGAGAGGAATTATTCAAGAGCTTAAAAAGAAGCCGGCAAGTTTTCAAAAGGATTTTGATGATTTTAATTTTTCCCAAGAAATTAAAGATTTTCTCGGCCATCTTGCCCTTGAAGGGGAAGAAATCCTAAGCAGTTCACAAAACGAACCATTAGACGAGACAAAAGAAGAAATTGATTGCGATCAAGAAATCTCTTCGTGCCTCAAGGAGCTAAAAACAGTTGCGATAAAAGAAAAAATGGCAGAGCTTTCTTGGGAGATAAAAAAGGCGGAGCAAAGCGGTGATTCTCAAGTAGTAGAAAAAGTGCTCAAAGAATTTGATAAACTTTCCAAAATGCTATTTTAATTAAGGAACGTTACGAGAGGAACATTGTTATTGTTCGAGCGCGTATAATTACTGTTTGAGCCCTTCGACAAGCTCAGGACAGGCCTGTCGAGAACTACATTAAAATTACTTATTTATCAAATTTATGTCCCCAAAAGTCAAAAAACCAAAAACCAAAAAAAATTCGGCTAAGAGAAAAAAGAAAATTGTTTTAAAAAAGAAAGCCGTAAAGAAAAAGGAAACAGCGGCCCGAAAACAGCCCGCGAGGCAGTCAAAAAAAGTCACAAAAACAAAAAAGAAAGAGAAAAAGAGAAGAACAGGAGCCGTAGAAATCAGAAGAAAAAAGAATAGAAATGTTTTTGAAAAAGAAAAAATAGAGAAAATGGTTGCCCGGGGCAGGGCAAGGGGATTTGTTACTTTTTCAGAAATTCTTTATTATTTCCCCAATCCTGAAGATAATTTAGAGGGGCTGGAGAATTTTTACGCTCGATTGGAAGAAGAGGGAGTAGAGCTGAAAAAAGCAGTTCAGTTTTTAAACACAGAAGAGAAAGAGAGCAAGCCCAAGCCGTTTTTGCAAAAAAGGCCGGACTCGGTGCAAATGTATTTAAAAGAAATCAGCAAAGTTGCTTTTTTAACTGCCAAAGAAGAAAAAGAGCTGGCAAGAAGAATTGAAAAAAATGATATTGCAGCTAAACAGCGGTTGATTAGGGCTAATTTGCGGTTAGTGGTTTCTATTGCTAAAAAATATGTCGGCCGGTCGCCCAATTTAACCCTGCTTGATTTAATCCAAGAGGGCAATTTAGGGCTTTTCAGGGCGTCAGAAAAATTTGACTGGAGAAGGGGATATAAATTTTCCACTTATGCCACTTGGTGGATTAGGCAGGCGATTACTCGTGCCTTGGCAGATCAAGCAAGAACCATTCGTATTCCCGTACACATGATAGAAACCATTTCTAAATATACTAAAATAAGAAGGAATTTATTAAAAGAACTGGGAAGAGAGCCCTCATCAGAGGAGATTGCCAGAGAAATGTCAATAAGCGAAGAAAAAGTAATACATATCAAAAAGATTGCCCAAAAAACTATTTCTTTAGAAACGCCGGTGGGGGACAGGGACAACGAAGATAGCGTCTTGGCCGAATTTATTAAAGACGAAGAAGTGCCCTCTCCCTCTAAGAGGGCGGCAAGGGCTTTGCTTAAAGAGCGGTTAGGTGAAATCTTAACAGATCTTGCTGACAGAGAACAAAAAATTCTTTCTTTAAGGTTTGGCTTGGAAGATGGAGTTACTCATACTCTCCAAGAAGTAGGGGAGGTGTTCGGCGTTACCCGGGAAAGAATTCGCCAGATAGAAGCCAAGGCATTAGAAAAAATAAGAAAACACGACGACCTAAAAAAACTGGAAGGATACTAATAAAAATTTCTAATTTCTAAAGGTTATTGGCTAAATGAAATCGGTGCGCTTTTTTTGACCTTTGATTGATTTTAAAAGAGGGGGAGGAAATGAAAAAACCCTTATCCTCCCCCTTCCCCAAGGGAAGGGGGAGGAAGGAGGGGGATGGGGCTCATATCCACCCATAGCGCTCTGGTTTTATTTGGCATATAGCTCCTGAATCATAAACAAATCCCAAATCCCATTTTAAATTTTTAATTAATTTTCAATTCACAATCTTGATTTATAAATTTAAATTTGACTTGGCCTTTAAAATTTTATATATTAAAAACATTCCGCGGTAGCTCAGTGGTAGAGCGACCGGCTGTTAACCGGTTGGCCGTAGGTTCGAATCCTACCCGCGGAGCCA
>CAYYED010000037.1:0-1576 GCA_964470785.1 uncultured Candidatus Saccharibacteria bacterium | reverse complement strand
AACCTCGAGTTTTGTTGATTGTTTTGTAAATTTAGGCGTTGCTCTATGAATTGGATATTGTTTTTTGGTCTTAAGTTTTTCCAAACCGTCAATGGGCTCACCAACAACATTAAACATTCTGCCCAAAACTTCCTCTCCTACGGGAGTCATAATGGGATGGCCCAAAGCAACTACCTCTTCTCCTCTGGACAAACCATCAGTAGAACTCATAGCAATGGTTCTCACCTCTCCCCTTCCCAGATGTTGTTGAACCTCCAAAATCAAACCCTTTTCTTCAATTTTTAAGGCCTCGTTTATTTTGGGTAGTTCATCTTCAAAAAAAATGTCAACTACTGCTCCGATAACTTTTGATATTTTTCCTGTTTGCATAGCTTAAAATTAAATTATTTTAAGGCAGCTGCGCCCGAGGCAATCTCTGAAATTTCTTGGGTAATGGCTGCCTGTCTGGCTTGGTTAAAATAAAGTATCAGCTCATCAATTATTTCACTGGCGTTTTCTGAAGCGTTTTTCATAGCCATCATCCTTGCCGAGTGTTCGCTGGCATTGGCCTCCAAAATACTTTGATAAATCTGAACTTCCGCTAAACGGGGAAGAACCTCGTCTAAAAGACCCATCATATCCGGCTCAAAAAGATAGCGAGCCAAACTAGTTCTTTTAAACTCCTTATTTGCTTTGGGTAAATAGTCAATCATCTCCTGAATCACTTTTTCTGAAACCGGTAAAAGATTCATCTTTTTTGGCTCATACTGAATAGCGGAAACAAAATCAGTATAAACAATCTTGACTCTGTCATAACTCCTATTTAAAAATTTATCTAAAACTAAACGGCTTAAAGGCAGAATTTCTTCTAAACTGGGATTCTCTGAAAAATCAACAAAGCTGGCTAAATGCTCTCCCTGAATAACAGCTTTTTCCGCCTTTTTGCCGACAGTAATATAGGAAATTTTTTTATCCTTGTGTATCTGGCTTATCTCTTTAGCTTTCTTTAAAATATTACTATTATAACTCCCGCAAAGCCCTTTATTTGAAGCAATAATAATCATTAAAATGTTATTCATCTCCCTCTGTTCTAAGAGAGCATGCTCCCTAACCTCTTTCCCAATATTTATCAAAAGCTCTAAAGCCAACTCTGCATAAGTTCTGGTAGCCAGAGCTTGCGCAGTAGCTTTTCTCATTTTTGAAGCCGCCACCATCTCCATAGCCCGGGTAATCTTCTTGATATTCTTTACCGAGTAAATTCTTTTTTTAATCGCTTTTGTTTGAAGAGCCATTGCTTTTTTTAAATTCTTCTATTGATCTTTTTAATTCCTCTTCAATTTGCTCGTTCCAATCCTTTTTTAGCTTATCAAGCAAATCTCCTTTGCTGGCTTCCAAAAATTCAAAGAATTCTTTCTGCCAATCTTTAACATCATCAACATCATAAAGAAATCCTTTGGTAACAGCATAAATTATAGCAATTTGATTAGAAATAGGAATCGGTGAATATTGAGGTTGTTTTAAAAGCTCTAAAATCTTTTTTCCTCTGGTTAACTGCTGTCTGGTTTTACTGTCCAAATCACTAGCAAATTGGGCAAAT
>CAYYED010000036.1:0-2795 GCA_964470785.1 uncultured Candidatus Saccharibacteria bacterium | reverse complement strand
GCTTATTTAGCTATGGGTTCCATTCCTCACCATATCTTTGTAAGCCTTTTCGGAATAGCGGACTTGATTTTCTTTGTTTTGATGTTAGAGTGCCGTCTTCATCTAAAAAAAACTGTCTAGGATAATTAACAAAGCTCGGGTGAATGTTTCTTGTTCGTGCTTAACTTCATTGTTTATAATTCTGCCAGCGAATTCCAAAAGATAGGGTATTGAGAAAAATACTATTTCAAAAACAAAAAATCAGCTTTTTTGAGCTGTTGTGTATATTAAAGAAAAGAAAGGAGCTCGGCTCCTTTTTTCAGGCTTGTGCTTAGTCCGACTAAGCACAAACTTCATTGGCTGCCTGCCCTTGTTTCTTCTTCTTGCTTTCTGGCAAACTCTTTAAAGAACGTAAAATATGAGTAACCTCTCCTTTTTTACCCAAATATTTTTGAAAAATATCTTTTAACACTTCAGTATTCTGGGTTAATTTAACTTCTTTTTTAGCCCTTTCTTTGATATCTTTTATATCCATCTCTATGTTTATTTTATCCCAAAATTAAGCAAAAATCAACCAAAAAAACCGCAGGACAATCCACACTTTTTCAAAAAAAATAAGCCCGTCTGGCGCTACTGCCTTAACAGCTGCCACACGGGCACGTCCCTATATCGGAGAGTTGTATGGCTCTCTCCAAACCCGATGTTCATTAAGCCACTCAAGAGAAACTGTTTTGGTAACCATCCTCTGCCCTTTGCCGGGACATTTGATGATAAACCCTTTAGGGGTTTCGCCCACAATCTCAATAAGCTGCGTCACGCTGGGCTTAGGCTTAATCAAAATTTTCATGAATCGTCCCTCCCTTGTTGATGATCGTTATAATTGTCTGGTGTCTGGCCTTAATAGCATCATCAATATTATAGATATCTCCCAATAGGTTAAACAGAAAACTAACATTTTCCCCTCCTTCTTCTATAATGTTAATGTCCAACAGTTAAATCTTAAAATATTTTCTCGTTTTTGTCAAACAAGCTTAAGGCTCTCCCCCGCTCCCTTGCGGATAGCGGTATTCCGTATATAAAAGCCCTATCAAATCAAAGTTTCTGTGAGTTGATAAATTAAAGAAAAATGGGGTCAGGAGCGATTAATTGGCCTTCCTGTTTCCTTCGAAAAGATTATAATTTTGATATTTGCATCCGCGCATTGGCGCGATTTATGACATAACAGAGTATGTTCGCAATATCTACTCTGTTTGTTCTTGATGTAATTCAGTTATAAGAACCTCTCGTCGCTCCGCTCCTCGAGAACCTTGAAATTGAATTTTTTATATATAATTAAATTAAGGTAATTCAATTATATCATGATTCGTTTCAAAATAAATTGCCCCTGACCCCATTTTTTGTTGGCATTTACCAAGCCCTGGGTTTTGATAAATCTCCCAAATCTTTAATGGATTATTTTGGCAGAAATATTTTTTTTATGGCGGATTGACTTTTATCTATAGATATACTATGATAAAAATGTTTTCGGAAGGCAAAAATCTTCTTTGGGCAATAGCGCCCAAAGAATAACGAGCTTAAGGAGGGAAAAGATGAAGAAATTGATTCTTTGGCAGGGAATCATAACAACAGTGATGCTGGCTGTCTTTTTTGGAGTATATCTGTCAACGGGTGATTATCTCTCCGCCGCGTTTGCTGCCCTTGCGGCTACCTTTGTAGTTGTCTCTGCGACTACCTTTGTGGCTACCCCTAAGACTGCTTTTGGGGCTGCCCTTTCGGCTGCCTTTGCGGCTGCCTTTGCGGCTGTCCCTGCGGATGCCTCTATGGTTGTCTCTGCGGCTACTCTTGCGGTTACACTTGCGGGTACTCTTGCGGTTACGCTTGCGGCTACTCTGGTTATCCTTGGGAAAAGTGGCACTGTGGGCGTGAGCACAATGAGAACTGTTCTTCTCTACGGGGCACAGCTCATTGTCACAGCCGTACCAATACTGGTTGTGATCCTGTAGTGAGAAAAAGAAGCGGCTCTACGGGGGCTGGACATAGTTCAGCCCCCTTTATATTTAGTTTTCGCGAGGTTAATACAAAACGGCTGTCCGATTTCGCAAATCAGACAGTTAAAGGTTGCGTCTTACGAAGTCCGACTTCGTAAGACCATTATCTCCTTATCAGGAGTAAGTAAAGGGAGGAAGTACCCAGAAAAGTTGTCTGACCCCATTTTCTGACCCCATTTTCTTAATCCTCCCCCTCCTCTGGAGGGGGAGGAAAGGTGGGGAGGAATTCCCCCAGACAGGGGAAGCCATCCTTCCCGCCGATTTGGCTTGGGAGCTTCCGAAGTTCCCAAACTTTATTTTGGTTAGAGTTTGTTTAGAGGTCGGGTCTCTAACCATTTTATTGTTGGAAGTTATTGGAAGTTAAACTTCCGGAACTTTTCGGAAAGAAAAAAAAATAAACAATGTTCCTTGGATAATTCCTGCTAAGAAACCTGTTTGTGTACCACCAGCAGACCATCCCTGGAGCAAAAATGGGGTCAGCCAAACTAGACCATCTCCAATCTTCCGCTCTTTGAATTAATCCAGCCCTCAATGGATTTCTTTCTATGTATTTAAATAATTGTAGTAAATGTTCGTCTTCTTGGACTAAAAATGATTTGTATCTTAGGAGCGACATACTGCCGCCAAATATGAGTGCAGTGAGGAGGATGTGCGACGACGAACGGAACTGCATATTCTGCGTTATATGGTGTAAAAATTTATTTATTTTGCGGAGTTAGTAAGTTTTTCCAACCATCTTTTCCCAAAAAGAGATTTCCTGGGCAAGTT
>CAYYED010000035.1:0-1585 GCA_964470785.1 uncultured Candidatus Saccharibacteria bacterium | reverse complement strand
AACCTCGAGTTTTGTTGATTGTTTTGTAAATTTAGGCGTTGCTCTATGAATTGGATATTGTTTTTTGGTCTTAAGTTTTTCCAAACCGTCAATGGGCTCGCCAATAACATCAAACATTCTGCCCAAGACTTCCTCGCCCACAGGAGTCATAATAGGATGGCCCAAACCAACTACCTTTTCTCCTCTAGATAAACCATCTGTAGAACTCATAGCAATAGTTCTCACCTCTCCTCCACCTAAATGTTGCTGGACCTCCAAAATCAAACCCTTTTCTTCAATTTTTAAGGCCTCGTTTATTTTGGGTAGTTCATCTTCAAAAAAAACGTCAACTACTGCTCCAATAACTTTTGATATTTTTCCTTTTTGCATAGCTTAAAATTAAATTATTCTAAGGCAGCTGCACCCGAAGCAATCTCTGAAATTTCTTGGGTAATAGCTGCCTGTCTAGCTTGGTTAAAATAAAGTATCAGCTCGTCAATTATTTCACTAGCGTTTTCTGAAGCATTTTTCATAGCCATCATCCTTGCCGAGTGTTCGCTGGCATTGGCCTCCAAAATACTCTGATAAATCTGAATTTCCACTAAACGGGGAAGGACCTCATCTAAAAGGCCACTCATATCTGGCTCAAAAAGATAGCGAGCCAAACTGGTTTTTTTAAACTCCTCCTTTGTTTTTGTTGCCTTGGGTAAATAATCAATCATCTCTTGAATCACTTTTTCTGAAACCGGTAAAAGATTCATCTTTTTTGGCTCATACTGAATAGCGGAAATAAAATCAGTATAAATAATTTTGACTCTGTCGCAACTTTTATTTAAAAATTTGTCTAAAACTAAACGGCTTAAAGGCAAAATTTCTTCTAAACTGGGATTCTCTGAAAAATCAATGAAGCTGGCTAAATGCTCTCCCTGAATAACAGCTCTTTCTGCTTTTTTGCCGACAGTAATATAAAAAATTTTTTTATCATTATGTATCTGGCTTATCTCTTTAGCTTTCTTTAAAATATTACCATTATAACTCCCGCAAAGCCCTTTGTTTGAAGCAATAATAATCATTAAAATATTATTCATCTCCCTCTGCTCCAAGAGAGCATGCTCTTTAATCTCTTTCCCAATATTTATTAAAAGCTCTAAAGCCAACTCTGCATAAGTTCTGGTAGCCAGAGCTTGTGCTGTAGCTTTTCTCATTTTTGAGGCCGCCACCATTTCCATAGCCCGAGTAATTTTCTTGATATTTTTTACCGAGTAAATTCTTTTTTTAATCGCTTTTGTTTGAAGAGCCATTGATTTTTTTAAATTCTTCTATTGATCTTTTTAATTCTTCTTCAATTTGCTCATTCCACTCCTCTTTCAGTTTATCAAGTAAATCTCCTTTACTGGCTTCCAAAAAGTCAAAAAACTTTTTCTGCCAATCTTTAACATCATCAACATCATAAAGAAATCCTTTGGTAACAGCATAAATTATAGCAATTTGATTGGAAATCGGAATTGGTGAATATTGAGGTTGTTTTAAAAGCTCTAAAATCTTTTTTCCTCTGGTTAACTGCTGTCTGGTTTTACTGTCCAAATCACTAGCAAATTGGGCAAAT
>CAYYED010000034.1:0-17115 GCA_964470785.1 uncultured Candidatus Saccharibacteria bacterium | reverse complement strand
GTCATTGCGAACGGAGTGAAGCAATCTCATACGGGGCAGTTCCACGGATAGATTGCTTCGGGCTAACGCCCTCGCAATGACGTGTACAAGGATTCCACGGATAGATTGCTTCGCCCCTCGCTCCGCTCGGGCCTCGCAATGACGTGAAAGAGAACGGCCTCGCAATGACGTGTACAAGGGTTCCACGGATAGATTGCTTCGCCCCTCGCTCCACTCGGGGCTCGCAATGACATGAAAGAGAACGGCCTCGCGATGACGGGAAGTATAGATTGCTTCGCCCCTCCCCCTCGACAAGCTCGGGGTCGGGGCTCGCAATGACGGGAAAGAGGCGGCTCGCAATGACGAATGACTATTGACTGTTGACAATATTTTTTAGTTGTGTAAAATAGTAATCAATACTCTTGCCCGGCTTGGGTGGGAGAAGTTATCAAGAATATTTTGAAATCCGGGATTTTCTCTTACTCTTAATAAGAAAAAGCTTTTTCCCTTTGGCGCAAAAGGGAGCTTTTTTGTGTTTTATGCAAACAAAAGATTTTTCTAAATCAAAAATTCGGCTTAAGATACCGTTTCTTTTAGAGCCCCAAAAAGACAGTTGGCAAGAATTTTGGGAAAACGATATAAAGGATTTATTTGAAGAGGTTTCTCCGATTCGCGATTATACTGGCAAGTGGCTGGAGCTTTGGTTTTTGGATTATAAATTAGGCGAGCCGAATTATAAAGATGAATTTGAAGCCAAAGAGAATGAAGACACTTATGCCGCGCCCTTAAAAATTATTGTTAAATTAGTTAATTTAAAGACCAAAGAAGAGTCGGTGCAGGAAGTGTTCTTTGGGGATTTTCCCCTAATGACGGAAAGGGGAACTTTTATTATTAACAGAGTGGAAAGGGTTCTTATTTCCCAGCTTTTGCGTTCTCCGGGCGCTTTTTTTACTGCTAAAGACACAAAAGGAAAAAGATATTTTGGAGCCAGAATTATTCCCAGCAGAGGAAGCTGGCTGGAATTTGAGACCGACCCCTCGGGATTTATCGGAGTAAAAATAGACCGCAGAAGAAGAGTGCCGGCAACCACTCTCTTGCGCGCTTTTGGCATTGATACAGACGAGAAGATTCGTAAGGCGATTTCAGGCGGTTATTCTGACCTCTTTTCCTCTCTTAATCCTCACTCTTCCCTTGGGGAAGGGGGAGGAAAGAGGAGGATGGGAGTTTCCGAAAGGTCTCGGGACTTCCGAAGTTCCGAAGGTCAGGTGGATTATATAGAGGAAACTTTGAAGCGGGATTCGACTAAGAGTCAAGCCGAGGCCTTGGTAGAAATTTACCGCCGCTTAAGGCCGGGCGATTTGGCCTCGCCCGATACGGCAAAAGAATTGATAGAAAATATGTTTTTTAATTTTGAGAGATATGATTTAAGTAAAGTGGGAAGGTGGAAAAGCTTAGAGCGCTTACCGGAGCTTAAAAAAATTAAAGTCAAACAAAAGACAAATACGCAAGCAACAGAAGAGATAACCATAGAAGACAGGGTTTTGAGAGTAGAAGACATTGTGGCGACAATAAGAGAAATAATCCGGCTTAACAATACTCCGGGAAGCGAGCCGGACGAAATTGACCATTTGGGCAATAGAAGAGTAAGAAAGATTTCCGAGCTTTTGAAAGAACGTTTGAGGGTAGGATTGGCCCGGGTGGAAAGAGTAGCGCGCGACAGAATGACTACTTTGGATGCTTTTGAATTAAACCCTAATCAAATTTTAAACCCGCGGCCGTTTATGGCGTCAGTGAAGCAATTTTTTGCCTCGTCCCAACTTTCTCAATTTATGGACAATGAGAATACTTTGTCTGAATTAGAGCATAAAAGACGGCTGACGGCCGGAGGTCCCGGCGGCTTAACCCGTAAAAGAGCGGGATTGCAAGTAAGAGATGTCCAGCCCTCGCACTATGGAAGAATCTGTCCAATTCAAACACCGGAAGGACCTAATGTCGGCTTAGTAGGACACCTTTCTTTATATGCCAAAATTAATCCTTTTGGTTTTATAGAGGTTCCTTACTTCAAAGTAGAGAAGGGCAGGGTTACTGACGAAGTAGTATATATGAATGCTTTTGAAGAAGAAAAGTGCCGTATTACTCATGCCGGAATTAATATTGATGACAAGGGAAATATTTTAGAGGAGCGGGTAGAGGTGCGCTTTCAAGAAAAACCAAAAATTATTAACAAGAACGAAGTTGAATACGTGGATGTTGCCCCGGAACAATTTATCTCTACAGCCGCGGCGCTTATTCCTTTCCTGCGGCACGATGATGCTAACCGCGCTTTAATGGGTTCTAATATGCAAAGGCAGTCGGTTCCCTTAGTAAGAAGAGAGGCGCCCTTAGTAAGCACGGGCCTGGAGGAAAGGGTGGTCAGGGATTCGGGTAAAGCAGTAATTGCCCAAGAAGATGGGGAGGTGATTAAAGTGGATGCAAGAGAAATTATTATAAAGTCCTCCCATTCCTTTGAAAAAAATTCAGGAGAACAGAAAAAAGTTTATCAGTTAAGAAGTTATGACCCAACCAATCAATATACATATTTTCTTCACAAACCAATAGTCAAAAAGGGCCAATATGTTAAAAAAGGAGAAGTAATTGCCGATTCTGTTGATTCAGACAGAGGCGTTTTGGCTTTGGGGCAAAATATTTTAATATCTTTTTTATCCTGGCGCGGGCACAATTATGAAGATGCTATTATTATTTCCAGCAGGGTGCTGGAACAAGAACTGCTTTCCAGCGTCCATATAGAAACATTTATTTGCGATGTTCGGGAAACAAAATTAGGCCCGGAAATTACCACTTCAGACATACCTAATGTTTCTGAAGAAAAATTAAGGGACTTAGATGCCGAAGGAGTGGTAAGAATAGGCGCTGAAGTGGGAGCAAATGATATTTTGGTGGGAAAAATTTCTCCCAAAGGAGAAACCGGGCTGACGGCCGAAGAACGTTTATTATGGGCGATTTTTGGAGAAAAAGCCAAGAATGTTAAAGATACTTCTCTTTTGATGGAGCACGGAAAAAAGGGACGAGTGATTAGGGTCAAAGAGTTTTCCCGGGAAGAAGGGCATAAGCTGGATTCAGGGGTGATTAAAAGGATTGAGGTAGAAGTGGCTCAATTAAGAAAAATAACGGTAGGGGATAAGCTTGCCGGCAGGCACGGAAATAAAGGAATTGTAGCAAAAATACTTCCCAAGGAAGAGATGCCTTTTATGGAAGACGGCACGGCCGTAGATGTCATTCTTAATCCGTTGGGTGTGATTTCCAGAATGAACATTGGCCAGGTTTTTGAAGCCAGTTTGGGCTGGGCTGCCAAAAAACTGGGATATCGGGCAATTACTCCGTCAATGTCCGGAGCAAACGAGGAAGATATTAAAAAAGAGCTGGAAAAAGCAGGCATTCCCGTTACCGGAAAAGTTCCTTTATATGACGGCAGAACCGGCAAGAAATTTCCCAGAGACATAGAAGTGGGATATATGTATATGATGCGGCTGATTCATATGGTAGAAGATAAGATTCATATGCGCTCCATTGGGCCTTATTCTTTGATTACTCAACAGCCCTTGGGCGGAAGAGCGCAATTTGGCGGACAAAGATTTGGAGAAATGGAGGTCTGGGCTTTAGAAGGATATGGAGCGGCTTATACTTTACAGGAAATGCTTACAATTAAGTCAGATGATGTTTTGGGCAGAGCTATGGCTTATCAGGCGATTTTGAAAGGCAGAAAGATTGAAGGTCCTCATATCCCTGCCTCTTTTTCTTTGCTTATTAATGAATTGAGGTCATTGGGAATGAATGTAGATATGATTAAGAAGGAAGGAAGGAAGGTGTTGAACATAAGAGGGGAGGAGGATAACAAATAAAGTAATTTACGAATTTTCAATTTTCAATTTTCAATCAATTTTCAATTTTTAAATTTCCAAATTAAACTTTTAATAGATATGGAGAAAGACGAATACAACTTAGAAGAAAGATTGGCAAAGTTTGCGGAGAAGATAATTGATTTAATGAAAAAATTACCGCAAGATGCTATTAATTTGAGAATGATTGGACAAGTTGTGGCATCCGGAGGATCGGCAGGGGCAAATTACAATGAAGCCAACGAAGCTGAAAGCAAGAAGGACTTTACCCATAAGACCATCCTCGTTAAGAAAGAGTTGAAGGAAACAAGACACTGGTTAAGGTTGCTGACAAGAGCTAACCCCAGTTTTAAAGATGAATTTGCTGAAATACGGGAAGAAAACCGTGAACTGCTTTTGATTTTTTCCAGAATTGTTAATTCTTGCAGAGGGAAGAATAATTGAAAATTAAGAAATTGAGAAATTATTAAATTGATTCGTAAATTGAAAATTCGTAAATTGAAAATTATCAAAAGCTATGAAAGTTCAAGATATTGATATCATTAAAATCGGGTTGGCTTCGCCGGAAAAGATTCTTTCCTGGAGCCATGGAGAGGTTACCAAACCGGAAACCATTAATTACAGGACCCAAAGGCCGGAAAAAGACGGACTTTTTTGCGAGCGGATTTTTGGTCCGGAAAAGGACTATCAATGTTATTGTGGGAAATACAGGGGCGTTAGGTATAAAGGAATGACCTGCGACCGCTGCGGAGTGGAAATAACCAAGTCCTCGGTGAGAAGGGAAAGAATGGGACATATTAAACTTGCCTGCCCGGTTTCGCATATATGGTTTTTAAGAGGAGTGCCTTCAAGTTTGGGCGCGGCGCTTAATTTGCCTTCTCAACAACTGGAAAAAATTGCTTATTTCGCCGCTTATATCATTATTAATACAGATGAAGATGAAAAGAAAAGATTGCTGGAAGAGATAGAAAGAGAGTATCGGGAAAAATGCCCTAAACCGCCCGCTAAAGCGGACGGTCGGGCAGGCAAAGATAAGAGCCAAGAGAATATAGATAAAGAATTAAAGAAACTAAAGAATGCCAGAGATAAAGCTAAACAGGAATTATTGGGAATTCGGCCATTGAGAGTGCTTTCAGAAATTGAATATTTGGAACTTTCTTCCCGATACGGAGAGGTTTTTGAAGCCGGAACCGGCGCCGAAGCTCTGCAAACCGTTCTTTCCGGGCTTAACACCAAAAAACTTATCAAGGAATTAGACCTTAAAGCGGAAAAAACCACAGGCATGGAAAAAAGAAAAATTTTGAGAAGAAGCGAGCTTTTGAAAAAGATGCAAAAAAATGAAATTAAGACGGAATGGATGTTTTTAAACGTTTTACCCGTTTTGCCTCCGGCTCTCCGGCCAATGGTTCAGCTTGACGGAGGAAGATATGCCTCTTCTGACTTGAATGACCTTTACCGGAGAATTATCAACAGAAATAATCGCTTAAAATATCTTTTAGAGATTAATGCGCCGGAAGTAATTTTAAGAAACGAAAAAAGAATGCTTCAGGAAGCAGTAGATGCTTTAATTGACAATGGAATGAGAAGCGGGCATACGACAATGGCTTCTACCGGACAGACCCGGCTTTTAAAGTCATTAGCAGATATGCTTAAAGGCAAGCAAGGAAGATTTCGCCAAAACCTTTTGGGGAAAAGGGTTGATTATTCGGGCAGGTCTGTTATTGCCGGAGACCCGGAATTAAAATTCAGCGAATGCGGGCTTCCCAAGAAAATGGCTTTAGAACTTTTTAAGCCGTTTGTTTCTGCCAAACTTTTAGAAAAAGAAACTATTTATAATCTGCGTCAGGCATCAGGCCTGATTGAAAAAGAGACCGAAGATGTTTGGGAAGCGTTAGAGCAGGTGATTAAAGACAAGCTTGTGCTCTTAAACAGGGCACCCACTTTGCATCGCTTAGGCATTCAAGCATTTAGGCCCAAACTGGTAGAAGGAGAAGCAATAAGAATTCATCCTTTAGTGTGTGAAGCGTTTAATGCTGATTTTGATGGAGACCAAATGGCCGTCTATTTACCCTTATCAGAAGAAGCGCAAAAGGAAGCCAGAGAAAGAATGCTTTCCGGTAAAAATCTCTTAAAACCGGCCACCGGACTTTCTGTTGCTAGCCCGAGGCAAGACATAATGCTTGGAGTGTATTGGCTTACCCGCATTGAAGAAGAAGCCAAGGGAGCCGGCAAGATTTTTTCTTCTTTTGAAGAGGCAATGCTTGCTCATGAAGCAGGGGCTGTTGACTTGCGCGCTAAAATTAAAGTGCTGATTGAAGGGAAGTTAACAGAGACCACCTTGGGAAGAATGATTTTTAATCAGACATTGCCAAAAGGATTTTCTTTTCAGAATGAGCTAATGAATTCTAAAAAAATCAAGCACATCAACAGAAGAGTGATTGATGAATGCGATAATGAAATAGCTACGGAGACATTAGATGAGATAAAGAGGATTGGGTTTGAATATGCCACGCTTTCTGGACTAAGCTGGGGCTTGGATGATTTGGTGGTTCCAAAAGAAAAGCCAAAACTTATGGAGCAGGCAGAAGGAGAAATTAAGAAAATTGAGGATTATTATAACAAGGGATTATTGACCAAAGAAGAAAGAAAAAGCCAATTGATTGAGGTTTGGCAGAAAACAAAATCAGAAATTCAGCGTCTGGTACCCCAAGCCCTTCCCCAAGACGGCATAGTTTTTATTTCTATTGATGCCGGGGCAAGAGGGAGTTGGTCCCAGCCCGTGCAAATGGCGGGAATGAAGGGTTTGGTCATTAATCCGGCCGGAGAAATTATGGAATTTCCTGCTAAGAATTCTTTTAAAGAGGGCTTTGGAATTATTGAATATTTTATTGCCACTCATGGGGCAAGGAAAGGAACGGCTGATACTGCCTTAAGAACCTCTACGGCAGGATATCTTACGCGGCGCTTAATTGATGTTGCCCATGATATATATATAAGCGAAGAGGATTGCGGCGATAATGAAGGAATAATTGTCTCCGCCAAGGATGCCGAATCGGTCGGCCAGGATTTTATATTTAAATTAGTGGGAAGATATTCTTTAGAAGAGGTAAAAGTTGAAGGAAAAATTATAGTCAAAAAAGACGAGATGATTGATTGGGAAAAGGCAAGAGAAATTATAGAAAAAAGAATAACAAGCGTGAGGGTGCGTTCTCCTTTAGGATGTAAGTCAAAGAAGGGACTGTGTCAGAAATGTTATGGTTGGGATTTAGGCAATAATAAATTGGTAAAAATAGGCGAAGCAGTGGGGATTGTTGCCGCTCAAGCTATTGGAGAACCGGGCACACAACTTACTTTGAGGACTTTTCATACAGGAGGCGTTGCTTCCGGCGGAGATATTACCCACGGCTTACCTAGGGTAGAAGAAGTTTTAGAAAGAAGGAAGCCAAAAGGAGAGGCAATTGTTGCCGAAGTAAACGGCAAGGTGGAAAAAATTGAAAAAGGCATTATTAAAATTAGGATAGAGAAGCCAAAAATTAAAAAAGATGGAAAAAAAATTCAGAAAGACAAAAAAATAAATTTAAATAAAAAAGAGGAAACCCGAGAATATCAAATTACTGCCGGCAAAAATATTTTAGTAAAAGTAGGCGATTTGGTGAAAGCAGGGCAGCAGCTTTGTGAAGGAAGCATGGATTTAAAGAAATTATTTAAATTCATTAGTAAAAACGAGGTTGCCTCATACGCCACTAAAGAAGTGCAGAAGATTTATGCCGGCCAAGGAGTTGCGCTTCATGATAAGCATATTGAAGTTATTGTTAAGCAGATGTTTTCTAGAGTGAGAATCAAAAGTAAAGGGGATACAGAATTTTCTGAAGGAGAAATTGTAGAAAAACCCTTGGTTATGGAGATTAATAGAAATTTAATAAAAGAGGGCAGAAAACCGGCTCTTTTTCAAGACACTATTCTTGGCATTTCTAAAGTGGCTTTGACCACAGATAGCTGGCTTTCAGCGGCTTCGTTTGAAGAAACGTCCAGGGTGCTTATTAAGGCGTCATTAGAAGCCAAAGAAGACGGGCTTCATGGATTAAAGGAAAATGTCATTATCGGAAAATTAATACCCGTGGGGAGCGGATATGGGAGAAATAAATCCAAATGACACAGCAGTGTCATCCCCGCGCAGGCGGGGATCTAAAGAATGGATTCCCGCCTGCGCGGGAATGACAAAAGAAAAGGGAATGACAAAAGGAAAAAGGGAATGACACTCACTTTCGCGGGGATAACACCGCTGTATCAATTTTGCATTTTTAATTTTCATTTTGCCTAGCCCGCTGACAGCCCTAGTATGTTGACGTCTTATCCGACTGCGTCAGCAGATTAGGACAGTCGGGTAATACTTTGGCTGTCGGCCTTGGGCCTAGCCCTCCGACAGCGGTCGGCCTAGGGAGATTTGGATTTTGGATTATTGATAGCTAAAAGTTTAGAATTTAGGATTTTTAACTTTTATATTTAAATCTTGGTTTAACCAATTCTCTCTTTTGTGCTAAAATTAGAGGGAAAGAGTAATCACACATTATCCTTGAATTACGAAACATTATACAGTCCTTCCCCCACCTTTATCCTCCCCCTTCCCTTGAGGAAGGGGGAGGAAGGAGGGGGATGGGGTAATTTCGTAATTCAAAGACATTATCAATGTCTCGGAGAAAGAAGAAAAAACGAAGTTCTCAAAACAACTTTAATAAAAAGCCCTTTTTTCTGTTCAGAATTTTTAGAAGAGACAGAGAACGGGAAAAAAGAGTATTGATTCCGGAGCCCATAAAGCCGTGGATATACGGAATTTTTATATTTGCCTCAATGGTTTTTGTCTTGCTTTCATTTTTTGGGCTAGCGGGTACGGCAGGAACAGGATTTATCAGGGCTTCTAAATTTTTAACCGGTGAGGCGACTTTTATCCTTCCTTTAATCTTGCTTTTAGCCGGGCTTTGTTTTTTTCTTCCCAGAGATAAAGAAAAGAAAAAGTGGTCGGTCTTTTTTGCCGGAGCGCTGGTGCTTTTGGGAACAGTCGGCATTTTAGGGGCGTTTGATTTTAGGGGTTTGGAAATGCCATCTTTTCGGTTTGGCTATACGGGCGGAGGCGGCTGGTTGGGAAATATTACTGCCTGGCCTTTGATGAGGATTTTTGGTTTTTGGGTAAGCCAGATTATTTTTATTTCTTTTGTCTCAATAAGCGGTTTAATTTTTTGGTATTTTCTTTATAAACCAAGAGAAAAAGAGGAGAAAAAAGATAAAGAAGAATTAAAAACCGAGAAAAGAGATGTCTCCGAAAAAAAACCTTTTTTCCAAAAAGTGTTTGCTCCCAAGTTTAAAGTAATAGAGGTGGAAGATGAAAAACAGATAAAAGAAACTCCGGACAGACCACAAGAGCCGCTGCTTAAAGAAGAAGAAAAAATAGAGGCAGAACCGTTGGCAATTGAGCAAGGCGAAAAGTCGCCGGAACTGTTTTTAGAAACAAAATGGAATTTTCCGCCCTTTGATTTGTTAGTTTTGGAAAAGGGCAAGCCCCATGCCGGAGATGTAGAAACAAACCAGGAAATTATCAAAAACACTTTAGAGAATTTTGGCATACCGGTAGAAATGTCAGGATCACATATAGGGCCTACGGTTACCCAATATACTTTTAAACCGGCCGAAGGAGTAAAACTGTCTAAGATTACCGTGCTTAATAATAATTTGGCTTTGGCTTTGGCCGCTCATCCCATTAGAATTGAAGCGCCTATTCCGGGAAAGTCCTTGGTAGGCATTGAAGTTCCCAATAAAACAAGGGCATTGGTGACATTAAGAGATCTTTTTGCCGATCCCCAATTTCAAAGCGCTGCTTCTACCCTTAACTTTGTGCTTGGGAGAGATGTTGTCGGCAAGCCGATCTATGCTGATTTGGCAAAGATGCCCCATTTGCTTGTGGCCGGCTCTACCGGAAGCGGCAAGACCATCACTTTGGGCAGTATTATTTTAAGCTTGCTTTACAGAAACTCTCCTTATCAATTGCGCTTGGTGCTGGTTGACCCGAAAAGGGTGGAATTTTCTGCCTATAACGGTTTGCCCCACTTATTGTGCCCGGTAATATATGATGTTCAAAGAACGCTTTTGGCGCTTAAGTGGCTGGGAGAGGAGATGGAAAACAGGTTTGAAATATTGTCTAAGGTTGGGGCGCGCAACATAGATGAGTATAATCAAAGAATACAAAGAGAGGCCGAAGGAGGGGAAGCAGAAAAAAATACTATACCCTATATTGTCCTGATGGTAGATGAGCTGGCAGATCTTATGGCGGCTAAAGGTAGAGAAATTGAAGCAGGAGTAATTAAGCTCGCTCAAAAAGCGAGAGCAGTGGGTATTCATCTAATCTTAGCCACGCAGAGACCGTCGGTAGAAGTTATTACCGGATTGATTAAGGCCAATATTACTTCCAGAATTGCTTGCCAAGTGGCTTCCCAGGTTGATTCAAGAACTATTTTAGACACCGCGGGCGCGGAAAAACTTTTAGGCAGGGGAGATATGCTTTTTTTGACCGCAGAAGTGTCTAAGCCGAAAAGAATACAAGGCGCTTATGTTTCAGGCAAAGAGATAGAAAAAACAGTAGAGTTTATTGTTAAAAAGAACAAAGAGCATTTTCTGAAAGAAGAAGACGGATTGAGCGCGGGCCTGGAAAGAGAAATATCACGAATAGAACAATTAAGCGGCTCTATGTTTTCAGGAGATGGAGCAAATGACCCGGTATATCAAGAAGCTAAACAGCTGGTCTTAGAATACAGAAAAGCGTCTGCTTCTCTTTTGCAGAGAAAATTGAGAATTGGATATGCCCGAGCGGCTCGTATCTTGGATATTTTGGAAGAAAAAGGCATTGTCGGCCCGGCTGACGGCGCTAAGCCAAGAGAAGTTTTTTATGATATAGATGATATAGAGGCACAGGAAGGGGGAATTGATGAAGAAGAAAAAAGTTTTGACGAGGAGGAATAAGGGAGTATAATAAATAAAGCGAAAACTAAAAGCTAAAAGCGTCCTATGCCGACCGCTGAAGCAGTCAGCGGGCTAGGCAAAACTAAAATACCCCCTCCTTAATCCTCCCCCTTTTTGAGGGGGAGGAAGGTGGGGGAGGTTAGACCTCAATTATAAGGGGGAGGAAATAGGTGGGGGTCTCCCTACATCCTCCCCTTCCCTTCGGGAGGGGGAGGAAGGTGGGGGAGGGGGTTTAAAACATTTGCATTTTGCATTTTGAATTAATATAAAAGGTTATGTCCAAAAAAGAAGAAAAAGAAAAAAACAAGGAGGAAAAACAAGAAGAAATATCTCCTAAAAACAAGGAACTCCAAGAAACGCTTGACGAATTAAAAAAACAATTTGGCGAAGGAGCTATAATGCGGCTGAAAGAAATACAGGCAGTTCATGTTGATGCCATTTCTACCGGTTCTATTTCCTTAGATATGGCCCTGGTTATTGGCGGTTTGCCTCGGGGAAGGGTAATAGAAATTTTTGGGCCGGAGAGTTCGGGAAAAAGCACCCTTGCTTTGCACTGCGCGGCAGAAGCCCAGAAGAAAGGAGGAATTGCCGCGTTTATAGATGCAGAGCATGCTCTTGATCCCCAGTATGCCAAGCGTCTCGGAGTCAACGTGGACGACCTTTTGATTTCCCAGCCGGATTCCGGGGAACAGGCATTGCAGATTGTAGAGAGTTTGGTGCGATCTAATGCCGTAGATATTATTGTAGTGGATTCTGTGGCCGCTCTTACCCCTCAAAGAGAGATTGCCGGAGAAATAGGAGACCAGCATATTGGTTTGCAAGCGCGTCTAATGAGCCAAGGATTAAGAAAACTCTCGGGCATTGTTTCTAAATCAAGCACCAAAACAATTGTTGTTTTTTTGAATCAAACAAGAATGAAAATAGGGATTCCTTTTGGTAATCCGGAGACCACGCCCGGCGGATTAGCGCTTAAGTTTTACGCTTCAGTAAGAATTCGCTTACAAAGAAGAGCTCAAATCAAACAGGGCGATGAAATTGTCGGTTCGCGCATCCAAGCCAAAATTGTCAAAAATAAAACTGCTCCGCCTTTTAGAACGGCAGAGTTTGATATTTATTATAATGAAGGCATTTCTTATCTGGCTGATGTAATAAACGCCGCGCTTAAATATGAAATAATTCAGAGAAGCGGCAGTTGGTTTAATTACGGGGAGGAGAAATTGGGGCAGGGAGTGCCTGCAGCAAAAGAATTTTTGCGAGCAAATAAAAATATCTTAAATGGAATAAAAAAAGACCTTGAGAAGAAGGTCAGGGAAGAAGCATAATTCTTGTAGAGAGTGTTTAGCATAAAACACAATATTAAAAAAATGTTGTTTGGCGGCACAGAACAGGGTTGTTCAATTTTCAATTTACGAATTTTCAATTTTCAATCAATGGTCTAATGATTCAATTTTTAATTGAAAATTTAGAAATTGAAAATTGTAAATTATTTATTTGTTGCCGAAAGCAGCCCCAAATGGCGGGCTCTTTTTATTGCTTGAGCTACTTTTCTTTGGTGAAAACCGCAAAGCCCGGTTCTGGCTCGGGGCTTGATTTTACCTAAAGAAGTAATAAATATCTTAAGTTCTCCGGCGTTTTTAAAGTCAACTTCTTTTGATCTTTGTTTGCAGAAATAACAATTCATATGTAAGACAAATTTCTAATTCTTAATTTCTAATTTCTAAACAATTTCTAATGATTAAATTTTAAAACCAGGAACAGTAAGCCAAAATTTTAAGTTTAAAAATTAGAAATTGAAAATTGATTAAAAATTGAAAATTAGAAATTAAAAATTAATTCAGTAGGGAATTTCGTTTACATCAATGTCATCTCCCTCTTCAATAGTGGGAATTTCTTCTTGAGAAGGGTTTTCTTTTTCCTTTTTTTCAGAACTATAATCAGTACTTTGTTGAGTCGAACCTTCTCTTTTCGGGCCCAATTGAAGATACTCCGCAATAATTTCAGTGCGGTATTTTTTTACACCTGAAGGGTCGTCCCAGCTTCTTGTGCTAAGCCGCCCCTCTATAAGGGCTAAACTTCCTTTATTAAGATATTGGGAAGCAACATTGGCTATCTTGCCCCAGGTAACGACATTATGAAACTCTACGCTTTGCTTTTTTTCACCGCTTTCTCGGTCATTCCAGACCCTGTTAGTTGCGATACGCAAACTACAAACCGATTGGCCTGAAGGAAGGTTTCGTAGCTCCGGATCAGCGGTGAGACGTCCCAATAAAAATACTTTATTTAAGTTCATATTTTTTAATTTAATTGTTTTTTTTAGGATTAAAGATTTCTTCTAATTTCTTATCAATTTCTCCAAGTTCCACCTTTTTATTTTCTTTTATATCTTGTTTTTCAATTTTTCTTTCTTTTTCAGTCCCTCTTTCTTTTTCAACAGGCGGAGCAGGATGGAAAGCAACCGGTTTAAGGGGATGTTTTATAGCAAGAAAACACCTTAAAATGTTTTGCTCTTTTTCCGCTTTATTTTTAATATCAGTCGGTTTTTTTCCTTGGTAATTAAAAACAAAAATAGCCATATAGCCCTTTTGTTCATCTTTGATGGGATAGCCGAGATTTACCGGTCCCGGAGGGGTCATAGCCGTGATTTTTCCGTCATTGCCCTTAATAATCTTGCCGATTTTTTCTGCTATTTGGTTCCGTTCCGTTTCTTCCGGACGGGCTGATATTATACAGGTGAGTTCGTATGTTTTTTCCATAATTTTTCTTAAATTTATCAAAAAATCTTTACTTTGTCAACAGAAAACCCCCTCCTTCATCCTCCCCCTCTTTGAGGGGGAGGAAAGAGGCGGGGGAGGTTAGACCTCAATTATAAGGGGGAGGAAAGAGGTGGGGGTCTCTCTTCATCCTCTCCCTTCCCTAAGGGAAGGGAGAGGAAGGAGGGGGATGGGGTATTTGGCATATAGCCATTAGAAATTAAAAATTTATTGAAAATTGAAAATTAGGCGAGCGTAGCGTATTGCTCCCAAGCTGTATTTTAGGGTAAAATAAAGGATATAAGAAATAACAATTTTAAAATAGTTATTTATGGATTACTCCATTTTCAAGGCATATGATATCAGGGGCGTCTATCCCGAACAAATAAACAAAGGAGCGATTTATAAAATCGGGCGGGCTTTTGGCATTTTTGTTAAACAGTTTTACCAAAAAGAACAGCCGGTTATTGCAATAAGCCGTGATATTAGAAAATCCTCTGAAGGACTTTGTCAAGAATTGGCTAAGGGATTGGCAGAAGAAGGTTGCCAAGTAATAGACATCGGGCTTTCCACTACGCCTTTGAACTATTTTGCCAACTGGCACCTTAAAGCAGACGGTTCGGCAATGGTTACGGCTTCACATAATCCCAAAAAATATAATGGGATTAAGTTTTCTTTAAAAGGAGTAAGGGCCTTGGCAGAGGTTGATGGGGTAGTTAAGACCAGAGAATTGGTAAAAACTCTTTCTTCTCCGCCTTCCGGCAGAACAAAAGGAGAAACAAAAAAAATTAATTTACTTAATGAATATATTGATTTTTTAAAGTTACAAACACAGGGAATTAATCTTTCTAAATTTAAAATAGCGGTTGATTGCGGAAACGGAATGGTTGGTCCGATTTTTGAAAAATTGGCGAAAGAATTAAGGTTTCAATATAAAGGTTTATATATGGAGCCGGATGGAGAGTTTCCCAACCATGAACCCAACCCGCTGGACGCTTCCGCTATTAAGGGTATCCAGGAATTAATACAGAAACAAGATTTTGATTTAGGTGTTTTGTTTGATGGAGACGGAGATAGATTTATGGCTTTAGACGGAGAAGGGCGATTAATTAAAAATGATTTTTTAATCGGGCTGTTTGCCAAGCACTATTTGCCGATAATGGAAAACAAAAAAGTTCCTTGCGATGCCCGGATTAGCAGGGGAGCAAGAGAGGCAATAAAAGGGTGGGGAGGAGAGGTAATTAAGTCCAAGGTTGGCTATCCGAATTTAAGGACAATTATGCGCGAGGAGAAAGCGTTTTTTGGAGGAGAGCTGTCCGGGCATTATTTTTGGCAGGACTTTTCTTACGCCGAGAGCGCTCTTTTAAGCTTTGTGCGGCTGTTAGCAATTCTTAAAAAAGAAAAAAGCGCAATACATAAATTGGTTGCGCCGATGCAAAAATACTTTAATACCGGGGAAATTAATTTTCAGGTTGAAAATAGCGAAAATAAAATTAAACAGATAGAGGAGCGTTTTTCTGACGGAGAAATTTTTCACATAGATGGCGTTACCGTAGAATATCCGAATTGGTGGTTTAATGTCAGGGCATCAAACACCGAGCCGCTTTTGCGCTTGTTAGTAGAGGCAAAAACTCGGGAATTACTGGAAGAGAAGGTGGAGGAGTTGAGGGGAATTATTGAAAGTTAAACCCCCTTCTTAAACCCCCTCCTTAATCCTCCCCCTCTTTGAGGGGGAGGAAAGAGGTGGGGGAGGTTAGACCTCAATTATAACGGGCAGAATCATTGGCCGTTTTTTTGTTTCTTGATAGAAGAAATTACCGAGTTTGTCTCGAAGATTATTTTTTACATAAGACCAGCTGATTGATTTTCCGGAGCCGGCGGACTTTTCTATAATATCAATTGTTTTTTTGCGCGCTCTTTTAAGCAGTTCCTTAGAGTCCTCTAAGTAGACAAACCCGCGGGAGATTACATCGGGAGAAGTGATAACTTTGCCGGTTTTGGAATCAATCACGGCAATAATAACAAAAATGCCGTCATTTGCCAGCGCTTTTCTGTCGCGCAATACCACTGCCTCCAAATCGGTGACACCCAGCCCGTCAATAAAGACATAGCTGGTATTGGCTTTGTTTCTTTCAATAAACGGCTTTTTATTTTTATTGAAGTTTATAATGTGCCCGTTGTCTAAAACGAAGATATCTTTTTTAGCAACAAAGCCGGTTTGGGCAATTATTTTCTGAGCTTCTTTAAGCATATAGTAGTTAGCATATACCGGAACAACATAAGATGGCTTAATTTGTTTTATCAGTTTTTTAATAGCTTCAATATTATTGTGTCCGCTAACATGAATATCCACGATTTCGCTGTGATAAACATTGTCGCATTGGCGGTAAAGACTATCTTTGAGATGTTGAATAGAGCGTTCGTTGCCGGGAATAACCGAAGAGGAAAAAATAACCGTGTCATTCTTTTTTAATTTTATAGAGCGGTGATTTCCCGAGACAATTCTGCTTAATACGGCCCGGGTTTCTCCCTGGGCGCCGGTGCAGACAATAATAATCTTATTTTCAGGAATGTCCTTTATTTTTTTAATATCTACAATTGTGTTTTCGTGGGCCTTAATATATCCAAGATTTTTAGCGAGCTGAATATTTGTTTTCATAGAATATCCTTCCATAACCACTTTTTTTCCTGTTTGTTCGGCGTGTTGGATAATGTCGCGTACTCTTTTAATTTGGGTAGAAAAAGTGGCAATAATGATTCTGCCCGGCGCATTGTCTATAATTTTTCTTAAATTCTGCCACATTTCCTTCTCGGTGATTAACGGCTTATCAGAAGTAGAGCCGAGAGATTCCATCATTAAAATTGTAGGCCTGGGAAGGCGGGACAAGTGATGATAGAAGATAGGTTTTTCATTGGCAAGCGTGCCAAGTGTCCAGTCGCCCGTATGTATTATTGTTCCGGCCGGGGTTTTTAATATAACTCCAATAGCGTCTATAATAGAATGTTCTACATCAAAAAACTCAACATTAAAAGCGCCTAAATTAATTTTTTCATTGGTAGATTGCAACTCAATTGATTTAAGCCGTTTTGAGGAGTTTTTTTTATGGTCGTCTAATCGATATTTTACCAGGGCTAAAGTGAATTTTCTGCCAATGCATAAAGGATAGCCCAGCCGCTCTAAAAGCAGGGGAGCGGCGCCGATATGGTCAAGATGGCCGTGGGTGAATATTACTCCTCTAATATTACGTTCCTTTCCTTTAAGATAGCTGACATTAGGGATGATATAGTCAATGCCGGGCATGTTTTCTTCGGGAAACTGAAGGCCCATATCAATGATGACAATATCTTTTCCGTATTCAATAACCGCCATATTTCTTCCCACCTCTTCTTGTCCGCCTAAGGGAATGATTTGTAGAGACTCATCTTGAGTATGGTGTTGTTTAGTTTTTGTTTGCATAAATTTTGCTTAAATTATTGTTAAT
>CAYYED010000033.1:0-9484 GCA_964470785.1 uncultured Candidatus Saccharibacteria bacterium | reverse complement strand
CGCCTGACGCTGATTTACGCAGATATTTTATCAGCGTTCATCTGCGCGGGCTCGCAACATTGTTAGCCCTTGTTTAAGCAGTTTACTTGGGGCGAGCCCCTTATCAGCGTCTATCTGCGTTACTGTGGCGTTACCAATATGTTTCATCTTTTACATTATTTGGCATAGTCCACCACTCTTTTTTCCCTGATTACAATTACTTTTATCTCTCCCGGATATTTTAATTCTTCAGAAATCCGTTTGGCAATTTCTCTGGCTAATTTTTGGCTTGCCAAATCGTCTATTTCTTCCGGCCTTACAAAAACCCTTAACTCCCTGCCTGCCTGAATTGCATATGACTTTTCCACACCTGAAAAAGAAAGGGCTACTTTTTCCAGATCTTCTAACCGCTTGAGATAATTTTCCAGAGTATCTTTTCTTGCTCCCGGACGAGCCCCGGAAATCTGGTCAGCAGCTTGTATAATATGGGACTCTAATGTGGTATAAGGATATTCTTCGTGATGCGACTTCATTGCTTCAATTACTTCTTGTTCTACGCCGAATTTTTCTAAGATTTTTATTCCTATGTCTACATGCGACCCTTGCACCTGATGGTCTATCGCTTTTCCAATATCATGCAAAAGTCCTGCTTTCTTTGATACTCTTACGTCAGCTCCGATTTCTGCAGCGAGCATGCCGCTTAATAGGGACACTTCTACCGAATGCAAAAGCATATTCTGCCCAAAGCTTGTCCTAAAACGCAATCGGCCCAAAAGTTCTGTCAACTTAGGGTCTAAGTCGAGCACTCCTGTTTCGTAAATAGCCGCTTCTCCTGCTTGCTTTATCTGTTCCGACACTTCTTCTTCTACATGCTGGACGATTTCTTCTATTCTTGACGGCTGAATCCGTCCGTCCTCAATCAGTTTCTCCATCGCCACCTTGGCAATATAACGGCGCAAAGGATTAAATCCGGAAATGGTTATCAGCTCCGGCGTTTCGTCTACTAACACCTCCACGCCCGTAGCTTTTTCAAAGGCCTTAATGTTTCTTCCTTCTTTGCCAATAATTCTTCCTTTAATTTTATCGGACGGCAAAGTAATGGTTGTAGTCGTGTTCTCTTGGGATTGGGGCAAGGCAAATCTCTGAATCGCCAAAGCAACAATTTTTTTTGCTCTTTCTTTGAGCTGCTCTTCTCCTTCTTTTTCCAGCTTAAGCATTTTTTCCAACACTTCTTTTTGTTGTTCTTTTTCTACCCTTTCTAAAAGCTCTTCTTTGGCTTGTTCTTTATTGAGTTGGGCAATGCTTTCCAGCCGTTCTACTTCTTGGGAAATTAGTTCTTTAAGATTGTCTTTTAATTGCCTAATCTCTTCTGCTTTTTGATAAATTTCTTTTTCTTTATTTTCCGTTTCATCAATTTTCCCTTGGAGCCGATTTTCTCTATTAAGCAAGTATCTTTCTGTTTTAATGAGCTCTTTTCTTCTCTGTTCTTCTTCTCTGCGTATTTTATTAAGGATTTCTGATGCTTGTTGGTTTGCCTTGGCAACAATTTCTTCAGCTTTTTTCTGTGTTTGGATAATTTTTTGCTGGATTTTTTGCTCTACAGTGCCTACTTGTTTTTTGGCAATTGATTGACGCGCAAAGTATCCCAACACCGCCCCCGCAGCAATCCCAACAACCCCTATTATCAAAAGGAATAGTTGGTCTAACATATTTTTCTTTGGAAAACTGGCAAATCATTTTAATACCAAATTCCAATTTTAATGGTTTAATTTTTAAGTTTAACAAGAAAACGCTTGTAAGTAAAGGCCTTGTACTGAATGGGCATATTTCCAACGCTTTACTCCCCGCAGATTTACGCTGATCTGCTCACTTCGTTCGCAGGGCGGCTGGAAGGTTGGTGGAAATACTTTGGTTTGAGGAAGCCGCCTGACGCTGATTTACGCAGATATTTTATCAGCGTTTATCTGCGTGGGCTCGCAACACTGTTAATCTTTGTTTAAGCAGTTTCCTTGGGGCGAGCCCTTTATCAGCGTCTATCTGCGTTACTGTGGTATTACCAATGTGTTTCATCTTTCTTAAAGGCCTTGCGCTTATTTTCCCGATTCTACAATCTTTTTGGATTCTATAACCTCGTCTAAAATCCCGTATTTTTTCGCTTCTTCGGCAGAAAGATAAAAATCCCTGTCCGTGTCTTTGGCTACTTTATCTATTGAATGTCCGGTAGTACGCGCAAGAATCCGGTTCAGCTTGTCCCTGATTTTCATAATCTGCTTAGCAGTTATTTCAATGGCCGCGGCTTCTCCGCTCACTCCCCCGGCCACCTGATGCAGCATAATCTCACTATTAGGCAAAGCATACCGCCTGCCCTTATTTCCGGCAGAAAGAAGCACCGCAGCCATAGAAGCGGCTAAGCCGATGCACACGGTAGAAATCGGACACTCTACATAGCTCATAGTGTCATAAATAGCAAGACCGGCCGTAACCGATCCGCCCGGGCTGTTAATATAAAGCTTGATTTCTTTTTTTGGATTTTTGCTTGCCAGGAAAAGAATTTGGGCAATGATAGAATTAGCGCTAACATCGCTGACCACGCCGGCAACAAAAATTATTCTGTCTTCCAATAGGCGGGAATAGATGTCATAGGCCCTTTCCCTTTGGCCTGTTTTTTCAATAACCGTTGGTATAAGGTTCATATTTTTATTTTTAAAATTAAGATTTTATTAAACAAGGTCCTCCAAAAATCGCAAGGTTTTTTCTTGCTGAAGCCGTTCTCTTAAATAGTGGCTCAACTCCTTTTTATCTATGTCTTGCTTTTCTTTCCCCTCCGGAAAGCGGGACAAAAAGATTTCTACTTCTTTTTCCAGTTCTTCTTCGCTTACTTCAATATTCTCCTGTTTTTCTATCTCCCTTAGAATAAGAAATCTTTTTATCCGTTCTTTAATTTCGGGAACAAGGGATTCTTCTAATTCCTGTTCTGTTTTGTTGGCTTTTTTCAGGTAATCCTCAAAACTCATCTTTAATGTCTGGGTAACATTTCCTTTAAGTTCGGTTATGGCTCGGCTTTTTTCTGCTTCTACTAAAACTTCGGGAATCTCGGTATGGCTATCTTCAGATATTTCCTTTAGAATGTCGTTTCTGGTTTTTTGCTTTTCGGCTATGTCTTTTTCTACTCTAATCTGATTTCTAATCATTTTTTTCAGTTCTTCGGTGTTTTCAAAATCTATTTGCCCTTTCTGCTCAGGAGGAATTTTGTCTTTGGCCCGCTCAATTCTTTTTAGGGCTTCTTCTACTTCTTTTTCTTCTACTTTTACCTCTTTTTTTTGATGTTTCTTGGCAATCTCCTTATAATCAGGCATTTTTATCTCTGGCAAGACATCTATCTTTATTTTAAATTCAAAAGGATTGCCGGGCGCAAGTTTAATAATTTCCACTTTGGGCCTCCCCAGCACATCCAAATCCTGCTCCTTTAATATTTTGGCATAAGCATCTCGAATAGCCAAGACCGAGGCCTCTTGTAAAATCTCCTGCTCTCCAATTTCTTTTTGAGCGATTTCCTTAGGCACCTTGCCCTTGCGAAAACCCTTGGCTTCCAGCCCTTTAGAAAGCCCTTCCAGCGCTTTTTCCATGTATTTGTCCAGATGGAAAGCCGGAATGCTGACAAAAACTTCTTTATTTGTTTTGCCCGTCTCTTTAATAGAAAATTCCATGTTGAATTAGGGTTAATTATCTTCTTTTTTTCATAAAACCTTTGTATAATATCTTTGAATTATCAAATTACCCTTTCCTCCTCTATCTCCCCCTTCCCCTGAGGGGAAGGGGGAGAAAAAGAGAGGGTTGGGGGAAGAGGTTAAAAATGAACTATTGAAAAATCAAACACCTACAGCAAAGTTACAATAATAAGGCTTATAATTGATATTAATTTCATTAATATATTAATTGACGGACCACTACAATCCTTCATGGGGTCTCCCACAGTATCTCCAACTACTACTGCCTTATGAGCAGGAGAACCTTTGCCGCCTAAATTGCCGGCTTCAATATATTTCTTGGCATTATCCCAAGCCGCGCCGGAATTAGCCATAAAAAGAGCCAGTAAAAATCCGGCGCTCAATGCGCCGACCAATGTACCGGCCACTGCTTCTTTGCCCAGCAACAACCCAATAAGAATCGGAGTAATGACAACAATAATGCCGGGTAAAATCATTTCTCGAAGCGCTCTTTTGGTAGCAATGTCCACACAAATCCGGTAATCTGCTTTTTCCGTTCCCTGCATCAGTCCGGTTTTTTCTTGAAACTGCCTTCTTACTTCTTTAACCATTTCTAAAGCCCCTTTGCCCACTCCTTTCATTGTAAGGGCAGAAAAGAAAAAGGGGAGCATTGCTCCAATAAACAAACCGGCTAATAATTTTGAATCCAGCAAATTAATTGTTTCCAATCCGATTTTTTGGGAATAAGTTACCAGCCAAGCCAAAGCAGCCAAAGCGGCAGCGCCAATGGCAAAGCCCTTGCCCATCGCGGCAGTGCTGTTCCCCACAGCATCCAATGCTTCCACCCTTTGCCGGGTGTCCGAACCTAATCCGGACATTTCCGCAATGCCGGCCGCATTGTCCGCAATCGGGCCATAACAGTCCGCGGACAGGTTAATGCCCAAAACCGCCAAAATTCCCAAAGAAGCCAAAGCAATACCGTATAGTCCGCCAAAATAGAAAGACAAAACTATAGTAACTCCTACTGCTAAAACAGGCAAAACCGTGCTTTTCATTCCGACAACAATTCCCTGAATAATCACGCTTGAGGCCCCTGTTTGGGCTGACTCGGCAATCTCAAGGGTTGGCCTGTTTTTTTCTGAAGTATAATATCCGGTTGTTTTTCCAATAACCAAACCCGCGGCCAATCCCAAAGCAATTACCCAAAAATAATTAAGGTTCTGAAAAAAATAAATGCTTAAAAAATATGCCCCGACAAGCATCAATCCGTTGGCAATATAAATACCCCTTTCCATGGCCTTCCTTACTCCTTCGGTCTGTTCGGAAAAACTTTCTGATTTCTTTTTTCCTACGAACATAAAAAATGTGCCGACAAGAGAAGAAAAAATGCCAATGCCTGCCAAAAATAAGGGAAAAAACAAACCCGGGATTCCAAAAGCAATTACCCCGATAATCATTGCCGCAATAATGGCGGAAACATATGATTCGAAAAGGTCAGACCCCATGCCGGCAATATCGCCGACATTATCTCCTACCTGGTCGGCAATAACGGCCGGATTTCTTGGGTCGTCTTCGGGAATTCCTTGCTCTATTTTTCCGACCAAGTCCGCGCCAACATCAGCGCTTTTGGTAAAAATGCCTCCGCCTACTCTCATAAATAATGCTACTAAAGAAGCGCCCAAAGCATAATTTAACAAGAGTTCTGCGTCTTTAAAAATGGCCCAGATAATCAGTACTCCCAAAAGCCCCATCCCTACAACTAAAAACCCCATTACCTGTCCTCCCCAAATAGCCGTTTTGAACCCCTGGGAAAAGCTTTTTTGGCTGGCTATCGCTGTTCTGGAATTAGTTATAGTGGAAACCATCATCCCGATATATCCGGCTAAACTGGAGATTATTGCTCCTATTAAAAAAATAATCGGGGCAGAAATTCCTTTGGACAAGATGCCCAGCCCGATAGCGGCTAAAAGAAAAATCAAAGCCATTATCTTAAACTCTCTTGCTAAAAACGCTTTAGCGCCCTCTCTAATTGCTTGAGCAATTTCTCTGACTTCTTGTTTGCCAACCTCTATGCGGACAATCTTTTGAATTAAAAATAAAACGAAAAACAAAGATAAAATAGCAATAATAAAAGGAATTATTATGAAATTCATAATTCTGGTAAATTAATTATTTTATTGGTTCATTCTTTTTGCTCTTTCTCTGGTTTCTTTGCCTTAGTTTTCTTTTTTGGCCCTGCCGGCACCTGCTTTTTTGTTTCTGTTTGTTCTGTCTGCTTTGTTTCCAATATCTCCGGGTCCTCCTCTTTCTTGTCCTTTTTCTTGTCCGCTTTATTGTCCTCTTCTTTTTCTTCTACTCGTTCTTTGGCTTGTTCTTTTGAAACATTTTCTTGTTCTTTTTCCTGAAATTTTTCTATATCTACCGGCTCTGCTTGCCCTTCCACTTTAATATCAATTTTCCAACCGGTCAGTTTGGCAGCTAATCGGACATTTTGCCCGCCCTTGCCTATGGCTAAAGAAAGCTGGTCTTGAGGAACAATGGCAGTTGCTTTTCCTCTTTCTTCTACCCTGACTTCTGCTACCTTGGCCGGAGAAAGAGAATTGGCAATAAATGTTTCCGGAGTGTCCACCCACTCAATAATATCAACCTTCTCTCCGTTTAAACTGTTTATCACTGCCATTACTCTTGTCCCTCTTTGCCCGACCATAGCTCCTATGGGGTCAATTCCCTCTTCAGTGGACATTACGGCAATTTTTGTCCGAAATCCCGATTCCCGGGCAATGCTTTTTATTTCTACCTGTCCGGCCGCAACCTCCGGAACCTCAATTTCAAAAAGCTTGGTAACAAGCTTGGGATAAGCCCGGGAAAGAACAATTAAAGGGCCCTTTGTGGTCAACTCCACGCTTCTTAAGAGAAGACGCATTCTTTGTCCGATAAGATATCTTTCTCCCTTAATTTGTTCACCGGGCGGCAATACTCCCAATGCCTTGCCCAAATCAAAAAAAATGTTAAATCCTTCCTTTCTTTGGACAATTCCGGACACCACTTCTCCTTCTTTTTCTTTAAATTCCTCTAAAATAGCATCTCTTTCTGCTTCTTTCAGCCGTTGTAAAATTACCTGCTTGGCGGTCTGGGCAGCTATCCTGCCATAATCCGAACTGGCTTTTAAGGATATCTTCAATTCTTGGCCTACTTCTATTTTAGGGTTAATTTTTTTCGCTTCTTCTATCATAATATGCCTTCTGGGATTAAATCTAATCTTTTTTTCTTCTTCTAACTCTTCTTCCGCCTCTATTTGTTTTTCTTTTTTTTGTTTTAGTTCTTCCAACTCTTCTTCTGAATATATCATATCTTCATCTACCACGTCTAAAATCTGACAAAATTTTGTTTCGCCTGTTTCCGGGTCTAATTTTGCTATAATATTTTCTCCTTTCTTATCATGGTCTTTTTTATAGGCCGCTGCCAAAGCCGTTTCCACTACTTCTATGATTCTTCCATAAGCAATGCCTTTCTCTTCGGCAATTTGAGCAATCGAAGAAGCAAATGTTTTAATGTCTTCCATAAGAGTTTAATTAAATTATTATTACCTTTCTCGACAAGCTCGAAGAATAACGGTAAATATTACTGCTCGAGCCCTTCGACAAGCTCAGGACAGGCCTTGTCGAGAACATTTCTTTCTTATTGTTCGAGCCCTTCGACAAGCTCAGGACAGTCCTTGTCGAGAACATTTCTTTCTTATTGTTCGAGCTTGTCGAGAACATTTCTTATTAAATTCCCTTGTTTTATTATTTCTTTAAAAAATGGTCCGATGCAACGGACCTAATTCTATTTTTGAGCTTAACAAAAATAAAAAAATCCGTCAACCATATTACTCCCTTAATCTCCTTTAATCTCCTTTAATCTCCCTTAATCTCCCTTAATCTCCCTTAATCTCAAAACCTTGCATTGTCTCCAGTCTCCAATCCGATTTTTTCTGCAATTCCGGCATTAATTTCCAAAACATAATTAGAAGATTCGTTATTGCCAAACAAAGGACATTCTTCAATATAGCAAGGAGGAGCATTGTGCGCTATAAACACCACTTTTTTATTTCTATCCAGCCAAACAATATCAAGAGGAATAAGCGTATTTTTCATCCAAAACTTATAAACTCCGGAGCGGGGATAAATAAAAAGCATTGCCTTGTCTTGGGCAAGCTCCTGCCTAAACATCAGGCCTTGAGCTCTTTTTTCCGGGGTGTCGGCAATTTCCAGCGCAAAACAATGTTCCCTAAAACAAACTTGGGACGGATTTTGTGTTTTGTCTTGTACCATAAAAAAATAAAAGACTATCGCAATAAACAGGGCAATAATCAACAATAAAAAATATTTTTCAGTTTGGGTTTGCAAAACATTTCTGGGGGTGTCCCCGTTATGAGTGGTTCGAGCTCGCAACCACGATAAAAGCTTTGAAAGATTATATAACCGATTGATGCTCCAATATTCGAAGGATGGTTCCGCTTTTAATGGGGCAACCCAGTTAGAAGTCTGCTTATGAAATACCATTGCCAGAGAGTATCAAAAACACTCTCTGGCCGGCCTAATTATTGTTTAAGCTGAAATATCAAGAAAGGATTATCAATTCCCGGGCAGACTTCTAACTGGGTGGACCTAGGCAGAATCGAACTGCCATCCCTACAATGCGAATGTAGTATTTTGCCATTAAACTATAGGCCCAAAAAGGGTGCGGGGTAAAAATGCGGCGTCTTGCCACTGGACTACAGTTATTTAAAAATTTAAATTAACCTTAACGCGAAAAGTGCCTTCCTGGCGGCAGCGGGTAAAAGATGTCTTGCCATTAAACTCTTTTTTAATGATTTTTGCCAATTTTTTACCCATTGCCTCTTTGCTGGTTAAGACCCTTAACATTCCTTTGGCAATAAATTGAGAGGAAAGAATGCGGTTTTTAGAATCTTTCTCTAAAGACGCTTCTTCAAAATCATTGATTAAGCCCTCCAGTTTGTCTATTTTTTCTTCTGGAATGTTTTCCACGATTACTTCTCCTTTAAGTTTTGAAAAAAATGGATTTTCCATATTTGATATCTTAAATCATAAAAATCATTAATAATATGTTATACAAAAATCTTCATAATTAAAATTATTAATGTCGGGGTGCTGGGAATTGAACCCAGAATACGGACTCCCGAAGCCCGCGTACTGCCATTATACTACACCCCGTTTTGCTTCGGAACTTCCGAAGTTCCGGAAACCGGAACTTCGGAAGTTCCGGAACTAATCTTCTTCTAAAGAAAAATGAATTGTTTCTGACATTTCATCTTCTCCTATGTGTTCCCGATTTAAAATCATGTCTTTACATAAAGATTTAAACTCTTTCGAAGTACCCAAAATTTCTTTAAGTCGCGCCGTATCCACAATAGGAGAGTTTCTTATTCCTGCATAATCGCCTAAGCTAGAAAACGGATAACGGATTGCCCATTCCCACGCCTGCTCAAAATTATGAACTGCCCATTGATACCCGTTTGGATGCATTTCAAAGGTATTTTTTACCATTACATAAGGAACAACTCTTTGTAAATACCTATCCGATTCTATGACTTTAAATGTGTAGGGTTTTAATACAGTGCCTTGTTCCTTGTATTTTTCATTAAAATGTTTTGATACGCTTATTCCGGTTTTTTGCATGAACTGTGAAAGCCCTCTTTCCTGCCTCTCCCATACAATTAAATGATCGTGATTGCTGTTAAAAGTAAATGCTGCAAGAACGATCAAGGGATTTCGTTCCGGCCAAGATGCCGGCCA
>CAYYED010000032.1:0-7615 GCA_964470785.1 uncultured Candidatus Saccharibacteria bacterium | reverse complement strand
CCCCTCCCTCCCCCTCCCCCAGGGGAAGGGGGAGGATTAAGGTGGGGGAAGGGGGCAATTTCGTAATTTAAGGATATTTTATTTAAATTACGAAAATGGCTAAAATTTAATCTTCGAGCGATCCTTTATTCTTCGAGCGAGCACAGCGAGTCGAGAAGCGGAGGTTCGAGCTTGTCGAGAAGTTTCATACCATCTTTTCTGCGATCGCAAAAAATGTAGTATGGAATTAGTTAGATTAATGTTTTTTCTTAACGCTGTTTCTCATAATATTATAATTTCTGGGGAATTTCAATATAGAAGGCAGAACCCTTGCCCGGGCCATCTGATTCAGCCCAGATTTTGCCTCCGTGAAGCTCGGTAAATTGTTTAGCCACAAACAAGCCCAGTCCGGCTCCGCTGGACCATCCTTCTTGCCCGGCTTTTCCTCTGCTGAATTTTTGGAAAAGATGGCTTAATTGTTCCTTGCTCATGCCTGCGCCTGTGTCTGCAATTTTGATCAACACCTTGCTTTTTTCTTTTTCTTGAGCAGTAATTTTTATTCCGCCAGCATCCGTATATTTAATACTATTATCAACAATATTCATTATTACTTGATTGATTTTTTCTTCGTCTAAAGAAATAGGCGGCAGAAGAGAGGGGGCTTCTAATTTTAAATAAAGCCCTTTTTCTTCGGCTACTATTTTGAATTCTTCAACAATACGAGAGAGTATTTCTTCCAGAGATGTGGGCACGGCTTCTAATTTGACTTTTCCTGCCTCAATGCGCGAGATATTCAAAAGAGTATTCACCAATTGGTTTAATTGCCGGCTGGCGCGGAAAACATTGTTAAGCGGTCTTTTTGCCTTTGTTTGTATTTTGCCATAAGTCCCTTCTATGAGTAGAGAAAGGTAGCCCTGAGTAGCAGTAAGCGGCGTGCGTAACTGATGGGAAGCAATAGAAAGAAATTCTGATTTTGCTTGGTCAAGTTTTTGCACTTTTTCGTAGGCAACCTGCAACTCCCCGGCCATTTTTTCCATCTTTTCCCGTTGTTTTATTTCTTTAAGAACACTTTTGATTAAGAGATAGCCAAAGATAAGAAATGCTGTAAATAATGAGCCATTTAGTATGTACTCAAAATTAGTAGATGATCCAAAAATATTAAAAAGAAGAAGAATGCTGATTATCGCCATAAAAAGAGAAGTTAAAACTACCTTGATTTCAAAAAGTTGGTGTTTTACAATAGCGTAAGACAAGATTAATGGATAAAAAGCAACTAAAAAATTGCCATATGGAGGAATTGGAATGTTGTACCACAAAGGGAAATTAGTAGCACCGCCCCCAAACCCCAATATTATTGCTAAAATAATATACTTAATTTGTTCATGAATATGTCCTTTTGTTTTTTTATAAATTTTTATAAGCTCATAAAGAGCATAGCTAATTAAACCGATATAAGCTATTAAAAGATAAATACTATATACAATGCCTGCTTCTGGCCACCATGCGAACGAAAGTTGCGGGTTTATGTCTTTAATGTATAGCGGTGTAAAACAAAATATAGATAAGACAATTGTAAAAATATATCCTGCAACAATAACACCTTTTCGTTTTTGCCATAAGCCATATAAGGACAAGATCCAATGAAGAAAGGTAATGGGGATAAAGGTTGATCCAACACTTAATAAACGTATCCAAAAAAATGCAATTTCTTTGTTTGAGCTTAGTTGCCAAAACCCGTAGCTTATGCCCCAAACAACTAAGGCAACACTCATTAAACCAAAAGTTTTATTAACGATATCTTTTGGTTTTTTAAAGAAAACAAAAAAACCAAACAATATAGCTGAGATGCCATTAATAAATCCTGATAATGCAAAGAGATTCATAAATTAAATTTAATAAACAGAAAGAGCCCCTGAAAGTGTTAAGACATTATAACACTTTTTCAGGGGCCCAACAATTAGAACCATTATTAGTTGTGTGGTTTGTGTGCTTTGTTAACCAACACCTGTCTAACAAAGGAGGATTGCCAGACCAGGTCTGAAAAACCAATTTCTTTGAGTATTTCTTCGACCTCAGGCATAGGCAAGAAGGTGTAAATACCTTGCCTACCCTTTTTTTGTATTTCTAGAGCATGTTTGAGTATACGCACCCCTTGGAGTATTCGAGTTACGTCTTTTTGGAGAATGTAGGGGATTGGGTTAAGCATGTCTGGAATTGAGGCAATAAATACCCATTGAAAGCGGACGCTTTGTTTCGGAGTTGACCAAACTATGTGTCCGCCCGGCTTCAGCACCCTGTACATTTCGCTTAACACTTGCCTAAACGCTTCTTTGCCTGTTCTCCCCTCAAAATCGGTGACATACGGGAATATTAGATTGGCGATAATCCCGTCAAAGGAATTATCAGAAAAAGGAAGCGTTTCCCCGATACTTGCGTATACTAATTCCACGGGGATTTTTTCGGTTAACCGAGACAGGGTTTCCTGCGCGGGGGACAACACTATGTCTATCCCTATGATCTTCCGTACCGATTTTCCAGATTTTTTCCAGACAAGCTGGCTCATCTTCGCCGGACCACACCCCACATCTAGCCAGACATCTCCTTTTTCAGGGCGAATTAGGTCTTCAAAGGTTTTGGCAAGTTGGGAATAAGGTCGAGCTTTTTCTAGGTTTCGGTAAATTAGGGCGTACTCCCGCCAGAACCTTAGCTCTTCTAACCACACCATTAATCGCTTTATAGTTCTTTCGTCAACCTTATGGTGAGTTATAAACTGGATCACGTCGTCAGGAGACAGGTCTGATTTACGGAGAATAGAGACGATCGTCTGGTAGAGTCCTTGAGTTGCTTGTGATGCACTTATCTTCCTCACCTCCTCTTTGGTTTTGGTATAGATTTGGAATGTTCTGATTTTAAGAATAAGAGAAAAAACAAAAACAGTCAAGTTTTTTTGGCGCTTTTTTATTCCTCCCCAGCCCCCTCCCTTAATCCCTCCCCCTCCTTTGGAGGGGGAGGGAAGGGTGGGGGAGGAAAGTTGATAGATTGATATGGTGCTTTTTTACTCCTCCACAAGGGTTTCTATATGTTCAGCGATGATTTTGGGGGAATTGTCTTTAAGGTCTGCCTTGCCCTTAATTAGAACAATTTTGTTTTCTTCTAATCCATTGCCGTTTCCGTTTTCAATTAAACTGGGAAAAACAATTACTTCAAGTTTTCCGGTCAGGTCTTCAAGCCGCATAAACACCATTGGCCGGTTGGTCTTAGTAATAATCTTTTTGATTCCGGAGACAAGACCGCCTACGGTAATTCTGTCACCCGGAGCGACTCTTTTAAAAAAAGGGCCGATGTGAATATCTCTGGCGCCTTGATTAAGCAAATCGTCAATAATTTTTTCAATAGGGACAGTTTTCTTGGAAAGCACTTTCTTGAATGCTTCTAAGGGGTGTCCGGAAATATATAGTCCGAGCAGTTCTTTTTCCCATTTCAGTTTTTCCTGAGATTTCATCGGCCGGGCAGGGGAGAGGGTGATTTGAGGCATAGGTGAGGCAGAGCTGTCAAATAGCCCTTTTTGGCCGTTCTTTTTTTGGCTTTGGATTTCTCGGGAGTAAACCAGCAAGCGCTCTAAGTTTTCCAAAAGCACGCCTCGTTCTTCCAGCTCGTCAAAAGCTCCGGCTTTAATAAGCGCTTCCATTGATTTTTTATTCAGGTCTTTGCAATGAATTCTGTTGATAAAATCAGCAATTGATTGGAATTTACCGCCTGCTTTTCTTTCACCAATAATGGTTTCCACAATATTGTGTCCAACATTTTTAATCGCCCAAAGTCCGAATCTTATTTGGTTTTTACCCGTAACCGTAAAATTAGGAAAACTTTCATTAATATCCGGAGGCAGAACTTCAATGCCCATTCTTTTGCATTCTTCTATTAGAAAAGCAGTTCTTTCCACATCTTGTTTTTCAGAAGCAAAAACGGCAGCCATAAACTCCACAGAAAAATGCGCTTTAAGGTAGGCAGTCTGAAAAGCGATTTTTCCGTAGCCCGTAGAATGGCTCAAATTGAAACCATACTGGGCAAAGGGTAAAAACCAACTCCAGATTTTTTCCGCCACGCTTTTATCGGTCCCATTTTTTGCCGCGCCCTTAATGAATTTTTCTTTTTGCTGGTGCAAAAGAGAAGATATTTTTTTGCCAATTGCCTTGCGTAAGACATCTGCTTCTGTCAAAGAAAATCCGGCAATTTCTTGGGCAATTTGCATCATTTGTTCCTGAAAAATCGGAATTCCGTAAGTGTTTTCCAAAATTGGTTTAAGCTTTGAATGAATATATTCTATTTTCCTCTTTTTCTTTTTTCGTCCGATATATTCGGGGATAAATTGCATCGGGCCCGGCCGGTATAGCGCAAGCATAGCTACAATATCATCAAACTTGCTTGGCTGAAGCTGTTTAAGCCATTTTTTCATGCCCTGACTTTCCAATTGGAAGATTGATGTTGTTTCTGCTTTTTGGAGCAGGCGAAAGGTTTTTTTATCGTCTTCAGGAATTTTTTCTATGTCTACTTCTTCATTCCTGATTTTTTTTATTAGCTTGAGCGCGTTTTCAATAATAGTAAGGTTTTTTAATCCCAAAAAATCCATTTTTAACAGCCCTAAATCCTCGATAGAATGCATTTCGTACTGGGTGACAATAGTCTTATCATTTTGAGTCGGGTGCTGTAAGGGCACCAAGTTATCAAGCGGTTCCGGAGAAATTACCACTCCGCAAGCATGAGTAGAGGCGTGTCTTGCCACGCCCTCCAGTTTTTTAGCAAGGTCAACCAATCTTCTTACCCTTTCGTCGGATTCGTAAAGTTCTTTGAATTCAGGAATTTGTTTTTGGGTTTCTTCCAAATTGAATCCAAAAGGAATCATTTTAGCAATGCGGTCGCAGAGGTTATAAGAATAATTAAGCACCCTGCCCACATCTCTAATGACAGCGCGGGCTGCCATTGTTCCAAAAGTAATAATTTGAGCTACTTTGTCCTGCCCGTATTTTTGAGCCACATACCGGATAACTTCATCTCTCCGCATGTCGGCAAAATCAAGGTCAATATCAGGAGGAGAGAACCTTGAAGTGGTAAGGAAACGTTCGAAAAGAAGATTATGCTTCAAGGGGTTGATATTGGTAATGCCGGTTAAATAAGAAACCAGAGATCCTCCTACACTGCCCCTGCCCGGGCCCACAACAATTTTATTTTTTTTTGCCCAGTTGACAAAATCGGCGACAATAAGGAAGTAGGAAGCAAATCCGGTTTTTTTAATTACTTTTAGTTCGTGATCCAATCTTTCCTCCACTATTTTATGGTCCTTAAATTCTTTTCTTTTTTCTTCAAAGCCCTGGAAAGCCAGCTCTTTTAATTTTTCATCAGACGACTGTCCGTTAGTGATTGGATAACGGGGGAGAGTGGTTTTGCCCAGCTCAAACTCAAAATTACACATTTCTTTTATTTTCTGGGTATTTTCAAGCGCCTCGGGCGTTTCTTTAAAATATTCTTTCATTTTTTCCGGCGGAGTCATAGAAAAATCATCCTGCCTCATTGAGAGCCGCTCAGGGTCATTGGGGTCGGCCCCGGTATTAATAAGCATTAAAATATCCTGAGCTTCGGAATCCTCGGGCCGTAAATAATGAATATCATTGGTTGCCACCAAGGGGATATCAAGTTTTTTAGAAATTTCTATCATTACCTGATTGACTTTGGCTTGTTCCGGAATGTTAGGATGGTGCTGAAGTTCTAAATAAAAACTGTCTTTGTCAAATATTTTTTGGTAAAAGAGGGCAGTTTCTTCGGCCTGCTTGATTTTATTGGCTAAAATAAGGCGGGGGATTTTTCCCTGCAAACAAGCAGAAAGGGCAATTAGTCCTTGGCTGTGCTTGCTTAGTAATTCTTCGTCTATTCTCGGCTTATAATAAAATCCCTCTAAATGGGCCTTAGTAACAAGCTTAACCAAGTTTTTGTAGCCGAGCTCATTTTTTGCCAGCAAAATCAAATGATAGCGCTTATTGTCAATATTGGGTCTTTTCTGAAGCATGCTTTCCGGAGCCACGTAAACTTCACAACCAATAATGGGTTTGATGTTTTGCTTTTTGGCTTTTTTGAAAAACTCTACCGCTCCGTAAAGTGCGCCGTGGTCAGTAAGGGCAACGCTGTCCATTCCCAACTCTTTAACATATGCTAAAAGCTCCTCAATTTTAGGGAGCCCGTCAAGCAGGGAATACTGGCTATGAACGTGAAGATGGGTGAAGGAAGTCATGAAAATAATTTTCAATTTTCAATTTTCAATTTTCATTCAATTTTCAATTCTTTAATTTTCAATGATTTTTAAAGAGTTTAAAAATTAAAAATTTATTAGAAATTAAAAATTAGAAATTAAAGATTAAAAAATGTATTTTCCATTTTTATACCATATGCGCAATCAGCTTCTGGCTTTTCATTTCATCGGTTTCAATGCTTCCTTCCACAATCGTTCCGCTTAAAATTACTACTCCGTTAAAGATTGCCTTTCTTAGGTTCAAGTCCTGAAAAATAGTGCTGTTTTCAAAATTTGCCAACCCTTCGGCAAAAAGCCCCTCCATATTAACAGAGCCCTTGATTTCCGCCTCCCTGACATAAATATCTCCTTTTATTACGCCCGTTCTGGTGTTAATGTCTTTAATGATGGCATAATTGGCATTAATGTCTTTTTTTACCTTTATCTTATTCAAGCCCACAAAACCCTTGATAGTGGTTTCGTCCAGAACAATGTTTTTAAAAAACGAAGATGAAACTAAATTGATGTTTTCTCGAATAGTACATTCCCTGAGAATAAAATCATTTTTTATTTTTGAGCCGGATATATAAAGGGTCCTGTAAAACAGCACTTCTTGGAATTTAATCTCGCCTCTGATTTTACAATCATAAAAATAAGCCGATCCCTGGATAGTGGAACCGCTGAAATCCATAGAAGCATTGATTTCTTTTCCGGAAAAAGAAAATTCTGGCAAAAGCTTGCCGGTGAAATCGGCGGTTCTATTTTCTCTTTCTGCGCTTCTTAACTCTCTTAACATCTCTTGGATATCAAAACGTTGGAGTGGTTGATCCATGTTATTCTATTTTAGAGGAAATTTAAAAATAAAAAAAGTGGGAAATTAAAAAAGGTAATTTATGTTATGATACCATAATGGCGTTAAAAACAGAAATACAATATATTATTGGCTTGGATGAAGCGGGCAGGGGGAGTTTGGCGGGACCGGTAGTAGCGGCAGCAACCATGCTTAAAATTTCCAATTTCCAATTTCCAATTTTCAATCAATTTTTTAATTTTCAATTTTTAAACATAAAAGAATCTAAAAAACTTACACCAAAGACAAGAGAGCAATTTTATAAAATTATAACCACGAATCCTGCCATAAAATGGGGGAGGGGAATGGTTTCGGCAAAAGTGATTGACAGAATTAATATTTGGGAGGCAACCAAATTGGCTATGAGAAGAGCGGTCAGTAATTTAGAAAAGAAAGTAGGGAATGGTTTTTCGGTGCAAAATACGGTTTTAATAATTGATGGCAATCAAAAAATTAATTCTGGTTTTAAAGAGTTCACAGTTGTCAAAGGAGATGAAAAGATATTT
>CAYYED010000031.1:0-2319 GCA_964470785.1 uncultured Candidatus Saccharibacteria bacterium | reverse complement strand
TAGAGAACAGAGATTTGCATTTTGGATTATTACTCGCTGAAGGTTTAAAAATTGAAAATTAAAAATTTATTAGAAATTAAAAATTAGAAATTAAAAATTTATACCGTTATGTTCTCGCCTCCACGATCTGCTGTGTTATATTCACCGGCACCTGCTCATAGCTGTGAAATTCCATAGTAAATGTCCCCCGACCGTGCGTCATTGAGCGCAAAGCAGTGACATAGCCAAACATCTCTGCCAAAGGCACAAAACCTTCTATTACTTTCAATTTTGCCCGGTTAAAACTCTCTTTCATTCTTCCTCTTCTGGCATTAATGTCTCCAACAATATCTCCAAAAAACTCTTCCGGAATGCTTACCTCCAGCCGCATAATCGGCTCCAATAATACAAGCTTTGCCCGCTTTGTCGCACTCTGAAATGCTTGCGAACCGGCAATCTTAAAAGCCGCTTCCGAAGAATCAACTTCGTGAAAAGAGCCGTCGTAAAGCGTAACTTGCAGATCTACCAAAGGGTATCCTGCGAGAACTCCCCTATCCATTGCCTCACGCACTCCTTTTTTGACAGCCGGAATGTATTCTTTAGGAATAACTCCTCCTTTAATTCCATCAATAAACTCAAATCCTTCTCCTCTTTCTTTTGGTTTTACGCGCAGATATACGTGTCCATACTGTCCCCTGCCTCCGCTCTGCTTAATATACTTTCCTTCTGCCTCTGCTGTCTCTAAAATTGTTTCTTTATAGGCAACTTGGGGCCTGCCTATGTTTGCTTCCATTTTAAACTCTTTTTTCATTCTATCTACTAAAATTTCTAAATGCAACTCCCCCATTCCTGAAATAATGGTTTCTGCCGTTTCCTCGTCCGACTTTATTTTAAAAGTCGGGTCTTCTTCTGACAATTTTTTAAGCGCTAATCCTAATTTTTCTTGATCTGCCTTGGTTTTCGGCTCAATTCTAATAGAAATGACCGGTTCCGGAAAAACAATTTTTTCCAATATAATCGGATTCTCTGAATCAGATAAAGTATGGCCTGTTTCTACATCTTTCATCCCTATGGCAGCGGCAATGTCTCCGGCATACATTTCTTCTACTTCTTCCCGGTGATTTGCATGCATCCTCACAATTCTTCCAATCCTCACCTTTTGCCCTTTGGCAGAATTTAATACGGCTGTCCCGGTTGTCAATTTTCCTGAATAAATGCGAAAATATGTGAGCGTTCCCATAAAAGGATCAGTGGCAACTTTAAATGCCAAAGCGGAAAACGGTTCATTATCGTCAGCCCTTCTTTCAAGCTCTTCTTTGGTTTTCGGTTCTTTGCCTTTGATGGGCGGCAAATCCATGGGACTGGGAAAATATTGAATAACCGCATCAAGCACCGGTTGAATACCTTTATTTTTTAGGGCAGAGCCGCAAAACACGGGAACAATTTTATAATTAATTACTCCTCTTCTAATTGCCTGTCTTATTTCTTCTTCGGCAAGTTCTTTGCCTTCCAAATATTTTTCTAAAAGGTTTTGGTCTTCTGCCGCCACTTTTTCTAAAAGTTTTTTTCTCCACTGAACGGCTTTTTCTTCTAACTCTGCCGGGATGTCTTTCTCAACTATTGTTTCTCCGTGTTCTCCTTCAAAAACTACTGTCTTCATTTTTATTAAATCTATCACACCCTTAAAATCGCTTTCTTGGCCAATAGGAAGCTGAACAGCCACGGCATCAGTCGTAAGCCGGTTCCAGATAGATTTCAAGCTTTCCTCAAAATTAGCGCCCATTCTGTCCATTTTATTAATAAAACATATACGCGGAACATGAAACTTATCTGCTTGATGCCAGACGGTTTCTGATTGGGCTTCTACGCCTGCCACGCCGTCAAAAACAACTACTGCTCCGTCTAAAACCCTTAAAGACCTCTGCACTTCTGCGGTAAAATCAATGTGCCCCGGCGTATCAATAATGTTTATCTTATACTCGTTTTCTTTGTTTGTTTTATCTTGTCCGGTTAGTGTCCAAAAGCAAGTAGTGGCCGCAGAAGTAATAGTAATGCCCCTGGCTCTTTCCTGTTCCATCCAATCCATAATGGCTTCCCCTTCATGAACTTCTCCAATTTTATGGGAAATGCCCGTGTAAAAAAGCACCCGTTCGCTAACGGTTGTTTTTCCTGCATCAATGTGGGCAATAATGCCGATATTGCGGTATTTTTCAATGGGATAAGCTCTGGGCATAAGATTCTAATTTTTAATTTCTAATTTTTAATTTCTAATAAATTTTTAATTTTCAATTTTTAAACCTTCAGCGAGTAATAATCCAAAATGCAAATCTCTGTTCTCTA
>CAYYED010000030.1:0-11471 GCA_964470785.1 uncultured Candidatus Saccharibacteria bacterium | reverse complement strand
AAATTTTCAATTGAAAATTAGGAAATTGAGAAATTGTTAAATTCATTCGTAAATTGTAAATTAGTAAATTGAAAATTTCAACTTGTAGTTTTGCGCTTTTCGTTTTACGCTTTGCGCTTTCATATTGAAAATTAGAAATTAAAAATTATATTGTAGCTTTGCGCTGTGGCTTTACACTTTGCCTAGCCCGCTGACTGCTTCAGCGGTCGGCCTAGGGCGTTTTTCGTTTTACGCTTATACTACTATAATTGCATAAATTTTCCTAATTTAAAAAAACTGCTTAACGAATACAATTTACCATACTATCATGAAAAAATCTATGATAATATAAAATAATTATGAAAAATCTCGCTGAAAATAAAAAAGCGTATTATAACTATGAGATATTGGAAAAGATTGAGGCCGGAATCGCGCTAAACGGACAAGAAGTGAAATCAATCAAACTTGGCAGGGCTAATCTCCAAGGATCTTTTATCATAATAAAAGACGAACAGCCCCGGCTTTTAGGCGCCAAAGTTCCCGCTTATCAGCCTAAAAATGCTCCTGCTGATTATGACCCTGAAAGAACAAGAGCCCTGCTTTTAAAAAAAGCAGAAATTAAAAAGTTAATTGGAAAAACCGCGCAAAAGGGCTTGACATTAGTGCCTTTAAAACTGTATACTAAGCGAGGAAAAGTAAAGATAGAAATTGCTCTCGTCAAAAGCAAAAGCAAACCGGACAAAAGAGAACAAATCAAAAAACGGGATATTCAAAGAGAAATGGAAAGAGAGTTATTTAAAGCAAACGGAAGGGGCTAAATCACCTCGCTAATGCGAGATGATCGCCCGATCATTCAGTCGCTTTGCGACTGAATGATTTAGGGGATGAAGGGCCTCGATAGGGATTTTGCTGTTAATTTAGGCAAGTTCAGTTTTCCGAAAACTGATAAAAATCGGAAACAAAATAAGTGCCAACTTATTTTCCAGACCTGCTTATGCTTATGCTTAAGTAAGGTCGGTGCCATAAACGGCATCTGTTCGCTCGGTTGACTCCTGATAAACCCTGTGAGCATTATATCTTCAGGATAGACAGCTTCCTTTTGCCCAAGGGAAGCCGTCAAATTTTACAGGGCTAAGTTACGGGTATTTTTTTCTAGTTTCAATCCTGTAAACAAAAATATAAACTAGAATAAGCTTGTAGAAATAAATTAACAACATTCCTAGACGCGGGTTCAACTCCCGCCATCTCCACCCAGTTAGAAGTCTGCCCGTGAATTGAAGTCCTTTCTTGGTATTTCAGCCACAGCCCATAGAAGACCGTTAAGATTTGTTTATTGTGAAATAAGTCGCAATCGGCAGGATGCAAAAAACCGAGAAAAATATCTTAAAAGCGGACCCGGAAGAAAATACCTTAGAGGTCGGCTTAAAAATGAATTAAATTTCCCAATATCAAAAAAACATTAATCAACAACCAAATAAGAGCCAAAGAGGTTCGCCTGATTAATGAGCTCGGCGAACAGTTAGGCGTGGTTAGCATGGAAAACGCGCTTAAGCGGGCAAAAGAATGCGGATTAGATTTAGTCCAGGTTACAAAAAAAGTAGAGCCGCCCGTATGTAAAATTATAGATTATGGAAAATATCTATATCAGCTGCAAAAAAAAGAAAAAAAGGGTTCTCGAATAAAAGGAGGAGAGATTAAGGGCGTGAGGATAAAATTCAACACTTCAGACCACGATTTAGAAACCAAAGCAAAGCAAGCGCAAAAGTTCATAGAAAAAGGCAATAAAATAAAATTAGAATTGCTTTTGAGGGGCAGAGAAAAAGCGCTTAAACATCATATTCAAGAACAAATAGATAAATTTTTAGGGTTTCTTAAAAATGATATTCCTATAGAAATAGAGAAAGAAAGCAAAAAACAAAGAAACTCAATAACTATTATTATTAAAAAAGGACAAAAATGAGCCAAAAAAAGTCCCCCAAAACCAGAAAGTCCTTGTCAAAAAGATTTAAAATAACTAAGACCGACAAGGTCTTAAGAAGAATTGCCGGACAGAACCATTTTCGTTCTAAAAAGTCAGGAAAATTAATCCGCCAAAAAAGAGGATGGAAAGAAGTATCCGGTCCGGAAGCAAAAGTCATTAAAAAAGCATTAACAAAATAATATGCCGCGAGTAAAAAGAGGAAAAACAGCCCGTCAAAGAAAAAAATCTATCCTTCAACACACTAAGGGTTTTCACTGGGGACGAAAAAATAAATTTAGAGCCGCCAAAGATGCATTAATGCACGCATGGAGCTATGCATATCGGGATAGAAGAACCAAAAAAAGAGACAAAAGAACTCTTTGGCAAACCCAGATTAATGCCGCCTGCCGCGAGCAGGGAATTTCTTATAGCCAATTTATCAATAAATTAAGAAAACACGATATTCAGTTAGACAGAAAAATCTTGGCCCAACTTGCCAACAAAAAACCGGAGATTTTCAATCAAATAGTTGAACAAGCGAAAAAATAACAAATTTGCAGGAGTACAACCCCTGCAATCTTGTTTTTACTCTACTATAAGACCCCGCCATGGTTTAAGAGGCGGGCTTATTTTTTTTATAAACTGATATCGCTTTTTTTCTGTCTGAGTATTAATATAAAACAGAACTAATAAGGGTCTGATAGGACAGACCTTTTTTGGCTGCCAACGCCTTCAATTTTTGAAGGTCTCTTTCTGAAAGCCGAATATTAATAATGCGCGGCTTGTCCAGGGTCTGTTTCACGTATTGCCGATAACTGTCTTTTACTTTCTTAATATCTTTAACACTCCCAAGTTTTCCTTCCTCAAAGTCCTTTAAAATCTTTTTTTCTTCTTTGTTTAATTTAATATTTTTCATGGTTGTATTTTATTTTATATATTTTTTAGTTGCCTTGCGGCTGGGAATAATTGTTTTTAAAAATATCCTTTCTTCCTCTTCTACAAAAAGAACAAGATAAGCATAAGCTTCTATTTAAACGATAAAGACCTTTTGGTTAGGATATTTTGCTTTATTGGGATGCTCTACAACATCTAAAAGATAGCCACTTTCAATTGCTATTAATATTTCCTCAAAACCTATGCCTCGCTCCTTGGTAATTTTTTCATTTTTTTCCGGACTCCAATCAAAGTATTTCATATATACATTGTATATTTAGAAGATACACATATCAATACCTTGCTCTTTTAGACGTCTAATCGACTTCTTTAGCAATTTCTGATACTAACATTTCTACGATCGTAGAAATGTTAGTATCGCTTCCGGAACTTCCGAAGTTCCGAAGCTCCGGACTTCTGAAATTGTGCGGAGGTCGGGTCTCCGCAGGTTTTTAAAGGAGTTGTTTGAAGAGTTTTAGATAATCCCTCAAAAGCCGGGGGATGAGGAATTTTCTTTTTACCGTGCTTTTGGCAGCCCTGCCCATTTTCTCTTTTATCAAAGGATTTTTTAATAAATAAATTGATCTTTCTGCCGCCTCTTGCGGAGAAGAGACCAAAAAGCCGTTTTTTCCATTATTAATTTGCAGCTTAATTCCACCGACATTACCGCCGATAACCGAATTTCCTTTCCACATCGCTTCGGTACAGGTTAATCCAAAACCCTCTTTAATAGATTTTTGCAAAACTATATCAGAGCCGGTTTGAAAAGCATTAACAAAACTATCCACGCTTAGGTCCCCCAAATAATTCGGGTCAGAAAAAAGAAAAATGTCGGGGTCGTGATTAGCTGCTTTTCTGGCTTGCTGAAAAACTTTTTTGGCTTCCGGGTCATCGCTTGCTAAAAACAATCCCACTAAAGCCAACTGGATGTCGGGTATTTCTTTTTTTGCAATCCGATATGCTTCAATTACTCCCATAGGGTCTTTCCACGGGTCAAAACGAGAAATCTGGGCCATTAGCGGCTTATTTGTCTTAATTCCAAAGGCCTTTAAAACATCTTTTGCTCGACGCAAGGACATTTCTTTATTTTTTTCTGTAAAAGGGTCAATTGCCGGAGGCATAATTACGGCTTTATCTTTAGGAATGTCTTTATGCACAAAGTCCTTTGAGGAAAAAATTATTTTATCATATTGCAAAAGAAAACCCTTGATGAAATTCCAGGCTTCGCGATTGGGAAGGGAGGTGTCTATGTGAATACGGGAAATAAGAGGATGAAACTCTGAATCAGAAAGGTATTGCGCTAAGCCAACCGGCTGGGGATCATGCATTACCCAGACATCGGCTTTTTTATCATCAAGCATTAAAGATGCGGTTTTTTCAATATATCTTTGATAAAGTTTTCTGGAATTAAAATCTAAGGAAAACTCTTTCCCCTGAAGCGCATTGTGCAATTCCTTTGTTAAATAAAAAAATTCCTTCCTTGGAGGGATTACTTGCCATTCCGCTTTAATTCCCAATCCTTTCATTAAAGGAACCAGTCCTTGTAAAATTTCTGCCACACCCCCGCCCCTCGGGGTAGCATTAATCATTACCACTTTCAAACCCTTCATTTCCTTAGCCAAACCCCTTACTTCATTAAAAAGCTCGAGGGAAATAATGTTTTTATAGGCATTAAAAGATTTGGTGGAAGTTTCTACTATGGGAAGCATAAAAATAATTTACAATTTACAATTTTCAATCAATTTTCAATTTTTAAATTTTTAATTGTAAATTAGGAAATTGAGAAATTGTTAAATTCATTCGTAAATTGCCTAGCCCGCCGACTGTCCTAATCTGCTGACACAGTCGGATAAGACGTCAGCGGTCGGCCCAGGGCGCTTTTAGCTTTTAGTTTTTCGCTTTTTTAAAATTGATTGAAAATTGAAAATTGCAACCTGTAACTTTGCGTTTTGCGTTTTCTTTATTATAATAAACAAACAATAACAATTCAACTTTGATTAATGATTAGAAACATAATTTATCCAATTTCGGTCTTGGCAGGAACTATTATCGGCGTAGGCCTTTTTTCTTTGCCATATATAACCTTGCAGTCCGGTTTTTGGATAGTACTTGCCTACTTTATTGTTCTTGGCATCTTAATTACAAAAGTCCATTTATGCTTCGGAGAAATTGCCCTTAAAACGCCTGACTTCAAACGCTTTCCCGGCTTTGTGAAGCATCACCTGGGTAATAATTTTAAAAAAATAGCGCTTTTTTCCAATATTTTCGGATTCTTCGGCGCCAGCCTAGCTTATCTAATCGTTGGAGGAGAGTTTTTAAAAGAATTGTTTTCCCCGATTTTAGAGGAAAGCAGTGAATTTTACACTTTAATTTATTTTATTCCGGCCGCTCTGCTCATTCTGCTTGGCGTAAAAGCAATTGCTAAGGTGGAATTTTGGGGACTGATTTCTTTTTTTATTATTTTAATACTCATCTTTTTGCGCGGAATGCATGCCATAACTCCGACCAATCTTTTTACCTCAACTAATTTTTCTCATTTCTTTTTGCCTTACGGAGTTATTCTGTTTTCTTTGTGGGGAGCGGCTCTAATTCCCGAGGTAGAAGAAATGCTCCATAGAAATAAAAAATTGCTTAAAATAGTTATCCCGATTTCTATTATCCTGCCTATTGTTGTATATTTGTTTTTTTCTTATCTCATCTTGGGCATTACCGGCGCCAATACTACAGAATCGGCGCTTACCGGACTCCGCCTTTATTTCGGAGACGGAGTAGTGTCCTTAATTTTGTTCCTCGGACTCTTAACAACATTTACTTCGCTTATTACCCTTGGATTAACATTAAAAAAGATTTTCTGCTACGACTTAAAAATCAATCAACTCATTGCTTGGGCAATTACTTGTTTCGCTCCCTTGGCAATCTTTTTTTTAGGAATCAAGAACTTTATCCCGGTGATAATCTTTATCGGTACATTCATGCTTGGTATTGACGGAATTTTAATAATGCTAATGTATAAAAAAATTAGACCCGCGAAAAAAATTATTGCTTATTTATTAAGCCTAATCTTTTTAGGAGGAATAGTTTATCAGATTATTTATTTCTTTCTCTAAAATTTTTCAGTAATTTTTCTAATGGCTGAGTATTTATAATATCGCTTTTTTCTGCCCAACCCCGCCGGGCTTGCATAACTCCGAAGTTTATAAATCGCAATTTTTCTTTTTGATGAGCATCTGAATTGATAACCATTTTCACTCCTGCTTCTTTTGCTCTTTTTATATTAATATCATTTAAATCCAATCTTACAGGACAAGCATTAACCTCTAAAATTGTGCTCGTTTCTTTTGCTACTCTTAAAATTTTATTAAAATCAATTTGATATTCGTCTCTCTTCTTTAAGATTCTGCCCGTAGGATGGGAAATAATTTTAATATAGGGATTTTTCATGGCCCTGATTATTCTTTTGGTCATTTGTTCTTTGCTCATTTTAAAATTAGAATGTATTCCGGCAATTGCGTAGTCCAATTCTTTCAACGCTTCGTCTTTGATATCTATTCTCCCATCTTTTAAAATATTAGCTTCACAACCCTGTAAAACACGACATTGTAAGTTATTGGTTATAAATTGCAAGTTAATTTTATTAATTTCTTTTCTTTGTTTCTCTAAGTCCTTTTCGTCTAAGCCGTTTTCTATGCGCAAGAACTTGGTATGATCAGTAATCCCTATATATTGATACCCTAATTTCACCGCCTCTTGCGCCATTTCTTCAATGTTGTTATCTCCCCCATTCCAGCTACTATGGCAATGCAAATCCCCTTGAATATCTTTAACGACAATCAATCGGGGCAATTTTCTTTTCGTGCTCATTTTTATTTCTCCTGTATTTTCCCTTAGCTCCGGCTCAATATAATCCATCCCCAAAAAACCATAAACCTCTTCTTCTGTTTTTCCGCCGGCGTAAACCCATCTATAAACCTTTGGCTCTTTACTTTTGACTTTTGGCCTCTCACCAGAATGCTTGTTTTGATGCAAGGCATTCTTTTTGCTTTTGGCTTTTCTAAAAAGACCGTATTCTGAAAGCTTAAATCCTTTTTTTATGGCTATCTTTCTTAGTGCAATGTTATGAGTTTTAGACCCGGTAAAATATTGCAAAGCTGCGCCATAACTTTTTATAGGCACTATTCTTAAATCCACGTCTATGCCCAAGTCCAAGCGCACCGAACTTTTGGTTTCTCCCTTGCCCCACACTTTAGTTACTCTCTCTAAATTAACAAATCTTTCCATTACTTTTTCCGGACAATCTGCTGTGGCCAAAAAATCCAAATCGCCTACGGTTTCTTGCCTCCGACGCAGCGAACCGGCTGCGCTAATCTGCCTTACTCCTTTGAATTTCAGTAATTCCCGCTCTATTTCCTTTGCTAAAAATAGCGCTTTGTCTAATAGAATTCTCTCCTGTCCTTTTTTTAGAAACTTTATGCTCTCAATAATATTTTGTTCCTTTTTGACTCCAAATCCAGGCAACGAAGCGATTTTGTGGTCTTGAGCTACTCTTTCTAAATCCTTAATCGTTCCTATATTTAATTCTTGATAAAGTTTTTTTATTGTCTTCGCTCCCACGCCTTCTACCTGCATTAACCCACCTATATCTATCGGTATTTTTTTCTTTAATTCTTGATAATATCTAATTTCTCCCGTTTGAAGATATTCTTCTATTTTTTTAGCAATGCTCCTGCCAATACCGGGTATTTTTTCCAAACCCTTAACGCCGCCCTTGCCATAGATGTCTCTAATATTTTCTTCTAAGGTTTCTAAAACGATAGCCGCTTTTTCGTATGCCTGTGGCTTAAAAGGCGCTTCTTCTATTTCTAAAAAATACCCGATCTCGTAAAGTATATTTGCTATTTCTTGGTTTAACATAAGAAAAGGGGGGTAAAATATATAATTTATTATATCGCAATTTGAAAGAAAAAAAAATGCGCCCCCGGAGAGTACATATTTCTGTTTTCTAACAACTGTTTTCACTTTTGTTTTCTCTTCCCTATTTTCCTTCATCAAACCTCTTGTCAATCTCTTTGAGCAATTCTATTAAAACAGGATTATCAACGGCCTCTCTAATTTCCACCCACCAAGGGTTAGTAGGAAATTTTTTATATTCTTTACCATACTCCATTGCCTGTAATAATGATTCTGCTTTAACCGCCTGTTTTACAAATCTCCCTTCTTTGGTCAAGCCCTCGGCAAAATCAATCCGCAGAGAAGCCAGCTCTTCTTGAGTGCCCTTGGGCAGGTCTTTCATTAATCTTATAATACACTTTTTCTCCTTTTCATTTTGGCTTACAAACCATTTTAAACGTTCCCCTTTGGGCAACCTGGGAAATTCTTTGAGTTTCTTTCTCCTTTCCCAAAACTTTATATAATTAGGGTTTTTGATAACAGCGACATCACACAACGATTCGTGGCATCCTTCTAAATCGCACAAATCGTGGATTAAGACAATTTTTATCACTTGTTTCACGTCTAAGGACTTATTTCTTTCTGCCAAAACCCAGGCCATTATTGTGGCGCGAAAAACATGTTGAGCTACGCTTTCTGACTGTTTAATCCCTCTAATAATCCATTTTCTTTGTTTTATCCTTTTTAATTTGCCTACATTTATTAAAAATTCCAATGCTTGGTCCATGAATTTTTCTGAATCGCTTCCTTGTTTTTTAGCTTTAAAAAATTTTCTATTTATCGCTTCTTTAAAAGATAAAATAATTTTATCGTCTAATATTTCTTTTGCCCATCTGTCCCAAAGCTGATAATGTATTTTCCCTTGCTCTTTCCAGTATTCCATGCCTTGCAAGAAATTTTCCATTTTGTCTATTTGTTTTACAAACCTACCCTCTTTGGTTTTGCCCTCCTCAAAATCCTTCCAAAGCTGGCGTATTTCTTCTCGCAAGGATGCGGGGAGTGTTTTGGTTAATCTGTTTAGCCCTTGCAGTTCTCTCTTATATTTAATGCGATGCTTTTCTCTTTTTTGCTGTGGAGTAAATTTTGGCCACTTTTCTAAAATTTTCCGGGTTTTTGCTAAAGACAAAAAATTTAATTTCTCTGGTAAAAGAGGGTCATAGGGCGTCTCATCTCCGCCATAAATTTCGCAAAGGTCATGAATTAAGGCGGTCTTTAAAACCTTTTCTTCATTCAGGTCTTTCTGCTTATTAAGAATCCATGCCATAATAGTTGTTCTGAAAATATGGTCAGCAGTGGTTTCTGCCTTTTTTATACGATGGGCAATCCATCCTCTTCTTTCAATTCTCTTTAACTGTCCTGCCTGAATAAAAAAATCAAGTAAATTTTTCATTATATTTGGGCATCAAAAAAAGAGGGAGTGCCCTCTTTTTTTGGTTATTTTTTAAGATTTATAAATAATTTTTTTGATTTTGTACGTAGTAACAACAGCCGACTGCACGACCGCTTCTTCTCCTTCTTTTTTGCCCAATAAAGACCTGCCTACCGGAGATTCATTGCTTATTTTGCCAAAAACCGGATTAGCTTCTAAACTCCCCACTATGGTAAATTCGTCTTCTTGATTATCTACCTCCACAATCACCGTTGATCCAATACAAACCTGATTCCTCTTATTCTTCAAGGGTTTTTTTATAAGGATATAATTTTTCAGAATATTTTCCAGTTCTTCAATTCTTGATTCCAATAAATTTAAATCCTGCTGAAAATTAGTAAATTCCGAGTCCCCTGCCTGAGGCGAAAGCACGGAGGCATCTTCTTTTTTCTTTTTTTCTCTATCTTTCTTTAGTATTTGCAAATCTTTTTCCAGCTTTTTTAAGCCCTCTTTGGTGAGATAAATTGTATTGTTTGTTTCTTCCATATTGTTTTTTTAGCACAACATCATAATACCCTTGGCCAAAAAAATGTCAACCCTGTTTTTTCAATATGCAAGTCCTGTGGATAACTGCTTGTAATAATCTCTTTAATGGGTTATTTTAATAAAAAGGCGAAATTATAATTAAAATTAAAAATATGAGATATAAAAAATTATCTTTATTAGTTCTTTCAGTTGTTTTTATTTTTTCGTTAAAAATTAATGCACTTGAGGCCCGGGACATAAGCACAGAAGAGCTTCAACAAATGATTGCTCAATTGCAGCAGCAAATTGCCCAGCTTCAAGAACAATTAAGTCAAAAAACACAACCCGAACCGGAGCACTGGTGCCATGATTTTAATGTGAATTTGAAAATCGGGGACAAAAGTAACGAGGTGGAATTACTAAGAATGGCTTTAGTTAAAGAAGGTTTTGAAAACATCTTTCACTCTCAGATGACTCCTCCTGAATCAATTTACTTTGACGAACAACTTGCTTCAGCTGTTTCGGGTTTTCAGGAAAAATATGCTGAAGAAATTTTAGCTCCTTGGGGCTTAACCCACGGTACTGGCTTTGTGGGCAAAACAACCAGAACCAAACTAAACAAGATATACGGTTGTGAAATAACTAAACCCTACATCAAAGTAATTTCCCCCAATGGGGGAGAAGAGTGGAAGATTGGAGAAACGTATAATATTGGGTGGGAGAGTAAAGGAATTGACAAAATAAACATTGGCCTTCAATTATTTGATTCCCAGAAGAGTATTATAGGTCCCGCGTATCCTATTGTTAAAAATACAGATGCTTCAAAAGGTATTTATAGTTGGAATATAAAATCCAGTAACATTTATGTTTCTCCCCAAATAAATACCACTGCCAAATTTTATAAAATTTCAATTGTGAGTACCTCCTTTCGCAATACAGGTATTGGAGCGGATGAATCTGATAACTATTTTACTATCGCTAAAATTAGTGAGAAAAATCTCCCCCCGGTAATTGATGAACTTTCTGGTCCTACCCAACTTCAAGTTAACGAAATAGGTAATTGGACAATTAAAGCTCATGATCCAGAAAATGGAGTATTATCTTATGCAGTAGATTGGGGAGATGAAATCGGTGTTGCTGAAACTCCTGTAGTAAAAGAGCAGACAATTCAAACAACAAAATTTAGTCATAGTTATGCTAATCCAAAAACCTACACTGTCAAATTTACTATCACAGACAACAACCACCAAACAGCAGAATCATCAATTAGTGTTAAGGTAGTTCCGGAAGGAGAGCCGTATCTTACCATCACTTCCCCTAATGGAGGGGAGGAATGGGAAGAAGGACAGACACACATTATTAAGTGGAAGTCGACTGGGGTTGATAAAGTTAATATTGAATATGGCAACGGAAAAAGCTGGCACATTGCCTACAATATTCCTGCCGAAAAGGGACAATATTTTTGGAAGATTCCCGAAGGAACTATTAAGTCGTATTCGGGATTTGTTACAGGAGAGCTTTCTGAATTTAGTGCAAAAATATTTATTTGGGATGCAGAAAATTCAAGTATATCTGATAAAAGCGACGACTATTTCAGCATCGTTTCCGCAGAAAAAGAAGATCCGGTCTCCGGCACTCTCTCGGTAAACAAAGCATCATTCAATGTGGGCGAAACCATAGAGCTCACCGTAACGGGCCAAGACGATAATGGATTAGAAAAACTCTGGGCATATTACCAAGGAAGCTGGCATTCAAAAG
>CAYYED010000029.1:0-7083 GCA_964470785.1 uncultured Candidatus Saccharibacteria bacterium | reverse complement strand
GGGGTATCTGGCATATAGCCATTAAGAATTAGAAATTTTTTATGCTAACTCTAATCCTCTTTCTACTTTTAGCAGTGAGTTTTTTGGGCATGTTTTTGCTTATGTGGCAAAAATTGCCTGAACTGAAAACTTTAGAAGTGGCGGCACAGGAAAGAGGGGCGGACTTTCCCGAGCTGCAGATTAAAGAAAGAATTCGGCAATGGAAGCCGATTAAGAATTTTGACAGCGAAAAGATTTTGAGAAAAATTTTTTTGAAGATAAAAATTCTCTTACTCAAAGCAGAGAGAAAAACAGACCAATGCCTCCACCGCGTTTCTCATTCTCAAAGATTTGAAGAGGACTACTGGGACAAGTTTAGAAAAAAATAATTTTGTTCGGATAGCTCAATGGCACCCCGCACCAGAACCCCAGCACTATGCAAGCAAGTGCGGGGCACAGCAAGTTCGGTGCAGGGCAGGGAGCAGCTGCTTTGCTTGTTCCGCATACAGTTTGCCTCCTTAGCTTAGTGGTAAAGCAGCGGTTTTGTAAACCGCAGATGTCAGTTCAATTCTGACAGGAGGCTCAAATTAAATCAAACACATTAGCAAACTGGTTAGAGGCCCGCTACCGAATTTTTTATACTATATTTTCTACGATCGTAGAAAATGCGGTATAGGAAGAAAAAAATAGCACAAAAAATAGCACAGAGAAATAAAAAAGGACCGATGCTCAACTTTCTACGATCGTAGAAAATGCGGTATCGGTTAAATTTATTTCGGGGGAGAAAAAATTAAGGCAGCGGCGCCAAAGAGAGCCACATCTTCTCCTAAGCGGGTAATAATTATTTTGGGCGGTTTAAGGAACCGGTCAATATTTTTTTTAATGCCTTGAAGAATTATTTTTTGATTATTTAAAACCACGGCTCCGCCCAAAATTATTATTTCCGGGTCATAGGCAACAATGACATTAGAAACGCCTTTTCCATTAAGCTGTCCGATTTCGTTGAGAAAATTTTTAATGTTATTGTCCGTTTTGATGTCCGCATTCAAAATTTCTTTAGCCGTAACATAAGAATATTTTTTTCTAATGCCTTTTAGTTTTAGCCAATGTTTAAAAAACCGGGGGATATTTGTGCCGGAGCAATATGCTTCCCAGTGTCCGTGTCCCTTTCCGCATCCGCAGGAAAGATTATATTTTGTGTCCACATTGAAGTGTCCGATTTCCGTGGCATTATAAGAATGTCCGATTAGCAATCTATTGTCCGCTATTGCGCCTCCGCCAATGCCGGTGGAGATGGTAATATAGACCAAGTTTTTAGATTTTTTTCCGGCTCCAAAAGTTTTTTCTCCCCAAACAGCAGAGGTGCAATCGTTGTATAAAGCAACAGGCAGGGAAAAATATTTTTCCAAAGGATTTTTTATGGAAATTTTTTTGAAAGAAACATTAGGAGAATTAACAATTGTTCCTGTTTTATAATCCAAAGGACCAATAGAACTTATTCCGATACCAACAACTTTTCCTTTGTTGAAATTTTCTAAAAGAACATTTAGGAGAACAATCAGAGTGTCGGTGACAACTTTTCCGGATTTTCCTTTTTGAGGAGTTTTTGTTATAAGCCGTTTGATAATTTTTCCTTGCTTGGAAACAATGGCTGCTCTTAAGTAAGAAGCTCCAATATCTATAGCAATAGCTAATGTCTTTTTCATATTAAAACATTAAACAATTATTTTTTTGCGTAATTCCGCGTAAAATTCCGCCTAATTCAGAGATAAAAACGTGCAACCGCTGATTTTTACGCTGATGATACGCAGAATTATATTGTGTGTTTAATTCTTTCCCACACTCCCCTGTCTGTTTTTTCTCAATAAACTCAAGGGTAAAATCAGAGTAGGGGAGAGCCGGAAAAGTTTTAGTGGTATAAAGTGTTAACTCATTGTAACACTTGACAAAATTTTTTGAAAGTATAAAATAATAAACACGAGCAGAGAAAAAGGAAAGCACTTTGAAAATTTAATACGTAGTTAATTAGACAGTAAATTAAATTAAACGAGTTCTTAAAGTTGTTCCGACTATTCTAACCATACACGGATTAACACGGATTGATTCGTTCCGCTTCGCGGAACTTACACGGATTAACGCAGATATTCTATCTGTGTGTATCTGTGTTCACATCTGTGTAAATCTGTGTCTTTTTGAGAGTTTGATCCTGGCTCAGGATGAACGCTAGCGGCGTGGATAAGGCATGCAAGTCGAACGCCCTCTTTTAGAGGGAGTGGCAGACGGGTCAGTAACACGTGGATAATTTACCCCAAAGACAGGCATAATCCGTCGAAAGGCGGACTAATTCCTGATAGTCCCTGAAGGCGAAAGCTTGAAGGGTAAAGTTCCGGCGCTTTGGGAGAAGTCCGCGTCCTATCAGCTAGTTGGTGAGGTAATGGCTCACCAAGGCAATGACGGGTAGGCGGGGTGAGAGCCTGACCGCCGACAAGGGCATTGAGATACGGGCCCTACTCCTACGGGAGGCAGCAGTCGAGAATCCTTCGCAATGCCCGAAAGGGTGACGAGGCGACGCCGCGTGAATGATGAAGCCCTGCGGGGTGTAAAATTCTTTTATGGGGGAACAAGCCGTGTCTCACTATCGTTCAACACGTTATAATTTACGAATTTTCAATTTTCAATTTTCAATCAATTTTCAATTTTTAAATTTTCAATTGAAAATTAGGAAATTGAGAAATTGTTAAATTCATTCGTAAATTGTAAATTAGTAAATTGAAAATTTACTTACGTGGTGAGCGGCAGCGAGACACGGTTGAGGGTACCCCATGAATAAGGGGCTGCTAATCACGTGCATTGGCGCGTCCTTTAAGGGTAACCTTAAAGTGTAAGTTCTCTGTGGCTCCAGAGAATGAATCGGCTAATATGCTGGAAGCCGTAATTTATTATGGTAATCAGCAGGGAAGCTGCCCGTTTTTGTAGAATTCGTGGTACAATGAAGAAAAACCATGAATTTATTATTAACAAAGCGACAGCGAAACATTCTTGTAGGGAATATTTTTGGTGACGGCGGGGTTTACGTCCGTCAACAAGGATTGCCCCATTACTACATTAAGCAGTGTCAGAAGAACAAAGATTATGTTTTTCGGTTGTATAACGAGTTTATTAATCTTTGTCCTTCACCGCCCAAACAGCGGCCTGATAACAAACAGTGGTATTTTTCTTCAAGAAATTTAGAGTGCTTTATACCGTTTTGAGAAGCATTCTATAGTAGCGCGAAGAAAAGTATTCCTGCTAATATCGCTGAATTATTAACTTCACCGCTTTCTTTGGCGGTGTGGTATATGGACGATGGCACGCTTGATTATAGGGAAAAAGACCATTGTGCTTTTACGTTGGTGATAAATAATTTTACCCTACAAGAAGCGAATATACTCTCCCGGACATTGAAGAAAAATTTTGGTATTCCTTCTACGATTCAAAATCCTTTATGTAGAGGAAAAAGACATCCAAGATTATACATCGGTGCGCAGGGGAGAGAAAGATTTTTAACGCTCATACAATCATATATTCGCGAGTGTTTTGCTTATAAGTTGCCACAAAATCGGGTTAGCCCCTCAGAGACTGATTCCGCACCATAGTGGTGCGGAAGAGATAGGAGGTATCTTCCTTTGAGGAAATAAACTTCTATAATACGCCGAATCCCTCTTCACAAGAGAGGGAGAAGAGATAGTCCATTATACTGACAATATTTTAAAGTATTGTTTTGTAATCGCCAGCAGCAGCGGTAATACGTGAGCCCCAAGCGTTATCCGAATTTACTGGGCGTAAAGCGTTCGTAGGCGTTTAGCCGCATCTTTCGTTAAATTTTCAGGGCTCAACCTTGAGACTGCGAAAGAGATGGGCTGAATAGAGGACGTCAGGGGTTGGTGGAACTCTCGGTGTAGGGGTGGAATCCGTTGATATCGAGGGGAACACCAAAAGCGAAGGCAACCAACTGGGGCGATCCTGACGCTGAGGAACGAAAGCCAGAGGAGAGAAGTGGATTAGATACCCACGTATTTCTGGCCGTAAATGATGGACACTAGCTGTTGGAAGTGTCGACCCTTCCAGTGGCGAAGCTAACGCGTTAAGTGTCCCGCCTGGGGAGTACGGCCGCAAGGCTGAAACTCAAAGGAATAGACGGGGACCTACACAAGCGGTGGATCACGTGGCTTAATTCGACGATAAGCGAGGAACCTTACCAGGGCTTGACATGCTAGCGAAACCCGCTGAAAGGCGGGCTACCCACAAGGACGCTAGCACAGGTGCTGCATGGCTGTCGTCAGCATGTGCCTTGAGGTGCTCCCTTAAATGGGGTAACATGCGCAACCCCTGTCCTGTGTTACAAGTGTCACAGGAGACTGCCAGTAATATACTGGAGGAAGGCGGGGATGACGCCAAGTCAGCATGGCCCTTTGATGCCCTGGGCTGCACACGTGATACAATGGCCGGTACAACGGGTTGCCAAGCCGTAAGGCGGAGCTAATCCTTATAAAGCCGGTCTTAGTCCGGATCGAGGGCTGCAATTCGCCCTCGTGAAGCTGGAATCGCTAGTAATCGCGGATCAGCCATGCCGCGATGAATATGTTCCTAGGTCTTGTACTCACCGCCCGTCATATCAAGAGAGCTGGCAGTACCCGAAACTTCATTTTAAATGGAACTAAGGTAAGGTCAGTAATAATGATAAAGTCGTAACAAGGCACGCGTAGGGGAACCTGTGCGTAGATCATACAATATTACAGAGTCGATTATGGTTGAAAGTTGGGAATTCCATTTTCAACCATAGAGGTGTTAATCGAGTCACCTTAACAATCGATTGTTTTAGGGATGGTCGGGATAACTTTAATGACTTGTTTAGTGTCTAAAAAAATAAAAAGCGCCTATTGGCGCTTTTTTGTTGCCATTAAAAAATTTTTTTGTTATTATGGATTACAAAGAGGGGCGTGTAGCTCAGTTGGCTAGAGCGCGTCACTGATAATGACGAGGTCCGTGGTTCGAGTCCACGCACGCCCACCCATATTTTCAGAAATAAACCATTCTGCTGAAAAGGGAACGAGCTCGGCTTGTCCCACCTTCCCCTTGTCGCCCCCCACCAAACTTTGGTGGGGGGCTCCTCATTTCGCCAATCCGCTCCCGACTTCCTCAACCCATCTGTTTGTGATGCCTTTATCCCGTAAAAACAAGGGAGACCCCCTTGTTTTTACGGTTTATCGCTTGTCATTCAAAGCTTTTAAGAGATTGCTTAAAAAATTTCCGTCCCTTGACGAGGATTTAGAAGTGGCTAAGCAATATTACATTAAATTGTTCCATTATCAAAAAATTGACAAGCACGGCATTTTTAAAATAGGAAGTGTCGGAAATAATGACGACATTCAACTTTTTAAAATTAAAAAGTTTGCTTGCAAAGCATTAAAGGGGCGAGGTTCAAAAAGCGGAATAAGGGTTATTTACGCCTTTTATTGCCAAAATTGCAAAGTTGATTTTATTGAGATATATTTTAAGGGTGAGAAAAAAAATGAAGACCGAAAAAGGATTCAAGCGTATTTGAAAAATTTTTCTTAACTTATCTTGTCCTTCCTCTTTGACCCCGCCCCTTTAATTGACAAAAGGGGCGGGGTTTGGTAAGATAATAGAGAAAGAAAGAATTAAAATAATCGGCTTTTAATATGTCTTTAGCAATTAATACTACAACCCCGGAAGGAATTGTTTTAGCCGCTGACAGTCGGCAATCTTTCCGTAACCGGAAAGGAATGGCAAGGATAGGAAGCGACAATGCTTCTAAGCTTTTTCAATTAAATAAAAGGATTGGAGTAGCCGTGACAGGTTTGGCTTTTTTGCCCGAGGACGGGGTGATGAAAAACATCAGCAAGTTTATTGAACAATTTAAGAGAGAGACGGACGTAGAGAAATTAAATGTTGAAGAAGCAGCTGAAAAACTCCATTATCTTTTTAATAAAAAATATAATTGGCAAGAGCAATTGGATAGCTTGCCAGAAAAAATCAGAGGAGACCTTCAGGGGCAAGGTTGTGAAGTTATGGAGATTAAGAAAGAGCAATATGCTGTTAAATTCAGCTTCAAAGACCCTAAGGGCAATTTAAAAAATGGCGCAGTCGGAGTTGATGTAATAAATTTTCTCGTAGCCGGATATAATACAGATGGTTCACACGAAGTATATGTTTGCTATATTCCTGGAGAAATTCAGAAGAAGAGAGATAGTAAAGAGAAGGGTAAAGAATACGGGGCTTCATGGATTGGGCAGACCGATGTGGTTTCAAGGATTGTTTTGGGATGGGATGGCAGAATCGGGAATATAAAATTTGTCAGCGAGGCAGCTAAAAATTATGGCCAGGAAGAGATAAACAAGCAACTTAGGAATTTGGAATATGTTATTCAGTGGGGAACAATGACTCTCCAGGATGCTATTGATTTTTGTGTTTTGATGATTCAAACCACTTCTGCTATTCAGAGGTTCTCCGATGGTGTTGTGGCTGATCCCGGAGATATGCCCGGGGTTGGCGGTCCTGTTGATGTTGCAATAATAACCCCTGATAAAGGTTTTGTTTGGATAAATAAAAAGAAATTAGCAGTTGGGGAAGTAAAAGTAGATTTAGACAAAGAGCCCGATTTAAAAAGTAAAGGCGATAAGTAAAAGGATGAAATTTGGTAGGACAATGGAGATGGTTAAAATTCAAAATGCAAACCTCAAAACATAACAGGTTTCGTTGACAACATTTGGTTGCCGTGATTCCTCAAGGAAAGGTTTTCCGGATATACGACGGCCACAAAGGATATTGCTTCCAATGGGACGGCCATCGCTTTTTCACCGGGAGTTAGAATTTGCTTTTGCTTGCCCAACAAGGGGAATTAGATATTGGCTACTGGCCTTGAGGCCTTCCTACGGGGAGGCCTTGCTTTTATTCCCTATTTTTTGATAAAATTAAACATCAATAATTTTGACTTTCGACCTTTGTATTTTGAGTTTGAGCGGAAGCGAACGGGCCCATAGTTTAATGGTAGAACTCTACATTTGCAATGTAGGAACGGCAGTTCGATTCTGCCTGGGTCCA
>CAYYED010000028.1:0-26146 GCA_964470785.1 uncultured Candidatus Saccharibacteria bacterium | reverse complement strand
GCAAAAACATGCCCAAAAAACTCACTGCTAAAAGTAGAAAGAGGATTAGAGTTAGCATAAAAAATTTCTAATTCTTAATGGCTATATGCCAGATACCCCATCCCCCTCCTTCCTCCCCCTTCCCTTAAGGGAAGGGGGAGGATTAAGGTCTTTCCATTTCCTCCTCATCCAAAAGAGGGGGAGGATTAAGGTGGGGGAAGGTATTGATTGAAAATTGAAAATTATCAAATTTCCATCCTAAAAAACCCGGCTACGGTGATGTTCTCCCCTATTTCAGCAACATATTTGCCAATCAATTCTTGGATAGTAATACTCGGGTCTTTAACATAGGATTGGGATAAAAGAGAGTTTTCTTTTTTGAATTTTTGCAGTTTCCCGGCAATAATTTTTTCTTTAATCTCTTCCGGCTTTCTTTTCAAATCATCGGTCTCTTTAAAAATTCCCTTTTCTTTTTCCAGAACCTCTTCGGGAATATCTTCTTCTTTAACATACAGCGGCGCCATCGCGGCAATATGAAGAGCAATTTCATGGGCAAGTTCCCCAAATTTTTCATTTCTTGCCACAAAATCGGTTTCACACCTTAGATCTAATAAAACTCCCAGCTTTTTATTGGCGTGAATATAAGCATCTATAATCCCTTCCCCTGTTTCTCTTTGGCTTTTTTTTCCTGCCAAGTTCTGCCCCCATTGGCGCAAAATTTCTTTGGCTTTCTCAATGTCTCCCCCAGACTCTTCCAGCGCCTTTTTGCATTGGGAAAGAGAAACCGAGGTCTCTGCGCGAAGTTGTTTGAGTTGATCTAATTTTGCCATAATAATAATTGATTTATATATTTAAGATTTCTAATTTCTTAATTTTCAATACGAAAGCGTAAAGCGTAAAACGAAAAGCGCAAAACTACAACTCAAAATTCAAAATGACAAAAGCTCTTTTGTCATTCCCGCGGAACCTGTCCCCGATGATCGGGGAGCGGGAATCCATTGTTTGGATCCCCGCCTGCGCGGGGATGACAGGGGGAAATTGTTCTCCGCCGGAGTTTATCCCCGCGAAGGCGGGGACGGGGATGACACTGCTATATAGATCCACATCTGCGCGGGGATGACACTGCTGTGTCACTTTGCATTTTAGTTTTTCGCTTTTAGCTTTTAGTTTTTCGCTTTTTAAAAATTGATTGAAAATTGCTTAGCCCGCTGATCGCTCCAGCGGTCGGCCTATGGATAATTGAAAATTGAAAATTAATTACGCTTTGCTTTTTGATTTTTTTATCACTTCCTTTACTTTCCCCAGTATATATTTTACCGAACTTATTGCATCATCATTGGCAGGAATAAAATAATCCGCCTGCTTTGGGTCTACTTCGGTATCGGCAATGCCTATTACTTTAATACCTTTTGTTTTTGCCTCTTTAATCGCCAAAGCGTCGGCTCTCATATTTAAAACAAAAATGGCATCGGGCAATTTTTCCATATCTTTAATTCCTCCAATTTTTTCCTCTAATTTTTCCAGTTCTCTGTCAATATCTACCTGCTCTTTTTTAGTGTATTTTTCCAATTCGCCTTGTTCTTTCTTTTGTTTCAAGTCATTAAAATAGTCAATTCTTTCTTTGATGATAGAAAAATTGGTAACAGTTCCCCCGAGCCACCTATTAATCACATAAGGCATATCGCATTCTTCGGCTGTCTCTCTGGTTATTTTCCTTACAGGAAGCTTTGTTCCGACAAAAAGAATAGTTTTCCCCTGCTGAATAAATTCCTGCAAAAATTCTAATGTCTGGATAAACAGTTCCTTGGTCTTTTCCATGTCAATTACATTAATATGGTCGCTCCCTCTCACTCCCATAATATACGGCTTCATATTGGGATGGCACTTAGAGGTGCGATGGCCAAAATAAAGGCCGGCCGCATTCATTTCTTCAATGTTTAAGCCGAATTTATCTTTTTCTTTATTGGTATTGGTGCCTGTTGTTGTTTCCATAATTTTATAAAAGTATTTACTACTATATCATCTGAAAATTATTTGGTCAACACTTTGCTCTCTTTTATCCTATCTCTCCAAAAAAGAGGGAAAAAAGCAAGAATATGAACTATGGACAAAAAAAGAAAGCTTACTGTAAAAAATGAAACACATTGGTAACGCCACGATAACGCGGGCAGTGAAGTGTTGTCAATATACCCATCCGGCACACTTGCTTGTAAAAAAAATTATAATTGATAAAATACAATAATTAATCATTATTATGTCTGAACAAAACAGAAAAGTAATAGATTTAAGCGGCTCGCTCAAGAGTCCCAATAAAAAACCCGAAGTAGGGGCTTGGGGGGACCAGTTTTCTTCTCTTCCGCCTCGCCCCGGAAGTTCTAAACTTGTTCAATGGCTGATTAAATATTCCGGGGGGTTAATTAAGAATGAAAAGCAGGCAGAATTTTTATTGATAGGGCTATTAATAGCAACAATAGCTTTTTCCATTTTTTTACTCTGGAATTCTTTTCGCACGCCTCACCCCCTGTCCCCTGACGAAGAAGGCCTTTACTACGAAGAAACTTATGGAGAATAACAAAAGCCACAAAGGATTCACGCTTATTGAAATTTTAGTAGTTATTGCTATTATCGGGCTTTTAACAAGTATCATAATTGTAAATATAAGACAAGCCACAACAAAAGCTAGGGATGCGAAAAGAATCTCGGAAATCCGACAAATACGTTTGGCTATTGAGCTCTATTATGATGCTATGGGGTACTATCCTCAATTTACAGGAAATGCAAGGTGTAATGTAGGCAATAATAATTCACTTGCCGGATTAATTACAGAAAAATTATTGGCTTCTGTTCCCCTTGACCCGGTCAACAGCAGCGCCACGCCTCATCGCCTTTGTTATGAATATATGGGAATTGGCACTGCTGAAAATTATGATTTTACATCTGGATGGTACTGTTCTGGAAGATCACGCACTGATTACGAGTGGAGTTTCCTTTTTTCAACAGAGACAACCGAGCTTAACTTTCCTCGGCTTACTAATTCCGCCGGAACCCCGAATAATGAATATACCTACTGCATCCACGGCCTTCTTCGTTATTAAATCATTGACATTCTTCGTTTTTTTGTTAAGATGTTTATATATGAAATGAATCCTTGCATAGGTTTTTTGCAACCGACCGCAGGGTTACGCCCCCTCCGCGGGAAAGGACTGTTCGCCCCGAAGGCGCAATAAGTTGAAATAAAAAAAATGGCAAAAAAAGATATTCATCCAAAATATTATCCTAATGCCGAAGTGCATTGTTCTTGCGGAAACACTTTTCAAACCGGCTCTACTAAAGAAAAAATTGAGGTAGAGGTGTGTTCTGCTTGCCATTCTTTTTATACCGGAAAAGACAAGCTGATTGACGCAATGGGCCAAATTCAAAAATTCAAAAAGAGAATGGAAAAGCAAAAGAAAGGAAAAAAGAAATAACAATTTCAGGGCATAAAAACAGCTTTAAGCTGTTTTTTTGTGCTACCTCCCCCTCCCTTCCCTCCCCCTTCTTTAGAGGGTGAGGGATTAAAGCCCGCCCTTCCCTCCCCCTTCTTTAGAGAGGGAGGAATTAAGAGAGGGGGATAAATGAAACAAATGGAAAATTTAAAAACCATAAAACAAGAATTTCAAAAAATTAAAGAAGAACTCGGCAAAGCCGAGAATGCTTTGGACTGGGAAAGGGCGGGAAAATTAAAAAAAGAACAAGAATTTTATCAGACAATCTTGAGCAGAAATCAAGAATTAGAAACCATCCAGAAGCAAATGCAAGAGGCGGAAAAAATTTTAACCACAGAAAAAGACCCGTTACTGGCTGCTTTGGCTTTGGAAGAAAAAGGGATTTTGACAAAAAAAGAGCAAAGAATAAAACAAGAATTAGAACGGTTAATTAAACATTCAAGCGGGGAACAAGAAGAACCCGATGCTATTATTGTAGAAATTAGAGCCGGGGCCGGAGGAGAAGAGGCCGCTCTTTTTTCTTCTAATCTATTTAATATGTATATCCGGTATGCAGAAAAACAGGGCTGGAAGACAAAAATCCTTAGCCAAAATCAGACGGGACTTCATGGATACAAAGAAATCGCGTTTGCGGTTTCCGGAAAAAATGTCTATTCAAAATTAAAATATGAAGGAGGAGTCCACCGGGTACAAAGAATCCCTGCTACGGAAAAATCGGGAAGGATTCACACCTCTACTGCTTCGGTTGCCGTTTTGCCAAAACCAAAAAAAACGCAAATATCCGTTAAGCCGGAAGAATTAGAAATGACAACCTTTAAATCTTCAGGGCCCGGAGGACAATATGTTAATAAAAGAGAAACTGCCGTCAGAATCAAACACCTGCCCACCGGCATTGTGGTCTCTTCACAAACAGAAAGAAGCTTGCTGCAAAACAAAGAAAATGCCTTGGCCGTATTAGAAGCAAAAATCCTGGAGAAAAAGCAAGAAGAACAAAAGAGTAAGATGGGTTCTGCCCGCCGCGGACAGGTCGGCCAAGCTAAAAGAGCAGAAAAAATTAGGACATATAATTTCCCCCAAAATCGGCTTACTGACCACCGCATAAAAAAAACCTGGCATAACTTAGAATCAGTAATGTCAGGCGAACTTGACGAAATTATTAACGAATCAGAAAGAATTTAGGGGCGCAACCCCTATTTTTTTATTCAGGGATAAAAAGAAGTTTGTTGCAGGCCGCTGACATACTGCCGGTATCAATAAAACTCTGCATGCAATTTGTTCTTTTTACAACCATGTCACCGTAAAACGAATAAGCAGGATTAGCCCAATTCCCGCCGGCAAAATATTGAAGAGCTGCTCGCCGCTCATTATTCACCCCTCCATTATCACGCAAGAGAAGAGCCGATGCTAAGAAGGCGTCCCTTATATTCCATGGATCAGCGGGTCGACTCGTAATGTTAGACACTTTTTCCTTATAAAGACTCCATGTGGATGGAATAAACTGAGCAGGACCCATAGCTCCTCCATATCCGGGGATACCAACTATTGGACATGATATGGGCGTCTGAAGGGGATTTCTCCCCACTTCCCGGGTAATTTGGAGAAAAGAGGGAAGGTCTCGCTTAGCATGAATTCCGTTGGTAAAACGCGCTCCTCCGCCAATACTCACCGATATACCGCTTGTTGTGTCGGCAATATAACACTGTCCAACATTTCGACCAAGCGCCGATTCTTGAGTAATAATAGCAAGAAGAAGTGCCGGACGAATACCGGTCTGACGCTCTACCCATTGAGCAAGGTCAAGCGCCTCGCCAAAAGTCGGCGCTTCCGGCACACCGACAAGATCAAGAAGCTGTGCGCGAATATCCTCTACTCGCTTTTGAGCTTCTTCTTGTTGTCGGACGTACTGTTGATATTGGGACTCGGTCATCCCTAATAATTTTTCCCGCTCTTTTCTTGTTGCCTGGCTTTCCTGTTTTTGTATTTGTTGAACTTGAACAACCCTCTCTAAATCTTGTTTTTCGGCATCCAGTGATTGCTCTTGTTTTTCTAAAACGGATTTTAAATTTTTAACACCTTGAAGTAATTCTTGATTTTTAACGCTTAATGCCTCTATGGCGGCCAGCTCGTCAAAAAATCCGGAGAGATGCTCTTCGGCAAACATTATTTCTATAAGAGAACGGTTATCTTGTTCTACTCTTAAGCGCAACAATTCAGATAATCTTTCTTTAGCTTCTTCTATTTGTTTGGTAGTGTTCTCAATAGATACTTGGGTATCCTGCATTTGTAAACCTAAATCACTAATCATTAAATTATTTCTATAAATTTCGCTGTTATGTTGGCTAATTCTATTAGCAAGAATATTTATCTGATTTTGTAAAGTTTTTTTCTCTTGTTGGGTTTGCCCGACTTTATCTTTATAAAAATCGCTTTGTTTCTGATAAAAATCAAGGCACTGATTTAACAGGGCTTGACACTGTTCTTTGCTTAACGATTGGCATTCCTTTTCCGTATCTTGCAAGACTGCTTGGCATTTTTCTTCATCTACCGCCCCCTCAACAAAAGCAAAAAAAGGCGCTAAAAGCGCCAGTATAAAAACTATAACCGGAAAAATTTTTTGAAAAATATTATTTGACAAAAAAAACATAATTCAACGGTCAATGGTCAACGTTCAATGGTCAATGGTCAACGGTCAATTGACTCTTCTTTTTCTTTTTCCTCCTCCTCTTCTGCCTCTGCTTCCTTCTTTGCTCCCGCTGTTTCAATTTCTTCCAGCTTCTCCTCAATCGGTTTCTCTAATTCTTCTTCAACCCTTTCCGGCGCTGCGGCCATTACTACTATCTCTTCAGGATTATGCAAAACCTCCACCCCCTCGGGCACAGAAAGGTCTTTAATAAGAATCTCACTATCTACCTGCTCTAAAGAGCTTACATCTACTATAATTTCATGAGGCAAATTCATCGGAAGCGCCTTAACGTCAACCTCATAAAAATGCCTTACCAATGTTCCTCCAAAATTCTTAACTGCCGGCGCACTACCCTTAATTACCAATGGCACCAAGGCCTCAACCATTTTATCAAGATTCGGCTTATAGAGATCAATGTGAATAATTTCTCCTGAAACAGGGTCTTTTTGAAGTCCATGAATTAAAACCGGGAAATGGGATTTTTGTCCCTCTATGCTTAAATCGATCAAAGAACTCTCCCCTGTCTCTTGGTATACGCAGAAAAACTCTTTGTAATTCAAGCTAATAGGCACGTTTTTAATCTTATAGCCATAAATCACTCCGGGCAAAAGCCCTTCTTCTCTTAATTTTTTCGCTTTTTTACCCTCAAGATCTCTTTGTTTTGCCGAAAGAGCAATGTTTAGTTTTACCATTTTAGAAATCATAAAATTTAGTAATAATGCTGGCTGCCTCGAATATGATAGGAGAGCTTTCAATCAAGAAAAAAACCAGCACTATCACGGCTATTATTATTGTTATAATATCAATTAAAGTATTCAGCATCATAATAATCCTTCCCTAATCCTCTTTTTTTATCCCCTGAAGGAGAAAAGAGAAAATAGAAAGAGAAAAGGTAATCTCGTAATTTAAAATAATATAATATAATTAATACAAAAGATAATAGCACAAAAACTTTTTAATTTCAATACCCTGTACCGAATGGGCGCATTTCCAACACTTCACTCCCCGCATTATCGTGATGTTGCCAATGTGTTTCATTTTTTACATTCCTTGACTAAAAAACGCCTGCAAACGGGTATTTCCGGAGCAAGGCGTTTTTTAGAATTTTGTTATTGCTATTATTGGCCTTCCGAAGGTCCTTCTTCGGGCGTTTGACTTATTCCCGAATCTTCTTTTTTTCCGGGCTTGGATTTTTTCATAAGAAAATAAACAATAAACATGGCGACGAAAGCGATAATAATCCAAATTAATGCATCCATTGTTTTTAGTAGATTAGATTATTCTACGACCTTTTGATCAAATCATTAAACAACTTCTTCTATTTATAATAAACCTTCGTTTTTTTGAGGTCAAGTGGAAAACGTTATTCTCATTCGCTCGCTTTGCTCCTTCGGGATGACGTTTTTGAATCATCCAAAAGCTTTAACTTATAAATATCTCCGGCGCCCATAATGAAAACCGCCTCCCCTCCTTGCAAATTATCCTCAAGATACTGCTTTGCTTTATCAATGCCTTCTAAATAGATAACTTCTTTTCTCTGGATTCCCGCTCCCCGATCGGGGTCGGGGACAGATTTCGCGGGAATAACAGGAGCAGAGGGAATTACAGGATTAGCGGAATTGGCAGGAGCAAAATCTTTTCCCGGTTTTTTTCTGAAAATTTGCTGATTTACTGCTTCAGCCAATTTTTGAGAATTTACTTTTTCTTTTATTGCGCTGTCTTCCCTTCCAACGACATCAAAAACGGGAATAAAAATAATTTTATCCACAGGCGCCTGAAAAAATACTTCAACAAACCTGTCAAAAAAATAATAGGTTCTCTGGTATTGGTGGGGCTGATAAACTACCCAAATTTTTTTATTAGGCCATTTTTCCCGTGCCGCAAAAAGCGTGGCTTTAATCTCGGTCGGATGATGCGCATAGTCATAAATAATAGTTATTTTTCGCGTGGTTCCGCGTGAAATTCCGCGTAGTTCCGCGCATAAAACTTCAAAACGCCGCCAACTTCCCTGATATCCGGAAAGCGCCTCATAAATAATATTTTTTGATATTCCTAATACCCTGCCAAGCTGCAAAACGGAAAGGGCATTGCTTATGTTATGCTCTCCGGGAATTTTTAAAATATTTTTTATCTCTTTTGCCTCTGATAAAGATAGTGAATAAGAAAAAATATTTTCTTGTTTAACATTAAACCGGCTTTTGAGCTTATTGATATTTTTGTCATCTCCATTAATAATTAACTTTCCGTCTTCGGGAAGCTGATTCACATACCTTATAAAAGTATCAAAAATATTTTCAAGATTTTTATAATAATCAAGATGCTCTTCTTCTATATTAGCAAGCACAACAATCTTGGGCCGGTAATTTAAAAAAGAGGCATCGTATTCATCGGCTTCAATAAGGAGAAATGACTTTTGCCCGGGGACTTTTGACTGTTGACTTCCCATTCGAAAATTAGTGTTGCCAAATTCTTTTAATTTTGTGCCCAAAATGACGGTAGGGTCTAATCCGGCCTTTTCCATCATTAAAGCAATCATTGAAGTTATCGTGCTTTTGCCGTGCATTCCGGAAACCGCAATGGTAAAATATTTTTTAGTTAATTCTCCTAATGCCTTAGGATACGACTCAATCTTCAATTTACAATTTTCCCCAGTCCGGCCGCTGGAGCGGCCAGCGGGGCAGGCAATTTTCAATTCTTTCGCCTTTTGAAACTCTGAATTATTTGACGGAATAGCTGGGGTATAAATAACCAAATCAGTATCATTCATTACATTTTCCCGCTTATGAGGACCAATCTTAATGTGCGCCCCTTTTTCTTTCAATAATTCAATCATTTCCGAATTATATAAATCAGAACCAAAAACCTCTGCTCCTTGAGCAAGATAATATTGCGCTAAGGCAGAAATGCCGATGCCGCCGATACCAATAAAGTGAATTTTCATATTTTTATATTTTAAAATCCCATTATTATCCCTCCGGCTATATTCTCCGCATGGTCAGAAATTCTTTCTAAATTGCTGACAATTTCCAAATAAAGCGGGCCGGCCGCCGGAGCACAAACCCCCTCTTCAAGCCGGCAATAATGATTCTTTTCTAACTGCTCGTCAAGACAATTTACCTCTCTTTCAATAGCTAAAGTATTCTTAGCGCTTTCTTTGCTGTCTTTTTCCAAAGCCAAAATTGATTGAGAAAAACCTTCAATTACTTTATCAAACATTTTCCTTAACTCTTCAGCGGCTAAATCAGAAAATTTTATTTTTTTGTCTGTTCTGAACTCGGATAATTCTACTATATTATTAGCATGGTCAGCTATCCTTTCAATATCAGTAACGCTATGCATTAAAAGAGCCAGTTTTTGAGATTCCTTGTCAGAAATGGCCAAGGTAGAAATTTTAGTCAAATAGCTGTCAAGAAGATGATGAATTTCGTCTACGATTGCTTCTTTTTCTTTAACCGCCCGAATTACAGATTCTTGTTTCTGAAAAATTGTTTCTTTTGACTGCTTGAGCATATCTTTGGCAATGTCGGCCATTCTTAAAATTTCTTTTTGGGCTTGAAAAATAGCAACACTGGGAATGTTTAAGATTTTATCATTTAGAAACTTCAATCCCCTATCTATTTTTATAACCTGACCGGGAACCATTTTCTTTACCAGAATAACTAAAAATCCAATCAAAGGAATTGCTGCTAAACTCACCAAGACATTAAAAATAGTGTGGGCATTGGCAATCTGACGGGGCAAATTTTGGCTAGTCAAAGCAACCATCTTACTAAATGGCAAAATAAGCAAAGCAAAAATAAAAACCCCTATAATGTTGACTGCAAATTGGGCAGCAAAAAGTCTTTTTGATGATTTGCCTGACTTTATTGAAGCAAAAAAGCCGGTAACACAAGTTCCAATATTGGCTCCCAAGATTAAAGCAATGGATGAGGGCAAGCTTATCACCCCTTCCATGCCCATAGCAATTACCAAGCCGGTTGTAGCTGAACTTGATTGAATAAGGGCAGTAAATAAAGCTCCGGCTAAAATTCCTAAAGGCACAAATTGGCCAAAGCTAACGAGCATATCAATAAAAAAGGGCATATCTTTTAAGAGTTTTGCCCCTTGAGACATAGTGGCCATTCCTAAAAATAAAATTCCAAAGCCAAAAATTATTTGACCTAAGTATTGAAACTTTTTTGTCTTGGAAAAAAACCAAAGGATAAATCCTATTGTAATAAATGGGAAATAATAGATTCCGATTTTAAAAGCAACCAGCTGTGCAGTAATAGTGGTACCAATTTCCGCACCCAACATCACTCCTATTGCCTGGTTCAAGTTCAAGAGTCCGGCATTTAAAAGACCAATCAAAGTAACCACTGTAATACTTGAACTTTGAATTACCGAAGTTATAAAAGCGCCCAACCCCGCCCCCTTAACAGGATTATCAGTCAACTTCTCTAAAATCTTTTTCAGCTTCTGAAAAAAAATTTTCTTAAAACCTGTACTTAGAATAAAAAGGCCATAAAGAAAGATAGCTAAACCGCCTAAGGTGTTGAAAATAATAAAGATAATACTCATAATGGAACACTTTCTAATATTGTATATTCTGCTCCGGTTTTCTTGGGATGGCTTTCCATTACTTCAATAGAATCAACTTCAAAACTTAAATTCATATCTTCCTCTATTTCCGGTCCCCTGCCGAGCCGCCTGAATTCAAAACTTTTAATCCTGGCCAAAGTAATATGGGGAGAAAAACCTCTTCTTTCCTTTATTTTATACTGATAGCTGGGCAAATTAAATAAACTGTTTTCCAGATCATTTTGGAGGGAAAAAAGGGGTTCGCTTTTATCAATCGTCAACCAAACCATACGAGGAGGAAATTTCTTTGGCGGTCCGTAGCAAGCTTTGTCAAGTTTGACTAAAAAAGGCCTGTGCAAAACAGACACTTTTTTTGTTGTCTCAATGGTCTCCAGAAGCTGATTGTCGTCTAAGTTGCCTAAAAAATTCAAAGTAATGTGAATATTCTCTTTACCCATCCACCGAGCCGGAAGAAAAGAATATTTTTTGGAAAACTCCAAAAGCATTTTTTTAACATCCTCTGGAAAATTTATAGCAATAAAAACCCGATGAAGCATATTCTTTCAGATTATCATAAATTGCCCTCAAAAAAAAGAGTCAATTTAATTCCTGTTCTTTTTGCCTCAATCCCCTAAACTGTCAAAGATAATTTTCTTTAAACAAAAGATAAAAGGACCTCACTTCTAAAGAAGTGAAGTCCTATTTTTTTGGTCTACGCCCACTCTTGTGAAATAGCTTTAAGGATCGCCTATAGTGAGCTACTATCCCCTCGGTAAATCCAAGTTTAGAGGCCATTTCTTCGTCGCTCATCTCCTCCCAATTGGCCCGAATAAATTTATCCTGTTCAGGCCCCCACATTGCTTTATTTGATACTGGCTTTCGACCAAAGCCGTATTCTCTGCCCAGCCAACTTGATCGACAAGATTGGCTGCAAAAAATAAAACGTTTGCCTTCTATTTGATCAATCCTTCTGGTCACCGGCCGTCCGCAATTCATACAAAGCATGGTAATCCGTGGCTTTTTTGACCTCTTTGGTTTATCTTGAAAATCCTCTGGGTCAAGTCCCAATCTTATAATCTGCTCCCGAAGGGTCTCTCTAGAAAAGCCTAATCTTTTAGCTAATCTATTAATTCCTATCTGGCCTTCTCTTTTTTGTTCCATTATCCAGACAGCATTTTCTAAGACAGGAGCGCCTAATCTTTTGGCATACCAGCGGGCAGTTCTCTTACTGATATTAATGTCATATGTTATACAGTAACCCCGAACTGCCTGTTTTGTGACCTTCATAACTTTAGCCATATCCTTATAGGACTTCCCGTTCTCCAAGAGTTGAAATCTTAGCCACTCTATGGCTACTTGTTTCGAATATAATACGCCAAGTCCTTTTTCCATTGTAAAAGAACGCCTCCTTTCTCTTAAGATTATAGAAATAATATAATAAAAATGGACCTTTGTCAAATAAAAACTTGGCAGAGTCGGGAAAAAAGCGGGGGAAAGACATAGTCCTCCCCCAGAATAGCTATCGCTGTATAGTGCTTAATAAACAGTTTCGTGCGATTATTCCTTCGGACCGGCTTAAGAAGGGTCCACATAGCAATCGCGACATCGGGCTTCGTAGTTATCTAATCCGCCCACTTGCACTAAAGGCCCGTCAAGCGAAGCAGGTTGTCCTTTTACTATGCGCTGTGTGCAAACGGCGGGTTTTCCACATTTTACACAAACCGCTGTGAGCTTCAATACCTCATCGGCAAAAGCCAAAAGTACCGGCATTGGACCAAACGGAATCCTCTTAAAATCAAGATCTAATCCCGCGACAATGACGCGCTTTCCTTTTAAAATAAGCATTTCACATAAAAAAGGAAAAAAATCCCTGTCAAAAAATTGAGCGTCATCAAAGCCGATAACTTGGGCCTCAATGAGGTCAAGACGGAGCATTTTTTCAAGGTCAATATAATTGATTTTTAGTGGTATTCTTATACAAGGCAAACTATATCCTTTATGGGTAACCACTTTCTCTTGAGAATATCTATTTTCGTTCTCCGGCTTAAGCAAGAGAACTTTTTTCTTGGCAATTCTCTCCCGCTCTATGCGGCGTAGAAGCTCCTCGGTCTTGCCCGAAAACATACATCCGGCGATCACTTCTAACCTGCCTTTCGCGCTTGCCATAAATTCCTCCTTATATCTTTGTTTTTCAATCTTTCACCTTTCGGCGCTTCAATGTTTCTAATCATCTGTTATAAATATGTTAATGTCCTAATCCAACCTTACCAAAAACTCGCCACAAGTCAACTAAAACCATATTGACCAGGAACAAAAATGGGAATATGCTAAAAGAAAGCATATAAAATTTTCAATTTTCAATTCTCAATTTTCAATCAATTTTCAATTTTTAAATTTTCAATTGTAAATTAGGAAATTGAGAAATTGTTAAATTCATTCGTAAATTGTAAATTAGTAAATTGAAAATTATATTATAGCTTTTCGCTTTTATATTATGGCCTTATCTAAAAACAAAAAAATTGCCCAAATACTTAATGAAATCGCCGGACTTTTGGAAATTAAAGGCGTGGCTTATAAGCCCAAAGCATATCGTAAAGCGGCTTTATCTTTAAATAATTTAGAGCAAGATATTAAAGAATTTTACAAACAAGAGGGATTAAAAGGCATTGAAAAAGTTCCCGGAGTTGGTAAAAGCATTGCCCAAAAAATTGAAGAATATCTTTTAAAAAATAAATTAAAATATTTTGAAGAATTAAAAAAAGAAACCGCAATTCGCCAAGTCATTACTCACTACTTTCAAACTAAAGGCGTTGACTTAGAAGAGCTCAAACAAAACGCCCGGAAAAGAAAAATAGTTTATTCCCGCTACACCAAACCGGCCAAGGATTTATTAGATCTCGCCGGCAGTGTTAAAAAAGCCAAACAAGCCATAGAGATTGTTTCCCAGTGGGCAAATTCAAGAAATCTGGATTATGCTATTGAAACCGTGTTCAAAAAATGGCTGGAACTGGACCGGCTCAAGCCCAAAGAAATCGTGAAAAAGCCGTTTTACGACGACTATCCAATGGTTTGGTCGGAAATGAAAAAGAAATGGTATGTCATTAATCCCGATGGAGAGTGGCTAGAGTTCGCCGGAGATGAGAAAAAAATAGAATGGAGAATTGTGAAATAACCCCCTTTCTTTGTTTGGGAACTTCGGAAGTTCCCGAACAGAAATTTGACAAACTTATGTTTATTCCTTAAGATTAACCTGTTGAACATTAACAAATCTATAATAGAGGAGGTGAACAATGTCTATAATTGGGTGGGTTAAACAAAAACTCAAGTCAATAAGGCAAAACTTCGCGCCAACGGCTAAGCGGTTCGCAAAGATAAAACCGCCCAACCCAATAAAAGCATTCTTTGTCGGCTTAGGAATAATGGTTCCTCTTTACCTAATGTATTGGGGAATCAAAGTGTTCCTTTCCGCAAACCTAAACACTTGGATTTCTCTGTTAGAGAGATTTCCTTTCATCTCTCCGGAATATCATCAGGTTATCAGCATTGCCCTAACTATTACCATTACTCTCGGCATTGGTTATGGGGCATGGGCACTGCATCCTGTCCAAAAAATTTGGCGCAAGCTTTCTCCCAACTCAACTACTGCCCGAAAGACGACTCGTGTCCCCAGGACAGTCAGAGTCCATCTTAGTGAAAGAATAGAAGTTATGGCAATACTTACTGAAACCTTTAAAGAAGGCGGCGTATTAAAGGGTAAAATTACCTTCCCTAACGCGCCTCTCCCCATTTCTGGCTGGATCCTTATCATACCCATGAAATATGTCAATTTCGAGAACGAAACCACGGGTGAATTTATGAGCCAACTTATCAGTTTTGGCCTCCATCCTCTTAAGGATAAAGAAGGAACAATAAACGCCCAAAACAAAGACGCTTCTCACGATTAAGAAGCGTCTTACTTTTTTCTTATTATAATTTACTCCCCCATGCACGCCCTTCGGGCGCACAAGGGAATATTCTATTCTAAAAACTCCTCATTAATCTCATCGTATTTCTCATCAGTAATTGCCTTGGTCAATTGTCCGTTTTCTACGTTTATTGCAATAGTATGAGGAGTAATCACTTGCGCCAGTATTTCTCCTGTCCTGTCTCCATACCCGGCCTGCCGGGACTCAAAGGCAAACTCAAATTCGTAACACTGCTCGCAATCAACTAAGTCCATGGCTCGGCTCTCTACAAACTCTAAGTTTTCTCCGTCAAAAACATATGTCAATGCCTTGGTGGTAATAAAATTAAAGGCGATTTCTTTTGACATTTCTTCGGCAGTATAATTTATCTCTTCTCCCGAACTTTCTTCTTCCAAGGCATCTTCTATAATTTTAAATCTTATTGGTATTTGAAATTCGTCCGCATGTTCGGGCAATCCCGAAGGATTGTTCTTTTCTAAAACCAAGAACCCCGTGTTTGCGGCAGGAATATCAAACTCTAATATTGCTTCAAAAGACACGAAATCCTCTGTCATCCACTCTCCCTGCGCCTGTGCCGGAACTATTGCCAACACTTCTCCGCTTTCATCTAAAAGCTTTATCGGAAAGTCCCCTTCAAAAAACCAAGTCCCCCGCGCTTTTCCCGTTACTAAAAGCGGTGATTTTATAATTTGATTTTGCTTAATGTTTTCCATTACTACCAAGTCCTTATAAGCAATTCCTTTTCCTTCGGGAGAGGACGTAAAACCATTGCCGTTTTCCTGTCCGGGCCAATACGTAAACAACAATATGCCTCCGGCAACAAGAACTAAAAATAAAAGTGCGATGGAAATATATATTGGAGCCGATGCTTTCTTTTTATCGTTTTTCATAATTTTTTATTATTTTTACAATACGACCTTTTCCAATGTATAATTATTGTAACTTAAAAAGGAGTTTTTTAAAAGAAGTTATAAATTGCATTAAAAAAAAGAAACCTCTTTAAAAAAAGGCCCCATCGTCTTATTTTATCTACTTAGTCAATTGTTGACTAAAATATTTATTAACGGTAAAATACAATTAGGAATAATTAAAATAGTATAAATAAATTATGAAAAAAACTATTGAGAACTTAACCAAGGCCTTTATCGGTGAAAGCCAAGTAAGAAATCGCTATGACTTTTACGCTAAAATAGCCAGGAAAGAAGGATATGAACAAATCGGAGAAATCTTTCAAATTACTGCAGAAAACGAAAAAACACATGCTAAAAGAATATTTGAGCATATTCAAGAATTAAAAAAAGAAAATAAAGATAATTTAGACCAGGTCACGGTAGAAGCCGAAGCTCCAATAATTTATGGAACCACCGCGGAAAACTTAAAATCAGCTATTGCGGGTGAAAATCACGAATACGCGCAAATGTATCCTGAATTTGCCGACACTGCTGAACAAGAGGGTTATCCAAGAATTGCCCGGCGATTAAGGGCAATTGCCAAAGCAGAAGAGCACCACGAAGAAAGATTTAAAAAACTTTTACAGCAATTAGAGGCAGGAACAATATTTAGAAAAGATAAAGAAGTGTGGTGGTTTTGTAGAGAATGCGGTTATATGCACTTTGGAGCCACTCCCCCGGAAATATGCCCTTCTTGCGACCACCCGCAGGCATTCTATCAAATAAAATGCGAAGAATATTAAATTATCTTTCCTTTGCTTAAAATCAAAAACGCCGTTAAGCGGCGTTTTTGATTTGTCTTTCGCTAATAGCAAGGGTTATTTAATCTTTAATAATTCAACTTCAAAGATAAGTATGGCATTTCCGGGAATAGCGCCCGGAACCCCGCCTTCTCCGTAAGCAAGCGCTGGCGGTATGGTCAAGCGCCTTTTTTCCCCTGTTTTTATGCCCTCTATGCCGAGGTCCCAGCCCGGAATTACCTGTCCCGCGCCTATTACAAAACTAAAGGGATCTCCCTTGTCAACGCTGGAATCAAACTTTTCACCATCTTCAAGCCACCCCGTGTAATGAACCTCTACCGTATCGCCTTTTTTTGCTTCAACTCCCGAACCTTTTTTTAAAACCTCTACCTTAACTCCTCCCGCATCATAAACGTTTAAACCATTATCCTCATCTTCTTTTTCTCCGGCGTCTTTAATTAAAAAATAGATTCCAACAATAATAATTATTAGAACAATCAGACCGACGACAATTACTTTATTCATAGTTTTTATTTCTTAAATAATTATTTTTTATTATACCAAAAAATTTTTTTTAAAACAACCTTTTTATTTCAAAAAAAATAACTCCGCTGTAACCGCTTTTTTCCAAGAGCTCCAAAAAATTATCTTCGGTCACCTTTTTCTTTTTTTCAGAAGCGTGAACCAAGTTTTCTCTGTCAAATAAAAACCCTTCATGCCTTATGTCCAGGCCTATTTCTTCATCTCCATCTATGATAAAGGCAACCCCTGCCTCTGGAGGTATTTGAGAAATAATTCCGGAAACATTTTCCTTCTTTATATACTTCAAAATAATTTCTTTCTCCCAATCAATATTAATAATCCTTCCCTCCTCGCCCCTGTTTTTATTTAAAACTACCGTTTTTTCTTCTGTTTTCTCCCCTCCTACTTGTTCGGTAATATCTTTAAAAAACGGAGAGACCTGATTGCGATAAGAAGAAAAATGCAATCTGGTTTCATAAGAAACCTCTTCTGAAGGATAATAATTGGCCTTTTTCATAATCTCTTCCGGAGAAGCTCCGTTAGAAAAAAACTTGGAAGCGCTTACGAGAACAAGAGTGGTGCAATCAAAAACATCGGTGCGATAAATTTTTTCGCCCTCTCCCTCTCCCAAAGGACCCAACTCATAGGGAGCGCCAATAAAACCATAAACTATTTGTTTTAAGCTCTTTTCTTGTGTCTTGCTTTCTGTATCTTTTTCTTTAATTGTATCCTCTTTTTTGGAAATTTCTTCTTGCCTTTCTTTTGTTGGCTCTTTTGCGTCTTGTTCTTGTTCTTGTTCTTGCAATTCTTCTACTTCACCCGTTTCCCTGGTTATTGTTTCCAATTCTTTAATTACTATTTTTGGCTCTGTTGTCTTTAGTTCCGTCAAAATAATTATCATTCCCAATGCCGCCACAATAAAAATACCCGGCAATAATGCTTGAATAAACTTTCTCTGCTTATTTTTATGCCTTTTCTGTTTTTTCATAATTTAATCTTATGTTTTAATTCCATAATGCGGATATAGGACTGATTAATCCTTTGTTCAGAAATTTTTCCTTGTTCAACTGCTTGCAAGAGAGCATCACGCGCCTTATAAGCAGCGTCTTTATCATAATCTTGGACATTATTGGAAATTAACAAAAGATCTACTCCTGCTTGGACCGCCCTAACTATTGCCTCTTTAAAATCATAATGGTTAATAATTGCTCCCATATGCATATCATCGGAAACTACCACCCCCTCAAATCCCAGCTCTTCCCTTAAAATGCCGGTGATAAAAGCCGGAGACAGCGTAGCGGGAAAATCAGGGTCAACCTCTTTATTAATCACATGAGCAACCATAACCATGCCTCCAAACCCTTGAGCAATTAATTTCTGATAAGGAACAATCTCTGCTTGTTCATATGTTTCAGTTATATCCACCGTTCCTAAATGGCTGTCCTTAAAAGAACTCCCGTGACCGGGAAAATGCTTAATAGCAGTAATAATATTCTGCGAATCATGACCTTTAATAAAAGCATTTCCTTGCTGAAATACTCTTTCCGGGTCAGAAGAAAAAGAACGCCCGAGTGCTCCGATTACGGGGTTGTTGGGATTAATATTAAGGTCAATTACGGGTGCAAAATTTATATTAAAGCCGAGTTCTGCTAATTCTTTGGCAAGCTCTTCGGCTATTTTTTGGGTTATTTTCACATCATCAAGCCTTGCAAGCTGTTCTGCGCCCGGGACAAAAGAAAAACCGTACTCTTCTTTAAGCCGATGTACTTCTCCTCCTTCCGCATCAACCCCAATAAAAAGAGGGATTGAAGAATATTCTTGCAAATGAGCAATCAAGTTTTTTGTTTGCAAAGGATTTAAAATATTTCTGGGAAAAGTTTGAGAAGGAACATCATAATCATATAAAATAACTCCGCCCGGCTTAACTTCTTTTAAAACCTTAACAACATAAGAGTCCCGGGAAATTTCCGCGCCCCTGAATCCGAGCATAATCATTTGGCCTATTTTTTCAGATAAATCCTTATCATCCGTTATCGCATCTTGAGAAACAGCTTCATAGAAAAAAATAGGGTTTTCCGAATCCAAATCTGTTTCCGTATTTAAAAACTGTTCTGTATCAATTCTTGGCCCGGGTTCAAATATAAAAAAGCCGATTATAAACAGCGCTATAAGGGCTATTAGCATAATAAGAAGAATTTTCATATCAAAAACTGTTTATTAATGGGACATTTTTCCGCTTCCCTAACAATTCTTCTCGTATCATTTACCGCTTCAGAAATTCACCGATAGCAGTTTCCTCGGAAAGCATTAAAGCCAACGCCTGAAATGTCTTAAAATCAAGAGCACCCAACCCGATACCGGTAATAATTTTAGTTTTTTTTATAAACTAATGTTAAATAATTTCAATAACTTTTTTTCTGCTGTTTTTGCCGGAAATAATTTTAATTTTTGAACAATCTTTTTTAAAATATTTAGCAAGTATTTTAATCACTGCCTTATTCGCCCTACCTTTAACTGGCAGCTCCTTTGTATAGACAATATAATTTTCTTTATCAATTCTTTCTATTTTTTCCTTTCTATTTTCAAATTTTACCCTAATAAATATAACCATTTATTTAAGGGGGACAGTCCCCCTCTCGCCGCCGCTGTGAGCCCACTGCCGGCGCGGGCTCCCAACGCATTATTTTAATTTGGCACGATTTTGAGCAAAAAAACAGAGACCTGACCTCTATCCTTTTTTCCCGAAAAGTAAGCGCAATTTTTCTTTGGCTTGTTCTAAAATTCGGCGTTGTTCTGGGTCTAAACTCTTTCCGGCGCGGTTGATATAGAAATTAAGCATAGACATTGCCGACTGAAAAGGCGTGCCTTTGCGCCGGGTGCTTTCTTCTGACGATTTCTTTAATGATTGCGCAATTCTCTTCGGGTCTTTCCAAGTAAAAATTCCTTGCTCTAAATCCAGAGCATCGCTGTGTTTGGTCACATAACCCGACCAATTTTTCTTACCATTCTCTCCCATAATTACATTTTAACAAAAATTTACTTTTCTAACGACACGCTCTCATTATCCCCCGCTCCCGTAAAAACCTCTTGCTAAAAAAAATAGAAGCCCAACCTCTATTTTTTTAATCCTAAATTATCCTCAAGCCAGAATAAAACGGTCTCAAAATCTTGGGTAAGAACAGGAGAATCGGCAATGGCAATGAAAATATTTCTGGAAGCATTATCCGGTGTCTTCATTTTTAAAAAAGCAAAAAGTGATTCTGTTCCGCCCAGGCTCGGACCTTTCAGTTCTTTGTTAGTTTCAAAAATAAAACCGCGATACTGGTGGATATAACGCATCATTCTTGCAGCGTCATAAAGTGTTGTAATGTTTTCTTGAGAGGCGCCGGTAATGTCGACAAATTGAGTATTGTCCATGCCAATGGCTTTGGCTTTAGTATTCATAGCAATAACAAAAAGATCAGGAGTAAAAAAGCGGGCTAAAGTTAGTGCTGCTTCCTTGGAATTTTTTTGCAGCAATAGGTCAATGAGCTCATATCCTTGGTAACTTTTGCCTGGTTTAATAATATTTTCGCCTATTTCTGAAAACATCCATTCCCGGGCAACAATGGTATGCTTTAAATTAACAATTTCACTGGCAGCCAAAGCCATCATTGCCTCCACTAAAGGACCTGCATAAAATTCTTTTTTTATCTTTTTGTCTAAAAGCACTTCTCCGGTGTCTAAATCAGCAGCCATTAATGCCTCGCTTAATACTTCCAAAGAAGAAATTTTTTCTTGTTGGGATATTAGAGCCGGCAAGTTAGAAATAGGTTTTTCGTCAAAAACCAAAACTGGCATACCTCTTTGGGCAAACTCATAAACTACGGTAGCATCATCGGTGTCCAATCTTATGCACCCCGAAGAAGGTCCTTTGGGCAAATCTCTGCCTCCGGAATAATAAGGCCAGCCATGAATAAAAAAGTTGCCATAAAATTGTACCGCATAAGGCACCCAGATATCGGCGCGAGCGACATAATAATAAACTACTTTATCTCCAACAAAATATACTCCGGGAGCTGTTTCCCACCAGCTGCCTTCTTTTCCTTTACTTAAAACAGGAAAAGTTTTGTGCTTCTCTCCCTGCCGGTATAAACTAAGCTCCATATCCTCAAGATCTAAATCAATAAAACTCTTTTCTTCTTGAATTAAGCGAGCTCTTTCACTTGTCACCTTGTCTTCAATATATTTTTCAAAACCAAATTTTCCTATTTCCCGGGAACTATAAATAAATGACCTATCTGGGGGAACATAATAATACACATCCGGCTCAAATCCTTGCCATTCCTGCCAAAGCCAAAAAGCTGCTACAAAAGCATTAAAAAAAGCAAAAATAAAAAAAACAATAATAATTTTATACCAGCCCTCTTTGGTCATATTTCTTAAACAAGGTTTTTTACCTTATGACGATGACTCATATGTCGTTGCGACCGCAAGCCCGCGTGGCAGGCGTGGCAGGAAGCAATCCCTATGTACCCCGTCATTGAGAGGAGAGATCGAAGGGAACGACAAAGCAATCTCACGCGAAACAATCTCACAGATAGATTGCTTCGGCCTAACGGCCTCGCAATGACGAGGAGGGACGGCCTCGCAATGACAACAACGACATGGCTTGCTGAAAGCAAGCATTCAAGGTTCTGCCAAGCGTCAGCGAGGCAGGTCCTTCTTCTATCTTAACATAAAATAAAAAGCCCGAAAAACTTTTCGGCCTTTTAGAAATAAATATAATTACGGTTATTGGCCAAATGACCCCCTTCTTTATCCTCCCCCTTCCCTTGGGGAAGGAGGAGAAAGGAGAGGGGATGGGGTATTTGGCATAATATAGCCATTAACCTCTTAAGCTTTTTACATAATCTTTCTTTGCGTCTAAAAGCGTGTCTTTAGTATGATAAGGGTCGGGTATCTGTTTGCAAGCAAATTCTCTAAAGCCCCCGGCTGTTTGAACGTGGATATCGCCGTAATGAAGCAGTGTGGCAAAAAGCCCCTGAGTGTCTATGGTAACATCCTGTATTTTATCATGATAAACACTTGAATAAATCCGACTAAAAAACCCTCTTAATTCCGCGTGAATGGTTCTTCGGTCGGTAATTACCCAACAATCAAGGTAATAATGAATAGTTATCAGAAAACCAATCATCCAGCAGAAAATAAGGCCCAAGGAAAGGAAAAAGATTGCTGCATAACACAAATTAAAATTCTCGAGTGCCGGATGAAAATTTAATAGTGCTTCCGGCCAAAATAAAGAAGAAAAAAAGAAATAAATAATGGCAACAACAAATATCAGAAAAAAAATGGCTATCGGGATAAGTTCTATTATTAAAACAAAGGGGTGTCTTCTTTTTAAAATTTTTACTTCTTCTCCCGGTTTAATCTTAATCATATTAAATTGAGGATTAACGAACCTAAAGAAATAATTATTAAAATAATTCCACCAATTAAAAAAATATTAAGCAATCTTTTGGCGTTCTGATCTTTGGGCAAGCCAAATCGCCTAAAGTGATAAAAATACACTACGGAAAACAGGACAAAAATTAATAAAACCAGCAAAAATAAAGCAAAGAAAATTGTTTTAACCAAACCCATAATTTTTATTTATTATACAATGGCTTTGCTCTTCCGCGCAATCTCTCAATTTTGTTGCCGTCAATCCTAATCAAAGACGAGGGCTCACTTTTAATTCTTCCTCTGTCAAGGTAAAAAACCTTATCCCCAAAATATTTTCTTGCATTGACAATGGTAGTGGATGGAGGATAATTTTCCCAATTGGCGCTGGGCGCTACCAAAGGTCCGGTAATTTTTAAAAGCTCTAAAATTTCCTTTTTAGCTGGCACTCTAAAGGCAAGAGTTTTAGTATTCCTGTGGAGATAAGAAAATTTGGCAGAAGGACAATTTAAAATAATACTGACTTTCCCGGGCCAAAACTTTTTTAAAATTTTCTTTTGTCCGGCATTAAGCTTTATGCCAAATCCTTTAAGTTCGCTTTGAGAGGATATTAAAACAATCATTGGTCTTTGCAAGCCACGCTTGCGCAACCTATATATCTTCTCTACCGTCTTTTTATTCAAGGCAGAGCCCACTACACCATAAATAGTATCAGTAGGGATCACCCCTATATCTCCTTCCTTAAGCAAATAAGCGGCCTTATCCCAAGAATCTTCTTTTTGGCCACGAAATCCGCCTGCGCAAAAATTTGATTTGATCACTCTATGGCAAGGAATATCTGGCCTTTTATTTTTTGCCAAAATATTGCCCACTGCGCGTACTGCCCCGGGAGAGCCGGCATATTTTGCCACTTGTTGGTAAGTTAAAAACTGGCCCTTAGGAATTTTGGAAACTACGCTTATGACTTTAGAAAAAAAACTTTTCTTTTCTCCGGTTTTTTGGCTCATACCACCTTAATAATCTTATATTTCTTTTTTCCGGCCGGAACATTTATTTCCACAACATCGCCCTGCTTTTTTCCCAAAAACGACCGGCCAAAAGGTGATTGGGAGGAAACTTTGCCTGCCAAAATATCTGCCTCCTCGGAGGCGACAATTTGATATTTTTCCTTGCCTTCTTTGGATTCTAAATAAATGATTGAGCCGGGCTCAACCTTTCCATTGGATGAACCATGAATTACTTGCGCTTGTGCAACAATTTCTTTTAATTCTTTTATTCTGCTTTCAATAAAGGATTGTTCTTCTTTGGCCGTAGTATAACCCGCGTTCTCGCTCAAATCGCCCTGGTCTGCTGCATATTTAATTTTTTCAATCACTTCCTTTCTTTTTACTTTTTCCAAATAGTCCAACTCTTTTTTAAATTTTTGCAATCCTTGTTTGGTGAAATATTTTTCCATAAATATAATTATCAGGCAAAAAGATATAATTGTAAATAAATTATAATCTTTGCTTGCCCGCATTTATTATTTATTTTAACATATTTTTCTACTCTACCGCTTATTAAATTTTTATGATATAACTGATATAGAGGATGAAATCTATTATAATAATTAAAGGATATTTGCTAACCACTTTAATTTAAAGGTTCTTGAGCGGAGCGAAAGGTTCTTAATTCGAGCGAAGCGAGAATCAAGGTTTTTATAATTAAAAGTTTAAAAACATGAATTGTCCAAAATGCAAAACCAAAAAATTATCAGAAAAAATAAAAATTGGCGATGTGGTTATCGACCGCTGTCCTTCCTGCGATGGCCTTTGGTTTGAGCGGAACGAACTGCGTCTTGCTAAAGATAAAAAGGCCCAGGATGCAATATGGGTAGATGTTGAATTGAAAGACAAAAGTTTGGATTGGTTTAAATTTGATTTATGGAAGGATAGTGTAAAGTTTAAAGCTGAAAAAGATATTAAGTTCTGCCCTCGGTGCGAAATTCCGCTCTATAAAATAAATTATGGCGATTCAGATATTGAAATTGATGTTTGCGGAGTATGCAAAGGAATATGGTTGGAGCGAAATGAATTCGAAAAAATTATTAAATATATAAAAAATAAAGCAGACTATGAGGTGTTAAACAATTATGCAAAAAATTTAATTTCAGAAACCAAAGAAATTTTTATTGGCCCTGAAAGCATTCGGTCCGAAATAACCGATCTTTTGATTTTAACTAAACTTTTTAAATATAAATTAGCCACCCAGTATCCGACACTTACTAAAATACTTTTAAACCTGCCCAAATAAACTCTTCTTCCCCTACATAGCAAAACCCGAGAGAATTCTCGGGTTTTGTTTTTCAATTAATCTTTCCGCTTTTGGTTTTTTATTCTATGCCTTGCACTGCGCCTTGCTCTGCGCCTGTACTCAACTTTCTACGATCGTAGAAAATTGAGTATCGCCTTGTTCTTCTTGACTATATTTTTCCAATTAATTTTCCCCCAAGAGATTTATGTAAAAATAGAGTTAATCCCTATCTTCTTAGAATTAAGTCCTTTTTTAAAGCACTAATTCTAAAAATTGAAATTAGTTAAGATTTAATTTTATCAAATCAATCATTTCCTCAAAGATTTGACGGTATTGGTTATCAGCTAATTCAAAGGATAAGTATCCATTTCTATAAGGAATAACATAGGTTAGGGAAATATCGCCCTTGGAAAAACCGGGAAGGTCTATCAGGTATTCTCTAAGATAAGCTTGCCCAGAAATATCATCAATAACAATCTCCCCCAAGCTTTCTGCGGAAATTGCTTCATCGCTAGTTATTAGAAGCGGTTGGAGTTCGTTCTCGTATTTTTCCTGATCGTAGTAATGAACCATAATAGTAAAAAATTTACCTCCCCCAATTTCTCCGGACGTTTTCTTTATTGAATCAACTATCTCCCGAGGGGCAAACATTAAACTGTTCTCTCCTCCAAATTGGTAAAAATCCCATCCTTGAGGATAAGGCAAACTAAAACCATGTTCCTGATCAGTATACGTCTTCCAATCCACCATCTCATCTTCCGGTAAATTGGTTTTTTGACTTTCTTTAAATTCAATATACGGTTCTATGTTAGATGCTGAATACCAAATTAATATTCCAGCTATAGCCGAAATAATAGCAATTATTCCCAAAGCAAGAGGAGTAGAAATTCCTTTATTAAAGCATCGTCTTATGTTTTTGGTCATAATTATCAAAAGTTAATTATTCTATTTTACTATAATATATTTATTATACAACGCCGCCCCAATTTTTATCAAACCTATCCCCCGCTTGCCCCGTGCCACATTTTTTGTCCCTTACCCTTATGTGGTACAGAAATACCCTGCCTTAGGACTTTGTTTAAAAATAAAGCTGACCCCATTTTTCTTACTCCGGATAAGTATAGGCCTCATCTTCATCATTCCCCTTTTCAACTCCAATCTCTTTTTTTATTTCTTCAAACTCATTCTCTATTTCTGCTAACCTGCCTTTGCTGTTTTTTATAAGTGTAGCCGCTTTCTTTACTTTTTCTAATCCTTTTTCAACGTCAATATCTTCCTGTTGCTCAAACCAATCAACTATTTCGGCGAGCTCCTTTAAGCTCTGGCTAATGTCTGTTTTTTTTATTTCTTTTTCTGCCATATTTTTATTTATTATTTATGTTCTTGACCTTTGATTTAATAGTTCCGTCAGAAACTTGAATATCTATTTGATCTTCTACTTTAAGCCCCTTCACGCTTTTAACAAGTATTCCTTCTCGCCTAATAATACTATAACCTAAATTGAGTTGTCTTTCAGGATTATTAGAGCGAAGAATATTCTCTATATTTA
>CAYYED010000027.1:0-2461 GCA_964470785.1 uncultured Candidatus Saccharibacteria bacterium | reverse complement strand
GCCATTTCTATCTCTGTTTCTGCCTTTTTGGCATCCTCCAGTCCTTTTTTAATCTTTTTCTCCCTCTCGCCCAATGCCTTTTGGATAGGCCCAAAAGCGTATTTGCTAATCAAAAAGAAAACTATCCCAAAATTGATTAATTGGGCCAGAAAAAGCTTCCAGTTCACTCCTAGATTTTCAACAATAGGGTCTAAAAAACTCATCTTATTAAATGATTAAAGCTATGACCAAAGCGTAGATAGCGGAGGTCTCTGTTAAAGCCGCTCCCAAAATCATCATCGGAAAAATCTTGCCTGAAATCTCGGGGTTTCTGCCTATCGCTTCAAGCGCCTTTCCTATCAAATACCCCTCGCCGACAGCAGAGCCAAACATAGAAATAGTGGCAATGCCCTTGGCAAGATATTGGGCTGCTTGTGGGTCTAAGTTTTCCATACTTTTTTTAAGTTAATTATTATTAAATGACAAATTTAAATAAACAGCGCTCAATACAGAAAAAACCATGGCTTGTAGCACTCCTATTAAAAGGGTTTGGGCCACTAAAAAAGAAGGAGCTACAAAGGCAAGAAAATTCATCGTTACAACCATTAAAACCTCTCCGGCAAACATATTGCCAAACAAACGCAAAGAAAGGGAAATCACTTTTGCCAGCTCCCCCATAATATCCAACAAACCCATAGCAAAATTAATCAAAGACAAAAATCCTTGGCTGACGCCTTGCTTAAATCCTAAAAAAACATCCTTAAATTTAAAATATTCTCCTAAGTGGCCTAAAAATCCCCTATTTTTTAAACTTACAAATTGAGCCAACAAAACAACCAATACTGCCAAAGCCAGAGTGGTGTTAAAATCAGTAGTAGGGACTCTAAACAACGAATATTCTCTATATTCAATAGCCCCTATTCCGGGAATTAAGGCAATAGTGTTTGTTAGAACAAAAAATAAAAAAATGCTGCCTACAATTGGAAACAGCTTTTTGGAACGCTCCTCGCTTTGGGTTATCTGATTTAACAGTCCAATAATTTGTTCTACTACTATTTCAAAAGCAAGCTGAATTTTCTTGACTGCTCTTACTTCAGCTTTTCTTTTTAGATAAAAAGAAAAGCCAAGAATTATTAAGACAACCAACCAAGTCAAAAGCATTGAATTGGTAACAGAAAAACCTGCTATTTTAAACAGAACAGCTGGCTCTAAATGAGGATTTGGTTGTATAATCTGCAGAAAATTCATTTTTTCTTTTTAATATCTTTATCCGCTTCTTTCATCTCTTTGTTAAACTTAAAAAACTTAATCAAAATTATCGTCCAGGAAAAAACAATGGCCAAAAGCATAAAGATTATCATTGTCTTAGGATGAGTTCCCTTCTCTAAACCGATTTTCTTGCCAAAATAAGCAGCCAAAAAAGCCGGGCCGCCTATAATCACCACCATTTGAAGCATAAACTCAAAGGCATACCGCTGAAGTATGTCTCTTTTTTTCTCCAACTCTTTATCTTTTACCATAGTGCTAAAATCAGAAAGATGTGTTTCATTATATAGAAATAATATAAAAAGTCAAATTAAAAAATTACCTTTAAGGTAATAATTTAGCTCCGCAAATTAAATAATTTTAAAATTTTTATTTTAACAAGGGCAAAAAAGATGGAATCGGCGGACGTTTTATTCCAAGCTTATTATCAATATAAAAACAGCGAGGACGCTTTACAAACAAATCAATTTTTAACCTGCTAAGCTTCCGCTACTTTCCCCCGTAGTTATATGATGCGCTTCTTTTTGGATTATATTCCGACATATTATTTAATAATAGCAATATTATTTAAAAAACAATGCCTTTAAATCTTTTTAGAATCATAAGCCCAATGAAGCAAAGCTTGTCTTTGTTTGATTCGGCACTTTAAATCTTTTGGCTTGCAGTTTTTAACAACTGCTCCCCTATGTCTCTTAAAAGCTTTCCATCTTTTAATTTGACGTTCATCTTCTTTTGAAATTCTTCTGCCAAGATAATAACGGCAGTACCACTGAAACCATCCTCTTGGATCTTCTTTGTAAATCCAACCCTTCTTACGCCAATAAGATAAAGATTTTGAAGCATTAATTTTAAAATAGTTTAACTCTGGGTCGTGTCTTTGAGAACAGAGCTTTGCTTTTTTAAACCAAGCTTTGGGAAATTCCTTTTTAGTATCTGTCATATACTTACCGCCAAAAACACCAAGCTCAAGCATCTCTTTGGGAGTTAATTCAGGATTAAACTCAAAATAAAAATTTTTGCCTTCGGGTTCTGTTAAATAGTAAACATAATTTTTCTGCATTTTATCGTTTACTATAATCTTTTTTCTCATAATATTAAATCTTGAGTTTTATTTTTTTCTGTATTCAATATAACTTTTGCCAAAAATTTTTTCTAAAATTATATCTTCTGATCGGAAAAAAAGGGAGGAACAGAAAAAAGGCTCCTGACCCCGTTT
>CAYYED010000026.1:0-9843 GCA_964470785.1 uncultured Candidatus Saccharibacteria bacterium | reverse complement strand
TTGAGAACTAATTGCATTGATTTGTCTTCCAAAAACAGAGATTTGAATTTCAGGAACCTCGTTATATAATCCTTTTTGTTCTTGAATCTCTTGGCCTCCGACGATTATTCCATTTGCAAAAGTCGCTACCACAATACTTAAAACAAACGTCAACACCAACGTTCCTGCCAACAGTTTTTTCATTTCAACCCTCCTTTAGATATTTTGTGCTATTTATAGTTTACCAAACTGCTTGCTAAATGTCAATAATTCATATTAGTAAAATACATATAAATCAAAATAAAGCCAGCCCTAATGGCTGGCTTGGTTCATCTAATAAATCTCTTTAGCTAAAAGTCGAATAGAGCGGTTGCTTATCCGCCGTAATTTTTTAGCTCTCCTCTTAGTTTGATAAAGCACTAACTTTTTTCTCCTCTCTATCTGGCGCATAGCTTTAGCATACCCTGGATGAGAGAGAGGAAGGTTGGGTGTGGCTGGCATTAATTCTAATTGGCTCATTATCGAGTTTGTCATTGTCAAAATAAATCTTTCGGATTGTTCTTTACTTTTCCTTAAAAAATCTTCTTTATTAAATCGTTGACGAAAATACAGTTTGATTAATTCTTTATCAGAAAGCATATCTTGAAAACTAACCTTCAATTGCCCGGCAATTTCAATCGCCTTATCAATATCTTGGACAATGTTGCCAACAGTAATGTTATTTCCAACATTCATAGAAAAAAATTGCCTCTTAACTGAAGAAACTATGCTCTCTTGTTCATCCAGAGGCAGAGTTTCAAATGGAGGCAGGCCTAAAAAGTTACCAAATTGCTTTATGTGCTCTTTAACCCCCTCATCTCCCATAAGTTTAATGGGGCTTATAGATAAATTTCCTTGTTTTACGGCCACCGCAAAAGCCTTTGCCACAATTGGCCTAATGCTTTCTTGAATTTTCTCCATTCTGAGAGCTAAAACATCTTCTCCTTGCCCTGATTTAATGTGAAGAGCCTTTCTAAAAAATTCTTCAACCTGCCGGTTTATAGGAGATTTCTTGAACCAAATCAGATAATAGTCCGCAATTTCCTGCTCCGTCATTTCTTTGATCTTCATAGTTTCCTCCTTTATATTTTCAAAAAACTGTTTATACTTTAAACTAATAAAGAATAAATGTCAAGAAAATGTACTGGATGGGTACATTGGTAACACTTCACTCCCCACGGATTTACCCTCTCGTTTTTGCCTGCTCTGCATCGTGAGTGATATTAAAACCAAGTTTAAACAAAAAAAATGAATATCTTTATGCGCCATGTTTAAAATAATATAACAATATATATTTACCTCGCCTCGCTACTCAATATAGTTTCTATGATGTCACAAGCACTTAATCTAAAAATCTAAAGGTAGAAAGAATTTGATTAAAAAGATTCTCTTTTTCTCACAATAATAATTTAAATATTTAAAAACCCAAAGTCCAAAGAAAAAATAAGGTTATTGTTTACACTTAGAAATTTGAGGAACTTAGGGTCTGGGAAATAGTTGTGGTTTTTCTTCCAAAATGAAAGGAATTAAAATCTTTTTTAAATAAAATTACTGATTGGCAAAAAGCAAATAGAGTAGTTGAATAAATTAGAGTTGAGAAAAGAGTATTTCTAAAAAACGGCAATGCTAAAGTATAGCACTGAATTAGGCCAAAAAGAGTTTTTTCGTACCATGGGCTAAAAGCAAAGACAGCAAAATTAGTAATTAAAAAAAATAAAACTGCTCCCAAAAAAGAGCTTGATAAAACAAACCTCCACTTCCTTTTTCTCTTAAAAAACAAAGGCAGAAAAGTTATTGAAAGAAAACTTAAGTAAACAAAAGCCATTAAGATTGGTTGATAATGGCCAATAAAAAAATCACTCAAAAACATAACCAAAAGAGGTAAAATTATTGCCTTTTTTCTTGAAAGGTAAAAACCTCCAATTATTGAAACAGCAGCCACAGAAGTAAAATTAGGCGGATGAGGAAAAATCCTTGAGGCAATGCCAATTAAAGCTAAAACAAAAAATATTAAGATTTCTTTTTTACCAATTAGGTTTTTCATATTTCCACCTTATTTCATCGCCCGGGAAAACAGGTCTTTGATCTGACCCCATTTGGGGCTGTTTATCATTTACATAATAAAGCCAATTTTTTCCTTCTTCATTATTTTTTAAACCATCAATAGATTGGACAAAAACACCAAAGTCATATTCCTTATACTCTATCTCTAATTCCGTTTCTTTTAAAAAATCAAAAACAGTCATATTCTCCTTTATCTCTCTTTCAAAAACTTTTTCTTCACCTTCTCCTTTGTCAATAATTAAGGTTGCTTTGCCATTTTTATCTTTTAAAAAATCATTTTCACTTAAAAAAAGAGGTAGAGTGAAAAGAATCACCAAAAAAAGAAAGATTAAAATTACTTTTTTCATTTAAAAGTCAATTCCCTTTTTTGCTTTTTGACCTTTCTGATAATAATGCTTAACGTTTTTCATCTCCGTAACAAGGTCTGAAAATTTTTCTATTTCTTTTGGACAATTACGACCTGTTAAAATTATATCCTTTTGGCAGCCCCTTTCTTTAATTAATCTCAGAAAATTCAACTTATTAACTAATCCAAAATTCAAAACACAGCAAATTTCATCTAAAACAAAAAGATCGTAATCTTTGAAATTTTCTTTAAAGAATTCTAACCCTTCCTTTGCAAGGTATTTGTCTTTTTTTGTAAAAGGTTTTATGCCAAACCCTTTAATACTTGGATTATCTTTTAGAATTTCTTTTGGCAAAAAAAATCCCGATCTGCCAAATGACTTAATATCAAATCCTTTAATTTCTTTTACTGAATTATTTTCAGAAGAGTTTGGGGTTTTAAGAAACTGGATAAAAAGAATTTTTTTTGAAGCCCCAACAGCCCTTAAGGCAGTTCCCAGAGCTGCCGTTGTCTTGCCTTTTCCATCGCCTGTAAAAAGATAAATCATTTTTGAAAATAGGTGATCTTAAGAGATCGTTTAATGGTCTTTTATTTGGCAAACCGCTCCATCGCACCCGGAAGGCCCTCCAGATGTTTCATCATTCTTTTCATAGGCCAATATTTGAGAGTAATCAATCTTAGGAAAATTAGAAACCATTTCCTGATATCTTTTTTTGTCTATTTCTTCAAAAGGAGCAAGAGCATAAATATGATTTTCTCTTGGTAAAAAAGTAAGACCACCCAAAATACTCCAATTTTCATAAAGCCAATTAGCAACCTTAATCCATTCGTCACTGCCTACTAAAACAGTATTGGAAGGGTTATGTTCGGTATAGTCCCTTTTAACCATTTTCCAATATTCAAGCTGTTCTATGGCTGTCATATCATTTCTATAAACAGCATCCTTTGGCGATTTAACAGGAAACTCAAGAACGTAAGTAGTTGCATTAGCTTCTGTTTGTCCAACCTCAGGATAATAAGGCACTTTTTGTTCTTTGAGCATATGAAACAAGGGATCAGTAGCGGATATCCTAACCCTTCTTATATAATATGGAGCATACCTTGGATGCATTCCAGCAGCAGCATTTACTAATTGAGAAACCGTCCCGGAGGGCTTTATGGAAGTTATCGCCAAAGCCGGCTTAATGCCGAACCTTCTGGCATATATTTTATTAACTTCAATAGCTTTCTTCTTTAACTTTTCAAATATCTTTGAATCTCTAACAGCAGGACAATCCCACTGGCCTGTAATTGAAACACCCAACAATCTTTCCTCTTCGCAATTTTCTTTCCACTCTTTAGAAAGATAAGGAAAGTCCGTAAGGCTGGCCTGATAAGTCCCTAAAATGGTAGCTATCCTTATCTTCTCCATTAAGGTTTCCTCTGTGTCTTGAGGTCTTGCTATAACTTCCGTTAAATTACAAAAAGACTTGCTTCTCAAAACAATTTCTCCACAAGGATTAAGGCCTGATCTTTGCCACCCCTTTTTAAAAACTTTCCAGCGGCGTTTTGGCAATTGGCTCTTTAATCCTCCCCTATTAAAAATTCCTCTTTCTCCCGAACCGCTCTGAGCCAAAGAGAGCCACTCTTTCATAAATTCAATGGCTTTGGGCTTTTCATTGTAAACAGCTGAATTGTTTGCCATTGAACGCTGAGGATCGGTAATATAGTAATGACCCGTTTTAGCCGTTCTCATACCCTCATCTCCCAGATCAGATAAAGATATTAAGGCACTTCTTCTAACTCCCCCCATTTCAACTATTCTCCCTATTTTGCATATAATGTCGTGGACGTCTATGCTGCTTAATCTTCTGCCTTGATTTTCTAAAACTTTTTTTCTCGTAAATTCAAGAAGAGATTTTAAAGGACCGGGACCTGAACTTCTTCCGCCCATTTTTTTTAACCTACTTCCAGCTGGCCTAATTTTTGAAAAATCAAATTCGATATCCTTTCCAGAATACCAGATTTTCAATCCCTTGGTCAGAGCATCTCCCCATCCTTCTTTACTATCTTCAATTGTATAGGTTTTTAAAACTTTTCCTGTTTGGCGTTTCACTATGGGCAATCTTTGAACATTTTGATTTTCAACAGAAAAACCAACTCCGCCCCCGCACATTGATATGTACATAATTTCGGCAAAGTCAGAAATTTTAGTAGGGGCTATGAAAGAACAATTATAAGCAGCAACATTAGTAGCTCTGATAGCCCTTCCTGAAGACCAAACAAGCCTCATTGACGGCATAGCCCTAAAGTTTAAAACGGCTTCTTTAATTTCTTTGTATTCCTTTTTTGAAAGTTTTTTGCCAAGCTTTTCTTCCATAAAAGATATGTATCTTTCTACTGTCTCAATCCATGTTTCTCTTCTTCCTTCCTCGTCTTTCCATCTAGAATAAGTTCTAAAATATATGAATTCACCAAGAGAATTCTGAAAGTATTTTCTGCTTTTTTCAACAAGATCTCTTACTTTCTTAGAAATGGCTTTCTTTTTTTCTCTAATCTTAGCTCTCTCTTGGCGATAAAGAATATATCTTTTAGCTGTTTGGGGAAAGTCCATCAAAATTAATGTTTCCTCCACCTTGTCCTGAATTTCCTCAATATTGGGAGTGTCTTTTGAAAAGCTTTTTTTGTTTAATTCTCTAACAACCTTATCTGAAACACGTTGAGAATCCTTTTTAATATCTCCCTCTTCTGCCAATTCCATTGCTTTTAAAACAGCATTAGTTATTTTCTTTTGGTCAAATTTAACAATTCGGCCATCTCTTTTTTCAACTCTTTTTATTTTATTCTCAGAAGCCATAAAATTGAAAATATTTATTATTTTTTAGCAAGAGATCCTTTAATTTTTGAAAGTTAAAGTGAAATTATTATAGCTTATCATTTCCAAGAAACAAGGTCAAAACACAACCAAAAGAAAAGGTCCGGTTGACTCCTGGAGTCAACCGATTATAAAAAGAATTACGATTATTTTTGGCAAGATTTAATGCTGTCTTTTATCAAATATCTGTACCCGTGCATTGGCACGATTTATTGCGTGGTAGGTTTACGGCAATATCTATTCTGTTTGTTCTAGATATTAGTTGATTTTACCATGTCTATGGAAATAAAAAATGCTCCCGACCCCTTTTCTTTCCCTTTTCTTTCTTTTCTAAGCATTTATTTCTCGCTATCTAGGCGAAGTTTTAATAAAAAGATGGTTTCTGATTTTAACTTTGCCCGAACCCAATCTTTTTGCTTGTTATCCAGAAGCTCGCCCATGCCAGAAAGAATATTTTGATCGCTCATCTCTTCCAATAAACCAATACATTTTTGGAGAAACTCTTTAAAATTCATACCCGTGCGATCTTCTACAATTTTCTTATTAACAGGCCACTCGTTTTGTAAAAAATACCAAACATCAAAAATATCACGATTCGTTTTACCAATACGCTCATACATAGCACAAAGCTTATGGGCAAACATATCTTCCTGAACCATAACTCGCATAGAGATGCCAAAATATGCTTTCACTTCATATTTTGATCCAAACTCTCTGCAATTAATTTCCACTTTAATATTCTGTCCATCCCGCGTTTTTCCGCTATAAGACAAAACATAGATTAAATTAAATCTTTTTTTCTCGGCCTGTTTAAGTGTGCCATAATTTTCTAAAATCTTTTTTATCCGCTCAAAAACATAATCTTCTTTTTCCTTATTAAGTAAATCAAAATCAAGATCAACCGAAAATCGCTTGAGATTATAGAAAAGATAAACCGCCGTGCCTCCTTTAAATCCCAAAATAGGGCCAAGGGAGGAATCCCCATAAATATCTTTAAGAATTTTAATTAAAATATTTTTGTGAACTGTTTTATCAAGTGCCATAATTTTTATTTAATTAATCTTGGGCTTTTTTTGCTTCGTAATATTTTTTAACCGCTTTTTCCATTCTTTTGTTGCCGCCATAAATGGTAAGAATTTTAAAAACTTTATCCCAATTTAAGATTGATAAATTATCAAAGTGATAATCTGTATTTAGATACACAACATCCAAAAAAGCGCGTTCAGCCGAAGCAATTGAGTAATTATCTTTGTTCTCAATCCCCAAATGATTGGTTAAAATACTATCTTTGATTTTACGATAAGCATATATCTGTCCATCAGCTTTTATTTCTCTGGTAATATGCGAGGCTATAAAAATTTGGCCATAGTATTGAAAAGTCACACCAGCCTGTCCAAGCACTGTTTCAAAACTCACATAAGAGGGTGTAAATATTTTTGTCGCTAATTCTAATTTATCGTAATTTTTATCTTTAGCGTAAAAACCCCTACGAATACGATAAAGATCTCCGCTTTTGGCGTAATAATTTATTCTCACTCTGGCCGCGTCAGATGTAGGCTCCCCCCAAAGCAACATTATGTCTTTAACCGACAATACCGTTTGTTTTGAGCGCAAAATTGTTGAAATATAATCACCTTTTTTCATATTGTAGTCTATATGTTAGTTTAAACCTTACTTACAGTATAAATTATACCAAATATGATACCAAATGGCAAAACAAATATAACAAACGATCCACGGTATATTCAACAAAAGTTGAAAAAAGGGGTCAGGAAAAAAAAGGGGGGGTCTTCAACGCCTCTCTGTTTTTTTGAATTGATCTCAAAGTACTCACCGCCATACGCGAGTTTAGAACCGCCATTAAAGAACATCGCGGCTACTGGAAATTCAAGATTGTGAGAGAATGGCAAATGCAATAAGCCCGTTTATAAACAAAAAACTCCTAATCAAACAGGAGTTTTTTGTTGGAATAGCACTCTCGGTATATCCGTAAACCAGTATTGCTTTTCACCGCACCCTTTGCCCTTTCGGGTAAATCCACCGCACTAAGGCGGATGGCGGACTTATTGCGCAAAGTCTGTCCCCTACCAAAGCCGAAAAATACCGACTCTCACTATTCCAATGATATTATATCAAACTCTAACCATTTTAAAAACTCATCCAATTTAAAAACTCATCCAAAACAACCACCCGCCCAAAACAAGCAACATAATGGCTTCAATTATCTGATGAGCTTTGAAATGCTGGGCTTGCTTATGGATAAATTCAGGCCAGCCGATTTTAAGAATACCTTTAATTAATGTTGACCAGCCGAGAATGGTAATAGCCACTTTCCAATCCCAAACCCAAACATTATGCAAAACCACGGTGGCCAGGCCCAAAAGCAATGAGATATAACCCGTTGAGATGACAAAAGCTTTGTTTTCGGTCATCTCTATAGTTTTGCCCAATTGTTTGGTGATGATAAAAAGCAATCCAAAAATTAGATAAAAACCTCCTAAAAATCTGGCTAAAAAAATTGTGATGTCCATATTTTTTAGAATTAGCTTGTTTTAATTAATGATAAATCAGCCGATTTTTCTATATCGAGTGCTTCGGCCAAGACCAATACGCTCAATCTTCTTGAGTCGTAAAAGCTTATCAAGGGCCTGTTTAACGGTAGGTCTGGCAATTTTAGTCTTCTTTATAATCTCACCTGTTGTAGTTTCATCAACTTTTTGTAGGTATTGCCAAACTTCCAATTGTTTGGTTGAAAGTAGTTTTTCAATATTTTCCTTTAACAATAACTCAACAGCCATTTCCGATTGCTTTAAAAACATAGTCAAAAAGAAATCCAGCCAAGAGGTTATGTCTTCTTTTTTTGTTTTGAAACTCTTCTGGCTTTTTCTTAAGGCCATATAATAGTCTGGATTGTTGTCTTCAACTAATTTCTCGTGGGAAATATAAGGCATATACAAATATCCCTCTTTCAATAAGAGTAAATTTGTAAGAACACGACTAAGCCGGCCATTGCCGTCTTCAAACGGATGGATTTGCAAAAATTCAACCAGGAAACTCCCCACTATAAGTAGTGGATGATACTTTTTTTCAGCAATAGCTTCTTGCGTCCACTCAACTAACTCCTGCATCTGTTTGGGAGTTAAGTAAGCTGGTGTAGTATCAAAAAGCACCCCGATTGATTTGCCGGCCTGATCAATCATTTCAACCTGATTCTCATTTTTCTTATACTCCCCTCTGTGACGCTGATTTTTCTCAACATACTTCAATAATTCTTTATGAAAATGCTTTATAGAATTTTCCGAAAATTTAAGCGATTTCCAAGAATCAAAAATATTCTCAAGAAGCTCATAATATCCCTTAACCTCTTGCTTGTCTCTATCGGTAAATTTCTGAATATCAATGCCCCTCATCATCTTCTCAATATCTTCATCCGACAGTTTAGCCCCCTCAATACGAGTAGAGGCGCCTGTTGAAGTAATCAAAACAGATCGTTTAAGACGACCTAAAACTTGAGGACTTAGTTTTGCCCCTGCAATCCATTGTCCTTTTAATTCATCAATTTTTGTTATTTTTGACCAAATATCAGCCGAAACATTAGCTAATCTTTGATCGAGATTGTTATTATTAGCCATATATTTATTGGATATATTAACTATATCCAATTATAGCCAATTAGTAAATAGAAGTTAAATATAGTTATTGGATATTTTAACTATATCAGATTATATCCAATAAAAAATTATCCCCATTGTTGCTTTTTTAAAACTTTGCTATACTAAAAATAACAAGTTAATACTTTCTACCTTACAAGGTAGACCTGAACGGTATTCCTTGCTCAAGAGCTCGTAATTGATTATCACAATCGTGGTAATCAGTTACGAGCTCTTTTTCGTCAGAGCCGGGAAACCAACAATTTATATTAATTACTCTTTGTGAGGTCTGAGTAATTAAAGGGAAATGGATTGGTTAAAGAATGAAAACCACAAAGAAGCCGACAGCCGGGACGATATTTTAAAAAATCAACAGCAAGAATATCAAGAATGCTTGAAAAAGATAGACAACCTAATAGATATGCGAGCCGGCAATGAAATAACCGAACAGCAGTTCAAAGATAAAAAATCAAAGCTGGTGCAGAAAAAGATAAAACTGCAGGAATTGTTAAAAGACACGGACAAACGAGTGGATGCTTGGCTGGAACGAGCCGAGGAAGCATTAATTTTTGCTAAGAACGCCAAACTGGCTTTTGAAAACGGCAACCTGCAGAGAAAAAGAGAGATATTAAACACCTTAGGTTCGAACCTCTTGTTAATTGACCGAAAACTGCGTATTAACTTGGAAAACTGCCTGTTGCCGATGAAAAAAGTCAGTCTGGGGTCGGACGACAAAAAAAGCGGGTTCGAACCGCTTGATTTGCCCTGTAATAAACGGAAAAACACCGCTTTAGGCGGTGCTCGTCCAGTTTGGCTCTCGGCCATACGCGAGTTTAGAACCGCAATTAAAGAACATCGAGGCTACTGGAAATTCAAGATTGTCAGAGAATGGCAGATGTAATTACCCCGTT
>CAYYED010000025.1:0-11126 GCA_964470785.1 uncultured Candidatus Saccharibacteria bacterium | reverse complement strand
GTTCGAGTCCTTCGACAAGCTCAGGACAGGTCTATCGAGAACATTTCCTAATGTACTTCTCGACAAGCTCGAAGAATAAATGTTACTATTTAAATTTATAGAGAACTACAACTTTTAACAATTAATTTATTAACACCATGTCAAAGATATTAGGAATTGACCTTGGAACAACCAATTCGGCAATGGCCGCTATTATTGACGGCGAGCCGCAGATTATAGAGAACAAAGAAGGAGCAAGGACTACTCCTTCGGTTGTTGCTATCACTAATAATAAAGAAAGATTAGTAGGCGTTTTATCTAAAAGACAGCAAATTACTAATCCGGAGAATACAATTTTTTCTGCCAAACGTTTAATGGGCCGGAATTTTTCTGATTCCACAGTACAGGAAGATATTAAAAATTTGCCATACCAAATCAGAAAAGCAGAAGATCAAGGAGTGCAGATTAAGGCAGGAGAAAAATGGTATCATCCGTTTGAAATTTCAGCAATGATTTTGCAAAAAATGAAAAATGATGCCGAGGACCGGTTGGGAGAAAAAATTGAAGAAGCGATTATTACTTGTCCGGCATATTTTGATGATTCCCAAAGAAAAGCCACCAAAGTTGCCGGAGAAGTTGCCGGGTTTAAGGTAAGAAGAGTAATCAATGAACCCACGGCTGCTGCTTTGGCATACGGTTTAACGAAAAAAAAGGACCATCAAATCGTGGTTTATGATTTTGGCGGAGGAACTTTTGATATCTCTATTTTAGATGTTGGTGAAGACACGGTTGAGGTTAAGGCAACTAATGGAGACACCCATCTTGGGGGTGATGATTTTGACCAAAAAATTATTAATTGGCTGGTAGAACAATTTAAAAAAGACCAAGGGATTGACCTTGCCAAAGACAAGCTTGCCTTACAGCGGCTCAAAGAAGCGGGAGAGAGAGCTAAGATAGAGCTCTCCACTGCCTTAGAAACAGAAATTAATCTACCTTTTATTACTTCTGATGCTTCCGGCCCAAAGCATCTTAATTATCGGTTTACTCGGGCACAGCTTGAAGAAATGGTGAAAGAGTACATTGACCGATCTATTGATTTAACAAAAAAGACCCTTAAAGAAGCAAAACTCGAAGCCAAAGACATTGAGGAAGTGGTTTTAGTGGGAGGACAGACAAGAATGCCTAAAATACAGGAAGAAGTAAAAAACTTTCTTGGAAAAGAGCCAAGGAAAGACATTAATCCTGATGAAGTTGTCGCCATAGGAGCGGCTATCCAAGCAGGAATTTTGCAAGGAGAAATGAAAGACGTGCTTCTTTTGGATGTTACTCCCTTGTCTTTGGGCATAGAGACCCTTGGCGGAGTAAATACCGTTTTGATTCCTAAGAATACCACGATACCTACTTCTAAAAATCAGGTTTTTTCTACTGCTGCTGACAGCCAGACATCAGTGGAAATTCATGTTTTACAAGGAGAAAGGACAATGGCCGGAGACAACAAGTCGCTTGGCAGATTTATTTTAGACGGCATTCCTCCGGCACCGAGGGGAGTTCCCCAAGTTGAAGTTATGTTTGAAATCGATGCTAACGGAATTATGCAGGTTTCAGCCAAGGACAAGGGTACAGGCAAAGAGCAGTCAATTAAAATTGAGGGCTCTTGCGGAGTTTCTAAAGAAGAGGTGGAGCGGATGAAAAAAGAAGCGGAAGCCCATGTTGAAGAAGATAAAAAGAAAAAAGAACTTGTTGAAGTTAAAAATCAGGCAGAGGTTTTGATCTATTCCGTCCAAAGAACGCTTAACGAAAATAAGGAAAGAATTTCTCCGGAATTAACAAAAGAACTAAATGAAAAGTTAGAGTCATTGAAGAAAGCCAAAGAAAGCGATAATATAGAAGAGATAAAAAATAAGTCACAGGATTTATCCCAGACCGCTCAAAAAGCAGGAGCAGAGATTTATAAAGCCCAACAAGGCGAACAAAAAGAGAAAGAGGGAACTCAACAGCAGGAAGGCGGTCAGCAGGAAAGCGGGGATGATGACGCGGACAAGCCCGAGGAAGGAGAATTGGAAGAGAGTTAATTTTCAATTTTCAATGACCAATTTTCAATAAATTTTCAATTTTTCAATTTTTAATTGAAAATTGGATCATTGAGTCATTGATTGAAAATTGAAAATTCGTAAATTGAAAATTTTATTTTATTATGGAGGATTATTATAAAACATTAGGGGTCTCTTCTAATGCCTCGCAAGAGGAAATAAGGAAGGCATATCGCCGTTTGGCTCACAAATATCACCCTGACAAAGGAGGTAGTGCTGCGGAATTCAATAAGATAAGCGAGGCATATCGGGTGCTTTCTGACAAAAATAAAAGAGAGCAGTACGACAGATACGGAACCACCTTTGAAGGGGCGCAATCCGGGGCAGGCGGTTTTTCCGGTTTTGACTTTAGCTCTTTTTGGAGGCAGGCAGGACAAGGAGGAGGAGATGAAGATTTTGATTTTGAATTTGGCGGAGCCGGACCGGATAATTTAGGAGACATATTTGACCAGTTTTTTGGGGGAGGGTTCAGACAAAGAACATCAGGCAAAAATGCCAGAGGAGGAGAGGATATTCAGGTGGATATAGAGATAGGATTGGAAGAAACGCTTTCCATGCAGGATAAAAATTTTTCCCTTTATAAATATGTAAAATGTTCCCGATGCAATGCCAGCGGAGCAGAACCGGGAACTAAAATTAAAGAGTGTCCTACTTGCCGAGGAGTTGGGCAAGTGCAGAAGATGAAAAGAACGATTTTTGGAACGATTACCCATTATGTAGATTGTCCCACTTGCAAAGGCGAGGGGAGTTCACCGGAAAAACCGTGTAATGTCTGCCACGGAGAAGGAAGGATTAAACAAGAACAGAAGATTAATGCTTTTATTCCTGCAGGCGTGGATTCCGGGCAAATTTTAAGATTTTCAGGACAAGGCAATGCCGGAAGGAGAGGGGGTAAAGAAGGGGATCTATATGTAAGAATTTTTGTAAAAAGCCACCCGATATTTCAAAGAAAAGGAGATGACCTTTATACAGTAGTAAATATTTCTTTTTCCCAAGCAGTTTTAGGAGATAAAGTAGAGATTCCAACATTAGGAACAGAAAAGCCGGCATATCTTAAAATTCCGGCCGGTACTTCGGCAGGAAATATGTTTAGAATTTCCGGAAAAGGCGTTCCTAAATTTTCCGGCTATGGAAGAGGCAATCTTTATATTAAAATACAACTAAAGACACCCAAAAAACTTACCAGAAAACAAAAAGAATTATTAGAGAAACTGAAAAAAGAGGGAATATAAAAGTAATTTTCAATTTTCAATTTTCCCTAGGCTGACCGCTGGAGCGATCAGCGGGCTAGGCAATTTTCAAAATTTTTAAATTCTGTTTAGAAATTTTGTTTTAAAAACAGAGGTTATTGGCCAAATGAAATCGGTGCGCCCTGTTTTTCCTTCCCCCACCCTTATCCTCCCCCTTCCCCAAGGGAAGGGGGAGGAAGGAGGGGGATGGGGTCCATGTCCGTTGACATATAGCCACTAATATAACTAATAACAGAGATTTAATTGTAACTCGTAAGCTGTAGAGTTACTCGTCCAGAGGGCGAGGTTTGCCTCCATAACTCAATTGGTAGAGTAACGGCCTTTTAAGCCGGCAGTTCCAGGTTCGAGTCCTGGTGGAGGCACATTTTATTTTTATATGGTGCCCGTGTGCGAGCCCAGGGCTCGCACAGCTTGCAAGGACTGGGAACTTCGGAAGTTCCCAAGCTGAACAGAGGCCCGCCCTCTGTTTTTTTTGATGGAGGGCGGGCCTCTATCAAGCTTGCTTTAATTAAGGGCAAGTTGCGCAGTTGTGCAGGGTGCAGGGCCTGACCCCGAATGGGCCGAGAAAAGCTAGCGGAAGTATTTTGTTTATGGGTAGAGTTGTTAATCCGAATCCGTAGAACTAAAAGACGGTGTGCCAACTTTGTTGGTGTGAAATTCGGCGGTAGCAAAAAGCGAAGGCGAGCAAAAATTCATTTTCTCCACCTCCCTTCCTTTTTGTCCGCCCGAGCGTTCGATTTGGCGCGTGAATAAGCGTATACAAAAACCCGCCGGGGTTGCGCCCCTGCGGGTTTTTGCTGATTTTATAATTTTATAATATGTTTTCGGCCTCTTTTAAAAATAGGATAACCTCTACACAAAAATCTATAAATATGTATAATATGTATAGGATAAAAAAATGAAAAACAATAATCAAAAACAAGAATTACAAGAGCAAGAGCTTTTAGAATTAAAAGAAATTAAAAAAGAATTAGAAACAGCCAAGAGCGTGCTTGAAATTAAAGTGAAAGCGCGCACCAGAGAACTGGAAGAATTGGCGCAAGATCTGGAAAGACAGGTGGAAGAAAGAACCAAAGAGCTTCAAAAAAAAGCAGAAGAACTGGAAAAAATGGTTAAATCAATGGTGGGCAGGGAATTGAAAATGGTGGGGCTAAAAAAAGAGAATAAGGAGTTAAGAGAAAAAATAGCAAAATATAGGAAAAACATTGTTACTGATTTTGGCAACAGGCAGTAAATAGATATTTATTTAATTCATTTTTTGTATGCGTAAAGGCATTATTTTATTTTTTTTGTTCTGTCTTGGAGCAGGTCTTTTTATTTTTACTATTAAAAACGTTGGCTTGACACAGGTATCAGAAGCGTTTTTTTTATTGAAAAAGAGAGAATTTTTGTTAATATTTTTAGCATTATTTGGCGGGACTATATTAGTAGGAACTTGGAAATGGGCGGTAATTTTGACCGAAAGAAATAAGCCCCGGCCGCGAATATGGAAAATGTTCTTAGCAAGGTGGGCGGGCCACAGCATTAGTTACCTGACGCCTTCTGCTTTTTTTGGCGGCGAGCCGGTCAAAATCCTGCTTTTAAGCAGAGAACCAGGGTTTTCCGCCAATAGATTAATCAGTTCGGTGATTATAGACAGGATGATTTTTTTTCTTATCTCCAGCATTTATTTTTTTATTGGAATATTTTTTATTCTGTTTTATTTAAACTTATCTTGGCTGGTAGGAATTATTTCTTTCGGGTTGTTTTTTGTTATTGTATTTTTGTTCTGGACGGCTATCAAAGAAGCAAAAAAGATTTCTGAAAAAAGAGGATTATTAATTACTCTTGTTGAGAAGTTATATTTGAATAGATTAAATTTTATTAAAAAGAACACGGAAAATATTATGGAAATAGAACAGGAAATGAAAAGGTTTTTTCGGCATTCTAAAAAAAGAGTTGTTAAGGTATTCTTGTTAGGAGTGTTAGAAATTTGCTTTATTTTAACGGCTTGCTGGCTAACAATATATTTTATGGGTATTCGCTTGGAAATTACTAAATTATTTGCTATAAGGAGTATAACAGACATATCTTATGCAGTGCCCCTCCCCGCGGCTTTAGGTGTTTTTGAAATAAGCCAAGCATATTTGTTTCAGTTATTAGGATTGGGGTTGGCAGGAGGAGTCACTTTCAGCCTAATTTTTAGGTTAGCAAGCTTGTTGCTGGCTTTTATTGGAATGTTAATCTTTGGATGGCTGCAGTTAAAATATTTTTTTCAAAGAATTATCCGTCTGATTATTAATTTTTTCACCTTATCTTCTCAAAATGAATAAATTATCTTTAATAAAAACTCTGCCTTTTATTATTGTCATTGGAGCGTGGACATTTTTTGTCTATAATTTTGGTTTTTATCAGGGCAACCTTCAGATTCCCGCCCCTCCCGAAGGATTGCCGGCAGAAGTAGATATTAGCTTGCTTTGGGATATTTGGAATAAAATAGAAGAAAAATATGCCGGAGAAATTGATTATCAAAAATTAATTTATGGAGCAGCCGAAGGATTGACAAGGGGATTAAAAGACCCTTATACCACTTTTTTTACACCGGAAGACAGTAAAATTTTTAAGGATGATATTGCCGGTTCTTTTGAGGGCGTGGGAATGGAGATAGGCATAAAAGAAGGAGAGCTGACGGTAGTCGCTCCCTTAGAAAATACTCCGGCCAAGAAAGCAGGACTTTTGCCTGGAGATAAGATAATTAAAATAGATGAGACCCATGCAAGAGGAATAACCATAGAAGAGGCGGTAAAACTTATCCGCGGGGAAAAAGGGGCAGCAGTAATCTTATCCATTTTAAGAGAGGGCTGGGAAGAGTCCAGGGACTTTACGATAATTAGAGATATTATTAATATTCCTAATACCAGATGGGAATTAATAGAAGGCAATATTGCCAGGGTTGTTATTTATCAGTTTTCAGGCACGCTCAATACTGATTTTAAAAAGATTGCCCAGGAAATAAAAAATAGTCCGGCAGAAAGCATTATTCTTGACTTGCGCAGCAATCCGGGCGGATTACTACAAGAAGCACAGAAACTTGCCGGATGGTTTATAGAAAAAGGGAAAATTGTTACTATTGAACAATTTAGCGAAGGAGAATCAAGGGAATATTTAGCCGTGGGAAATGAAATGTTTCTCAAATATCCCGCAGTAGTTTTAATTAATCAAGGGACGGCCTCCGGCGCAGAAATCCTTGCCGCTGCTTTAAGAGACAATAGAAATGATGTAAAATTAATAGGAGAGCAGAGTTTTGGAAAAGGTTCGGTCCAAGAACCGGTGGATTTAAGGGGAGGAGCTTTATTAAAAGTAACGGTAGCCCATTGGCTTACTCCTAATGGAGAATTGATTCAAGAAAGAGGGCTTACGCCGGATATAGAAGTAAAAATGACAGAAGAGGATTATATAGAAGGCAGAGATCCGCAGCTAGATAGAGCGGTGGAGATATTAAGGTAATAGATCCTAAATCCTAAATCCCAAATCATAACCTAAAACAATTTTCAATTTTCCTAGGCCGACCACTGAAGCGATCAACGGGATAGGCCCTAAGCCGACCACTGAAGCAGTCAGCGGGCTAGGTAATTATCAATTTTCCCGCCTGCAGCGCTATACTTGCATTGCGGGCAGGTAAACGATAAACGATAAACAGAAGTGCGTTTAGAATTTAAAATTTAGATTAAAAATTAACCCTTCCCCCACCTAATCCTCCCCCTTCCCCAAGGGAAGGGGGAGGAAGGAGGGGGATGGGGTATTTCAGGTAATAATTATCATCTAAGCCATGCGCGTCATACTCTTAAAAGATATAGAAAATATTGGCAAAAAATACGAGGTTAAACAAGTTAAGGACGGTTATGCCAGAAATTTTCTCTTTCCAAAGAAACTGGCCGAACCGGCAACCAAAGAAGAAATGAAAAGGTTAGAAGAGCTTAAAAAAGAGAAAATCCGAGAGGCCGAGCAGGAGCTTGTCCAAGCGCAAAAAATAGCCAGTCGACTTGACGGTCAAGAACTGGATTTTTTTGTCAAAATAGGAAAAGAAAATCAGCTCTTTGAAGCAGTTACTGTCCAGAAAATTGCTAAAAAATTAAGGGAATTAGGAATTGAGGTTAAAAAGGAGCAGATAACTTTGAAAAATCCAATTAAAGAATTAGGCGAGTTTCCAATAAAAATAAATCTTGACCATCAATTAGAGGCCAAGATTACCGTTGTTGTTGAGCCGGAAGAGAAAAACCCGGAAGGTGTTGAGAGTTAAGAGGTTTTTTCCTCTATCTGAACAATTTTTGCTATTCTTTGGGTGCCGTCAAATCGCTTAATTCTTTTTGTGGCGAATCGGACTATTCCTTGTTTTTGAGCGTAAAGCGTGTCGTCCCTGCCCTGTTCTACATTTTTGCCGGCTACATATCGGGTGCCTCTTTGGCGGACAATAACCATGCCCGGCTTGACCGTCTGTCCGGCATAAATTTTTACTCCAAGATATTTGGGCCTTGAATCCCTTCCCAATTTAGTTGAACCAGCAGATTTTGTTTTTGCCATAATATGATAAGTGTAACAAAAATAAAAGAAAAAGTCAAAGAAAAAAGGGATGACTTATTATTAATTTCCATTATTTTTCTTATTTGTCTTTTCGCATTTTCTGTAGGTTGGATAATGGCTAAACTTCAGGAAAGGCAGCCAATAGAGTTTCAATATGAGGATTCCGCAACATATCGGCATTATAATGGACGGAAACCGCAGATGGGCCAAAGACAGGGGGTCGCCGGAAAACCCTTAACCCCTTTGGTTAAAAATAATTATTTGTAACAGAAAGATGGCAAACCCACTTAACAAGAACTTATCAGCGTTTTTTGCCGAAAGATTGGTACTTTTAATTAAAACCAGTAGGCCCGTTTTTTGGATTATTCAGCCCCTTATTTTTTTAGTGGGCCTTTTTTTTGCTTTGGGCGAATTAACCCCTTTAGCAATTTTTCAGGCAGCGCTTTTGTCTTTTCCTTACTGTATTTTTCTTTATGGGATTAACGATATCCACGACTACGAGTCAGACAAAATCAATCCCAGGAAGCAACTGGTTCAGGGAGTCAAACTGGAGCCCAAATATCATTCTTTTATAAACAGAGTTTCTGCAGTGATAATTGTGATTTTAGCCATTAGTTCTTTGATTACCTTTAGCTGGCTTAATATATTGGGGATGGCAATGCTTTTGTTTTTCTCTTATTTTTATTCTGCCCCTCCTTTGCGCTTAAAGACAAGGCCTCCCCTTGATTCTTTTTCCAACGGATTACTCTATTTTTTAGGCCCTGCCCTGATGGGCGGCAGTTTCGGGGTTATTTCTTTTAATGGTTTTCTGAAATTAATTTTTATTACCATTTGTGTTATGGGACTGCACGCTTTTTCTACCTTGCTTGACCTTCAGGCCGACAAGCAAGCAGGCGATAAAACCTTTGGAATTGTTTTTGGAAAAAGGATAGCAATTCTCTTTGCCTTGCTTGCTTTCTTAACTGCTTTATTGCTTGGCGGCTTTAATCATTCAGAAATTAACTATCTTCTTTTCTCCTGCGTCCTTTTTTTTGCTATTACCTTATTTTTTCCTTATCAAAAATTAGTTACTTTCTTTGGCAGGGCCTTTTATCTTGGCGGGATGATTACTGCCATTCTTTATATTCTGCACAAATTATCAGAACTTTAGTATGGAAGATCTTTTTGACCAAAATTTAGAAGAGCATTTGAGAAAAGGGGCGCCCTTGTCTGAAAGAATGCGTTCCCGGGACTTTACCGAGTTTTTCGGGCAAGACGAGCTGGTCGGGGAAAATAGTCCCCTTAGAAGAGCTATACAGAACGACAGCTTGACCTCGCTTATTTTTTGGGGGCCGCCCGGCTCGGGCAAGACCACTTTGGCCAGAATTATTGCCCAGAAAACAAAAGCGCATTTTGTAAAATTTTCCGCAGTGACTACCGGTATTAATGAAGTGAGAAAAGCCATTGTTCAGGCAGGAGAAAGATTAAAGTTTCAAAAACAGAGAAGTATTCTTTTTATTGATGAAATACATCGTTTTAACAAGGTCCAGCAAGATGCGCTTCTGCCCCATGTAGAGCAGGGGACAATTATTTTAATCGGCGCGACAACAGAAAATCCTTCTTTTGAAGTAATTTCTCCGCTTTTATCGCGCTCTGCTGTTTATATCCTTCGGCCCTTAGATAGAGAGGCGCTAAAAAAGATATTAGTTAATGCTCTTAATGACAGAGAAAGGGGATTGGGGCAAGCAGGACTTAAGATTACTGACAAAGCATTAGAGCGGCTAATTAATTTTGCTGACGGAGACGCCCGCGTAGGGCTGAACGGCTTAGAATTTATTGGCAATCATCTTAAAAGTGAAAAAAAGAAACAAGTTAACGAACAGGATGTTTCCCAGATTCTCAAAGAGCATGCTTTGCGCTATGATAAAAAAGGAGAAGAGCATTATAATATTATCTCTGCATTTATTAAAAGCATGAGGGATTCTGACCCGAATGGCGCGCTTTATTGGCTGGCGCGGATGATAGAAGCAGGAGAAAGTCCTCGTTTTATTGCCCGAAGAATGATTATTTTTGCCTCCGAAGACATAGGAAATGCCGACCCCCAAGCCATTCAGGTGGCCGTAGCCACAGCTCAGGCAGTAGAATATGTGGGAATGCCCGAGGCGCAGATTAACTTGGCGCAAGGAGTAACCTATCTTTCCTGCGCGCCCAAAAGCAATGCTTCTTATATGGCTTTACTGGAAGCCAAAGAAGACGCAAGAAAGGGTTCTTTTGGAGTGCCTTTGCATCTTCGCAATGCGGTAACAAGCTTGATGAAGAAAATTGGCTATGGAAAAGGATATCAATATACCCATGATATTAAGGGCAAAAAGCCGGTGCAAACCCATTTCCCCAAAGAAATAGGGGAGAAAAAATATTATCATTTAGAAAAATGGAAGACAAATTTTTGAACCTGACTTATCAGGAAAATAAACTTATCCGCTACTTGCAGAGCTTAGAAAAAGAAAACCAAAGAAAATGTTTTCGTGCTTTGGATTTGGCAAAAATGGAGCATATGAGCCAATTCCGGGACAGCGGGGTTTCTTATTATATCCACCCTCTCCGAACAACCCTTATTTTAGTAGAAGAATTAGGCATAGAAGACATTGATTTATTGTGCTCTGCTCTTTTGCACGATGTACTTGAAGATGGATCCGTTTCTCAATTGCGGCTTGAAAAAGATTTCGGTTTAGAGGTGGCAAGGATTGTCAAAGGAGTAACCCGGCTTCGTCCCTTAAGGGAGACCGAAGAAGAAAAAAAGGTGAACAAAGCGGAAAAATTTAAAGAAATAGCCCAAGCAGACGAAAAAATTCGCTTAATAAAGCTCTGTGATATTTTAGACAATATGCGCTCAATTGACTATATTCCCGAGTTTTCTCCGGCGCGTAAAAAAATTACCCGCTGGAGAGAAGAATTACAAAACCACGCTCTTCCGATTGCCCAAAAAACCAACCAAACTCTTTACAACGAGCTTTCGTCTTTAATTATTTAGTTTAAGATTTGTTTACTTTTCTTGTTTAATTTTTTTGCTTGCCTTGCTTAATTATTTACCCCAAGATTTCCTTATTTTTCTTACTTAATTATTTACCCCAAGATTTCCATATTTTTCTTGCTTAGTTGCTTGTCTTAAGATTTCCTTATTTTTCTTGCTTAATTATTTACCCCAAAATTTCCATATTTTTCTTGCTTAATTATTTACCCCAAAATTTCCATATTTTTCTTGCTTAAT